>JBFJJU010000022.1:0-29349 GCA_041612115.1 Perlucidibaca sp.
ATCAATATTGCTACCTGCTCAGTCGGTGCGGCACAAGGCGCGCTTAATGCAGCGCAAGCCTATCTCGGTGAGCGTAAACAGTTTGGCAAAGCACTGGCCGAGTTTCAGGCGCTGCAATTTCGCCTTGCCGATATGGCCACTGAGCTAGTTGCGGCTCGGCAGATGATCCGCCTTGCCGCTAGCAAACTCGACGCTGGCCATCGCGATGCCAGCACCTATTGCGCAATGGCCAAACGCTTTGCCACCGACGCTGGTTTTAACGTGTGCAATGAGGCGCTACAGCTACACGGGGGCTATGGTTATCTGCGCGACTATCCGCTTGAGCGCTTGCTTCGCGATGCCCGAGTGCATCAGATATTGGAAGGAACGAATGAGATCATGCGCGTGATTATTGCGCGCCGAATGCTCGAAGCTGACGCGCCTGAGTCGATACGCTAATACGCCTAAACCTGATAATCGAAGCATCTAACGATGTTTATTAAAGAGAGAAGAACAATGACCATTAACATCGTATTTATCGGCCTCGGCAATATGGGCGGCCCCATGGCCGTCAATTTGCACAAGGCTGGCTTTAAGGTCACCGCTACGGATTTATCTGCCGATGCCCGTGCCCGCGTGGCCGCAGAAGGTGTGAGTGTAGTCGATAGCGCTGTACTTGCTGTGAGTGGTGCCGATGTCGTAATTTCGATGTTGCCGGCTAGTCGTCACGTTGAAGGCTTGTACTTAGGCGAGGGTGGTTTATTGGCCACTCTAGCAGCCTCGGTACAGGTCATCGACTGCAGCACTATTGCCCCAGAGACTGCGCGCAAGGTTGCTAAAGCCGCTGCCGAAAAAGGCATTAGCTTAATAGACGCGCCTGTTTCAGGCGGCACTGCTGGCGCTACCAATGCCACATTGACCTTTATGGTTGGCGGTGAGGATGCAGCCGTTGCGGCAGCCAAGCCCTTGCTCACGGCCATGGGCAAAAACGTTTTCCATGCTGGTGGCAATGGTGCCGGCCAAGTCGCTAAAGTTTGCAATAACATGTTGCTTGCCATCCATATGATAGGTAGCGCCGAAGCGTTGAACTTAGGCGTGAGCTTAGGTCTAGATGCTGGCGTACTCTCCGACATCATGAAGCAGAGCTCTGGCGATAATTGGTCATTACAAAAGTACAACCCCATGCCAGGCGTCATGGACAGTGTGCCGGCTAGCCACGATTACAGCGGTGGTTTTGGCACTGACTTGATGCTGAAAGACTTAGGTCTTGCCGAAGAGGCCGCGCTTGGTGCGCAGACACCTATTCCCCTTGGTGGATTAGCGCGCCAGCTTTATGCTTTGCACAGCGCTGGTGGCAGCGGTGGTTTGGATTTCTCTAGTATTTTGCGCATGTTACAGAAAGCCTGACGAGTTGCTAAGCGCCAACAGTGCAGTTCTTGTTCGCAACTGCACTGCATGGCATGCTCTCGCCTTCGCAATAGCTTAGTAGTGAGCAGGAAGGCAGCATGAGCGAGAATTCGATAAAGAGTTCTGATGAAAAATATTGCAGCGAATGTGCAGCAATCATTAGCGCAAAAGCAGAAATATGCCCTAAGTGCGGCGTACGCCAAATGAATCCTTCAGTCACTGTTAATTTAGGTGCTTTAGCACCCAATGGCAAAAGTCGGATTGCAGCGGCTCTGCTAGCTTTTTTCTTGGGTGGCTTTGGTGTCCATAAGTTTTACCTCGGCCAAGTAGGTCGCGGAATTTTATATTTACTTTTTTGTTGGACAGCAATTCCTTCTATCATTGCTTTAATTGAATTTGTTCTATTTCTTATAATGAGTGATGAAGAGTTTAATCTCCGGCATGGTCAATTTTAACTAATTCAATGGGATTAATAATGCAATCTGATGTGGATTTTATGGGAAATTCCCCTGTCGCAAAATGTGCAATTACTGAAGATACTCAGTTTGGTGGATTTTGGCGCCGAGCTTTAGCAGTGGGTATTGATTTCTTCGTAATGGTGATACCAATTTTATTAGTGTCGACACTGCTTAGAGTAAGCATTTTCTTTGTTACCGCTATTGATTTGAATTTACTTAACTTAATAGAGTCAATAGTAACACTATGCATGTGGTGGCTTTATTACTCACTTTTTCATTCGTCAAGCTGGCAAGCCACATTGGGAAAGCGTGCTTTGAGACTGAAGGTTGTCGACCTAGATGGGCATCGCATTAGCTTTGCCCGAGCCTCTGGGCGATTTTTCGCACAATATCTATCGGCACTGACGTTTTGCATCGGCTATATGTTGGCAGGCTGGACTAAACGCAAGCGTAGTTTGCATGACATGATTGCTAAAACATATGTAATAAGAGTGGATGTTTAAGCTCGCTATGCCGGAGGAGTTATGGGTGCCGATTATTTTAGGATTGCGTGCTGCAAAGGTGATACGAGCGTATCAGCTATCACCTACAGCTGATTAGTGAGCGTTAGCCTTTGCTTTGGTTTAAGTGCTCATTATAGAAAAACTCGGCAGCTGCCTTTAGCACATTAATTTCTGAGCGCAGTAAAGCTATTTTCTGATTAAGTAACTCAATTTCACGCAACAAGTCAGCATCGGGCGTGCATTTTTCCGGTGCGCTTTCGTCTTTCATAGTATTAACCCTAGCGCTCTAGTCAACTGTATTTATTACAGTGGCGTTACACATCGACATCCATTTCACTACGAAGCGAATTGTATCGCGATGGCCAAACTTGACTTAAGTGTTTTTTTGTAAGCCGATCGAATAATTGTTTCCGCTTAATTGTAAGTTTGTGTATCTAATTGATGCTTAGTGTTATTGATCACTAGGTATTGGTAATTTTTACCGGATCATTGGGTGAATATCAATCACTTATGAATAGCCCGTGCAATCTCACTTTGTAATATCTTGTAGTGGTACGGTTTTTGTCTTACATGATGCCGACTGTATAGATGTAAACCTCCTCGTAAAGTGGCGTCATTCCAAACGAAGGGGGTTGTCATGTACTTACTTAAGCCAATTGCTCGATTTACGATGGTCGCCGGATTTGCCGCAGCACTTGCTGCTTGCGGCTCCGATAGTGGTCAATTTAACGAGGACGGCAGTCCTCAAACCAAACCACCAGTGGCCAACTCGGTGGTCTGCGCCGACGTACTGCTTAATGATGCCATGGGCGCTAAAAAGGTTCTGCTAGCTGAGCCTTTTGCAGCCGCAGTGCCGCAATTAATTCAGGCAATTTTAGATCCAAGCAAACAGTCGCAAGCAGATTTGCTAGCACCTATTAAAGTACTGAAAGCGAAAGGCACTAGCCAGCAATGCGAATTGTCATTATTTATCAGTCATCTGACTGCTGCCGATGACTTAGGTGTGCTATCACCACTAATCTTGTCGCTAAATACAGTGCTTGTTGGTCTGAATCAGAACTTAACTCCTGAGCAAGTGGCGAGTGGTTTGGCATCGATATTGGCATTGAGTGAGCCTAGTAGTCCGAGTACACAAGGCTTGATCTCTGCAGTAACCAATCTAACAGGCGGCTTATTAGGTGGCACAATTTTAAGCCCAGTTAATGACCTGTTGAACTTCCTACTAAACCCTCAGTTGGGCGTATTGGCTCCATTGACAGGCGTAGTTGATCAACTGACAGACAAAAATACTGGCGCTTTAGGTGCGTTAACTAGCTTGGTTGATCAGCTAGTAAACACTAAAGATGAAGCCTTAAACCCATTGATCGCACTGTTGAATGGCATCCTTGGTGGTAGCGAAAATGGCCAAACCCCTGAAGAAATTGCTCAAGGCTTATTAGCACTTGCCAATGGTCAGCTGTTTACGAAAGTAATCGTAGCCATGGTGCCATTTTTTGGCGAAGAACTGGCGAAAGTAGCACCAGTTGCAGCTCCGCAAACGACGCCTGGTGGTTCGACTGGCGGCGCTTCTGGTGGTACCACAGGGGGTTCAACCGGCGGTACATCGGGTGGCACTAGCACACCAGCTGCACCAAGCATTCCTGTCATTGGTGATCTGATTGGCCAAATCCCTGTTTTAGGTCCATTGCTGAACGGAATTTTAGGTGGGTTATTCGGCGCCTTATTTGGTGGGCTAACTGGCGCATAAAAATGATCCAGTGATTTAGCAGTATTTAGGCCGCAGGGATGCGGCCTTTTTTTGCGCTATTGCATGTGTCGCCTGAAGCGGCTATTACATTCGTTCGTCATTTTGCAGATCTAAGGAGTGTCACGTGTTTAGCCATATCATGATCGGTGCCAACGATATTCACGCTTCAAAAGTATTCTACGATGCAGTGCTTGGTGCCATGGGCCATAAGCCTGGCGTCATTGACTCTAAAGGCCGCTGCTTCTACGTCACCAAAACTGGTGTTTTTGCCTTAACGACGCCTATCAATGGCCAGCCTGCTGATGGTGGCAATGGCGGCACGATTGGTTTTGCTGCTGAAAGCCCAGCGATGGCAGATGCTTGGCACACCGCTGGTATTGCCAATGGTGGCGTTAGTTGCGAGGACCCGCCCGGCGTACGCGAAAGCCCAATGGGTAAGTTGTATTTGGCGTATCTACGCGACCCTAGCGGCAATAAAATTTGCGCTCTGCATCGCGTTAGCGAGTAAGCATCATGGAAATGCCTAGCCTAAAGACACGTGTGAGCCCTGAAGAGTGGCAGCTGCGCTGTGACTTAGCCGCTTGCTATCGCTTGGTGGCGCATTACGGTTGGAGCGATTTGGTGTTCACGCATATTTCGGCACGCGTGCCGGGGCCTGAGCATCATTTCCTTATTAATCCGTATGGACTGATGTTCGATGAGATTACGGCATCGTCATTGGTCAAGGTTGATGCCGATTGCAATAAGGTCATCGATTCTCCGTTTCCGGTGAACCCCGCAGGCTTTGTCATTCACTCGGCCGTGCATGAAGCCCGTGAAGATGCTGGCTGCGTATTGCATACACACACGCGTGCAGGTGTTGCCGTTAGTGCTCAACAGGCCGGTGTGTTGCCAATTTCACAGCAATCAACTTTTGTCTTGGCAGGCTTGGCATATCATGAATACGAAGGCGTGGCATTTCGCCCAGATGAGAAACCGCGCTTGCAGGCTGATCTCGGTTCGGCGAACTTTTTGATGCTGCGTAATCATGGCCTGCTGACAGTTGGCCCAACGATAGCCGATGCATTTTTGAGCATGTATGTGTTTGAGAGCACTTGCCAAATTCAGTTATCGGCGCAGGCTGGCGGGCCGCTGACAGAGATTAATCCGCAAATTGTGGCTGGTGTTGCTGAGTCTATGCGCGTGCAAACCAGCGGCCTCGGCGGTGCGTTTGTATGGCCGGCGCTGCTGCGCAAGCTTGACCGACTGGGCGCTGATTATTGTCGTTAGCGGCTATTGGTTTCTTTATTCAAGTGGCTTTATTTCAGGCCGTATTAGATTAGGCGCTGCGCCGGTATTGGCTCGGAGTAGTGCCTGTCCAGCGCTTAAAGGCGCGAGTGAAGTTGGCTACATCGGAGTAGCCTAACAGCTCAGCGATACGCTCAATGCTCTGCACATCTTGGCGCAATAGCAAAACTGCACGTTGACGTCGTAAGTCTTCCAAAATATCGCTAAAACTAGTGCCGTCTTGTGCGAGCTGGCGCTTTAAGGTGCGCTCGGACATGCACAAAATAGTCGCTACAGCCTCAACACTGCGAAAGCCATCGTGCTCGTCATGAATTAAATCACGCACTTGCCTAACAAAGCGGTTGGTATGGCCAATGGCGACCAGCTCGCGCTCGCATTGCTCAATGGCTAGCTGGCTGGAGCTTGCATCAGCCATGACTAAGGGCAAGTCTAAATAGGCCTTAGCGAAGCGAATGACATTCTCAGGCTGCGCAAAATGTATTTTTGCCGGCAATATATGACTGAATTCAGCAAAGCGCTTGTTTTCAGGGATGTCGATATCGGCGACGCCGTAAAGCGTCTCGCCGGTGAGTACTTGCGCCATTTGTCCTAGGCCTACCATTAGCGCCGCTACAGCGGTATCGCGTAAAGGCTGTAGGTTTAGATCGCAGCTGAGGTATAGGCAGGCCTCGTCACCGTGGATCTCTAGGCGCAGGGCAAAGCCCATCAAACGTAGACTAATAAAGCGCTCGGCGAGCTCAATGGCTTGCGCCACGGTATCGGCCGTCATCGCGGCAAAACCAATAAAGCCGTGGCTAGAGAGCTTCATTTGCATGCCGATATAAAACGGTAAGCCAGGCTCTTCAGTGAGCTCAAGAGCACGTGTGTAGATGGCGTTTACGGTGTCTAACGGTAGGCGCAGTGTGGGCGCGGTGAGCTGCTCACGATCTAGGCCAGAAGGCGCCAACAGCTCCTTTTCATCGACATGCCAGCGCTTGACTACGTCGAGTAGGAGCAAAACATAGGCAGCGGGTAGGCCAGGGTGGGACTCAGAAAATGATGACATTGAGTAATGGCACATAATGACAAGAAGATGTCCCAAAATAACCTGCCACTGGCGCAGGGACAAGGGCACAGTTAACTCGTCAACAACGACTTACTGAGGTTTCACCATGACTGCTGCCCAAACCGCTATTTCCACCAAAGCTCAGGCAAATCGCCAACCAGCTGGTGCGCGCGTTGGCATTCCACCACGTCGTGTAATGATGAATTTTGATAATTCCGACGCCGGCTACTGGTATGCCGATAGCCCATTTCTGACCTATTTTTGGTCGGCTTTCTCTGTGCTGCTGCCAGAAGGCGAGCAGTTCTTCGTCGAAGCAGTACGTCATTATCGTGACCAAATCACCGATGAAGACCTGAAAGCAGCAATCTCTGGCTTTATTGGTCAAGAAGCATTGCACACACAAGGTCACCAAGTGCTTAACGACTTTATTAATGCTAAGCAGTTGCCTGCCGCTGAGCTAGAAAGCCAACTCAAATTATTGCTCGATAATGTGGCAAAAATTCATCCACGTTTGAATCTAGCCGCAACGATTTGCCTAGAGCACTTCACCGCCTTAATGGGCGAGCAGCTCTTGGCTGAGGCCGATCACCACGGCTCAGTGGCGGAAGATATTCGCCCACTATGGATGTGGCATGCGCTTGAGGAAACTGAGCACAAAGCTGTGGCTTGGGATGTGTATCAGCAAACAGGTGGTGGCTATGTCACACGTACAGCCACGATGGTGCTGACCACAACGATTTTAGGTGCAGTGATGGCCTACTCAACAGCTCGTCTTATGCACGCCGATGGCAAGCTGCTCAATGTGCGCGATAACGTCGCAGGTATGCGCGCGTTGTTTGGTCGCCGTGGCCGTATGACTCGTCTATTGCCGAAGTATTTGGACTTCTTCCGTCCTAGCTTCCACCCCAATGATCACGACACAAATGCGCTCGTGACTGAGTGGCGGGAGAAGCTATTTGGTGCCAATGGCGCAATGAATGGCTTGCTGAAAGGTGCCAATATTCACTAAGTTTATTGGTGAGTTTGTGATGGCCTCGGCGTGAAAGCGCCGAGGCCATTTTTTTGATGATCTTTAAAGTCCTGCACTAATTGCGCGCCAAAGTAGCTGCAATGCCAGTGCACTAAGCAGCCAGTTTAGGCCGCGATGAAAGCTGGCGTCGGCGCGACCTGAAAGCCAGCGTTGGCCAAGCCAAGTGCCAACAAGCCCGCTGGCTATCATGGCGGCGAGTAGGCCTAGCCAGGGCAAAAACTGAAAGCCAAGAAAACCAAAAGCGGCAATTTTCACACCATGTTGCAAGCTCATACTCGCTGAAAATGTTGCCATATGCGGTTGCCGAGGCATTGCTTGAGTTTTCAGCAGGGCCGTAACCAAAGGCCCTGTGGCGCCAATAAACATGCTTAAGAAACTCAGTGTTAGACCGCCAAGCCAAAGGCCAGCGCGCTGGGTGCTAGCGGCTAGCGTTGGCCATTTTCCCCAAACGGCATACAAAATAAATCCGCTCAGACTGGCATAGAGCCATGTCTCAGGCAGTTCTTGTACTACGCTGCCGCCCAGAGCGCTGCCAAGCACGGCGCCAATTGTAAAAGGCAGTACGGTCGGCCATTGAATAAAGCGCCAGAGCAAAGCTGTGCGGCCAATATTTGAGCCCAGTTGTACTACGCCATGGAGAGGAATGAGTGCGGCAGAGGGCACGAGTACAGCCATCACGCCAAGCAATAACAAGCCGCCACCGATGCCTAAGCCTGCGGTGATTAGCGATGTTAGTAATGAGGTCGCGACCAGTCCATAAGCGGTAAAGAGACTGATGCTATCGGGTAGCCAGCTCATGCTAGTCGGCTGTGAATGCTATGTTGTCTTCGGCTTGAGCGAGCAGGGCCTGGAGTTGCTCTAAGCGTTCTTTTAAGGCTTGCACTGTATAATGTTGAACTGGATGTTTACCCCAGATTGGGCCAGGCCAAGCGGCATCTGTGATGTGGCGCGCAACAATATGCCAATGTAGCTGCGAGACAACATTGCCGAGATTAGCCACATTCATTTTGTCAGCATTGAATTCGAGCTTCAGTTTTTGACTTAGCCAGGATGATTCACGCAAAAGCTGTGCCTGATCTTCGCTATTGAGCTGATGAACTTCGGTGAGGTTATTGCGGCGTGGCACCAAAATTAACCATGGGTAATGCGCGTCATTCATAAGTAGACAGCGACTCAGCGGAAAATCACCGAGCACGATAGTGTCACTGGCTAACCGGTGATCAAGCTCAAATATTGGTAGTGCAGTCATGGCTACTCCTAAGTCTGTGGCAGTGCCTGAAGTGTAGGCTGCTTAGGCTTTCCGAGCTACATGCGGAAGCTATGGCTGTGCTAGTCTTGAGGGATAATCAGCGCTTAGCTTAAGGGCTATGGCGTGTACTATATTTAGCGAGCATTCATGTCCGTTTCTCAGGCCCACACCGTTAGCCTTCAATACGTCGAGCGCTTGCTCTCGGGCGCGGCGCGTCAAGGCCTGAGCATGTCGGCTTTGTTCGCGCACAGTGGCCTCGACCCGGCACGCGCTGCCGAGTCAGATGCGCGCATCAGTAGCACTGAACTTATTCGCCTGATGCAAGAAGTGATGCGGCGTACCGGCGACGAATTTATTGGCCTCGCGGCCGACTCCCGCTCCAAGCCCGGCACTTTCTCCATGATGGCGCATGCAGTAATAAACTGCGCAAATTTGGAGCAAGCTATCCGCAGATCTAGTGCGTTTTACGGTTTGTTTGAAACGCCCACCGCTGCCGATTTAGCCGTCAATTCCAGCGAAGGTCAGCTAACGCTGACCATGCGTCATCACGATATGGTCGGAGATACGATTTTCGAGCTCATGACCTTTGTCTCGGTGCGCTTTTGGAGCTGGCTGGTCGGGCAGCGTTTAAGCCCATTGGTTATTGAGTTTAGTTTTGATGCGCCACCAAGTGCCGCGGAGTTTGCCGCCTTGTTTCGCTGCCCGGTAATCTACGGTGCCGACCGCAATATGATTCGCTTTCCGGCAAGTTGGCTGAGCCTGCCCTTGGCGCAAACTCCGCTATCGTTATCGCGCTTTTTGAAGGACTCTCTAGCGCTGATTATTGCTGGTCGCTCACGACCAATGGGTTTAGCTGAGCAAGTCAGAAACCGCCTGAGTAATGACTATGGCCATCAATTTCCGGATTTAACGACACTCAGCCAACAGCTATCGCTAACGCCGCAAACTCTGCGCCGCCACTTGAAAGAAGAAGGCACAAGCTATCAAAAGATCAAAGATCAGCTACGAGAAGAGGCGGCGCGGTTTTACTTGGCAAAGCCCGCGTTAAGTATTGATGAGGTTGCACTGATGATGGGCTTTTCCGAAGCCAGCGCGTTTCATCGAGCCTTTAAAAAATGGACTGGGCAGACGCCAGCGAGCTGCCGCCGACACTTATTAGGATTAGCCGAATGACTGATACCACTGCTCGCTTACTGATTAACTGCCCCGATGCGCCTGGCATCGTGAGTGCGGTATCGAGCTTTCTATTTTCCCATGGCGCCAATATCACCGACCTTGATCAGCACGCCACAGCGCCTATTGGCGGCACGTATTTTATGCGCCTAGAGTTGCAAACAGCAGCAATGGATATTTGCCGTGAGGCGCTAGAGGCAGCATTTGAGCAAGAAGTGGCCAGTCGCTTTCAGATGAGCTGGCAGCTGACTTATGCGGCTGATCGCAAGCGCGTAGCGATCTTGGTGTCTAAGCATGATCACGCCATGATGGAGCTGCTCTGGCGTTGGTCGCGCGGTAGTTTGCCCTGCGATATTGTTGCGGTGATTAGTAATCACGGTGATTTGCGCGAGGCAGTAGAAGGCTTTGGCGTGCCATTCCACCTAGTGCCCGTGACAGCGGAAACTAAGGCGTTGGCCGAGGCGACGCTGGAGGAAAAGCTGGTCGGTGTCGACCTCATCGTGTTAGCACGTTATATGCAAATTCTCAGCGCCGATTTTACTGCGCGCTGGCCACATCGCATTATCAATATTCACCACTCATTTTTGCCCGCATTTGTCGGTGCAAATCCTTATCAGCAAGCCTATGACAAGGGTGTGAAGCTAATCGGCGCTACCGCGCATTACGTCACTGCCGATCTCGATCAAGGCCCAATTATTGAGCAAGATGTAGAGCGTGTGTCGCATCGCGATGAAGTCGGTTCTCTGCGTGAAATGGGGCAAGATGTTGAGCGTCAAGTTTTGGCGCGTGCGGTGCGTTGGCATTTGGAGGATAGAGTGCTGGTGCATGGCACTAAAACCATCGTGTTCTCCTAAAACATGCTGCGCTAAAAAAGAGAAAAGCCATGTCATCGTTGTCAAAGCGCTTGGGGCTGCTGTTGGCCTTATATCTTGCGCAAGGCGTGCCGTTTGGCGTCTACACTCAGGCATTGCCAGCTATTCTGCGCAGCTATGATGCGCCTTTATCATTGATTAGCTTGAGTGGTTTATTGGCAATTCCGTGGGCACTGAAAGTGTTTTGGTCGCCCTTGGTGGATCGTTATTATTGGCCTAGCATTGGCCATCGCCGCAGCTGGATTTTACCGATGAACATGGGCTTGGCGGCAGTCATGGCCAGTCTGTGTTGGTTTAATCCAGAAAGCCTCCGCGAAGCATCTGGCGTGTATTGGCTATTTGGTGTGCTATTTTTGGTGAATTTATTTGCCGCCACGCAAGACATTGCCACCGACGGCTTAGCAGTACGTATTTTATCCAGCGAAGAGCGTGGCTTGGGCAATGGCATCCAGGTTTCGGCCTATCGCGTCGGTATTATTATTGGCGGCGGTTTGCTGTTGCTTGTGCTCGATACTTTAGGCTGGGCACAAGCATTTATTGGCCTCACCATCATGTCTTTGCTGCTGTTATTGCCTGCCATCTTTTATCGTGAGCCGGCCATTGCTGCCGAGGCTTTGCCGGTTGCTGGTGAGTCGTATACGAGCGCGTGGGTCAGTTTCTTTAAGCGCCCTGAGCTGGCGGGTTGGATTTGGGTCTTAGTGTCTTACAAGGTGGCTGACTCGCTATCATCAGCAATGGTGAAGCCGATGATGGTCGATATGGGCATGACCCTGTCGCAGATCGGTTTGCAGGTCAGTATGATCAGCGCCGTGACCACGATCGCTGGCGCTATGCTCGGTGGTTATTGGCTGCAGACCATTGGTCGTCGCCAAGGATTGGTGTGGTTTGGCGCATTACAGTGCGTCGCTATTGCTTGTTACGCTATCCCAGCGATGGGCTATGGCGTTGCCGGACTGAGCGCGACAAGTACCGCTGTCGCTGTCAATGCGCTTGAGCATTTTGCCGGCGGCATGGCGATGGCAGCGTTGCTTTCGGCGGTAATGGATAGAGCACGCCAAGCTCATGCCGGCGTTGATTTCACGCTACAGGTAAGTTTGCTGGCGGTGTTTGGCGGCTCATTTTATTTGCCTGCAGGCCTACTTGCCGAGAGCGTTGGCTACGCTGATCACTTCTTGATTGCCGCTGTTGTTGGTGTATTTATGCTGTATCCGGCGTGGCGCTTTACGCGTGAGCCTGAGGATTTAATTGAGGCTGAAGTTAAATAGCCGGCAAATTAAGCATGGAGTTGTATTGATGCATGAGAATGAAAAACCAGCCAACGCTGCAGCAAGCATGCTCGATGCACGCGGTCTGCTCTGTCCAGAGCCGGTGATGATGCTACATAAGCGCGTGCGTGAAATGCAGACGGGTGAGCGCTTGTTAGTTCTCGCCACTGACCCATCGACGACGCGAGATATTCCGAAATTTTGCCAGTTTCTTGGTCATGAGCTGGTGCTGGCAGATGAGCCTGAGCCCGGCCAATACCGCTACGAGCTACTTAAAGGCTGAGCTCTTAAGCTACCTAACGGCATTAAGCAATTTGCCATCTGGCCTTGATGGTTTTGAGCGTGCTGCCGAGCTGCCAAGTGAGCAAGATACTCGCCACGGTTAAGCCCAGCACCAAACCAAACCAATAGCCGTGTGGGCCCCATGAGTGGCCACCGAAAAAGTCTGTACTGCCGGCCAAATACCCCACCGGGATGGCAATCACCCAATAGGCAAAGAGTGTCAGGCGCATCGGGCTTTGCGTATCTTGCAGGCCGCGCAAACAGCCTGCCGCCGCCACTTGTAGTGCATCGAAAATTTGGTAAGCAACGGCAAACAGCATGAGCTGTGTGGCTAATTCGCGCACTGCCATATCGTCGGTATAAACAGCCGTAATAGCGTTGCGGCCAAAGAGTAAAATCAATGCCATACAGGCGGCAATGCAGGTCGTGGTGATGAGACCAATGCGCCGCACATGCAATATCGCGTCAAAATCTCGGGCACCATAAAACTGGCCAACGCGAATGGTCAGCGCAATCGCCACACTCAGCGGCACCATAAACAATAATGAAGTCACTGATAGCGCGACTTGATGGCCGGCCACCGCGAGCGCACCTTGCGGGCTGACTAGCACTGCAACTAATGCGAAGGAGCTGACCTCAAAGAAAATCGCTAAACCAATAGGCAAGCCTAACGCAGCAATGGTTCTAATTTCCGGCCATTTTGGCGGCTCCCAAGCCTGCATCAAGCGCGAGTGCTTGAAGCGCCGACTAAGCAGCAAATAGCTAAGCATGATGCCTGACATCAGCCACAATACGATCGATGTTGCCCAGCCACAGCCAGGGCCACCCATGGCTGGGATATGCATGGGCATCCACGATAGCCAGCTTACAGTCTCACTGCCGTGAATAAACAGCGCGTTAAATGCGACATTGAGCGAGAGCCCACTTACGCTAATGACCATCACTGGAGTTGGCTGGCCTTGCGCCTCGCAGTAGCAGCGTAGGGCGAAAAAAAAGCCTACTGCGGGCATACCCCACGATACGCCAAGCAAGTATTGCTGAGTAAGCTCGCGTAGCTCTTGCGGCACTCCTAGCCATTCAAATATCGGGTAGGCGTGACGCATTATAAAGAAGCCAATGATGCCGACAGCCAATGCCAACCAAAGTGCCTGATGTGTAATGCCGGCGATACGTTGGCGCTGATTGCCGCCATGGGCTTCAGCCACCAAGGGCGTGGTGGCGAGTAAAATGCCCGTGGTTAATAGAAACAAAGGTAGCCAAATGCCAGAGCCAACAGCGACGGCGGCAAGGTCCATTGGCGACACTTGGCTGGCCATTAAGGTATCGATAAAACCATAGGCGGCTTGAGCAAGTTGGCTAATCAAAATAGGCGCTGTGAGTAGGCTGAGTGCTTTTAATTCCGCGCGCGTGGTTAGTGGTGCGCTAGGCACCTGTGCATCAGGCGCGTTCATTGCGATAGGCCGTGGGCGAAATGGTTGACCTTTAAGTGACCAAGATCAATTAAGGTTTGGAGAATAATGGCATTGCCATCGCGGCCAAAATAACGCTGGCGGAGCAGGCCGTAGATAAACACCAGTGCGGCATCCCAAGTGTAACGACCACCAAGTACGAGCATGAGAGCGTCTTCAACAGGCATTAGGCCGGCGTGAGCGACTTCGCCATCTTGGTTTAGGGCGACGAAGTGAGCGGGCAAATACGCATCGAAGACATGAATGCATTCGTCTTGTAGACCTTCGCCAATACGTCGACAAATATGAAGCTGGGTAACTGCTGATGGGATGTGCCGAAACAGCAATCCTGCCTCCTCCCATGCCTCACGTGCTAAACCGACCGCTAAGGACTCGCCAGAGGCTAAGCCGCCGCCGACTAAATTGTCGAGCTTGCCGGGATCAACAAATTTGTGATGGCTGCGCTCGGCGACCCAGACTTGCATGCCGTCTGGGCTAGCTAGCCAGCCATTTAAATGTACCGACTGCGTGGCCATACCTAAGGTGCGAAACGCGGCTCGCTCGGTGGTGAGGAAGCTGTGGCCTTGATGCATCAACGTCATGGGTTCATCGCGCCAGTTGTGCAGTAAGCCTTGCTCGCGCAGCGCATGCGCCCAGCCTTGCACGATGATGCTGCGGCCGACGCTATCGCTAGCGGCGCGCAAATGCAGCGACTCAGTTTTGCGCATGGCATGTGCGCCGGCTATCGCCACAAGCGCATCGGCGACGGCGGGCTTTACCCAGCCCACGGCGACATCGTCAATATGCAGGCGCAATTCATCGAGCGCTGTAAAGCGCGGCATTTGCTGCAGAAAGTTGAGGATGTCGGCGGTGAGCGGATGCGACATGTAAGCAAGTCTCGGAAAATTTTGCCTAGTGTAGCGAATGCATCGGCGCTGTGCCGATAGGCAATGGCATACTCGAGCAGTTTTCTGTCAATAGGTGCAGCCATGCAAGCAAAAATCAAAGTCTTAGCCGATGACATGATGCCCGGCGTTGAGGCGTGTCTATCGCAATGGCGTGATGCGCAAGGTCGCGCACCTGAGTTTACGATATCGCGCATGGCAGGGCGCAGCATGAAGGCATCTGCTTTGCGCGATGTTCAGCTCTTGCTTGTGCGCTCGATTACCCGTGTCGATGCCGAGTTGCTGGCAGAGGCCAAGGCATTGCGCTTTGTCGGTAGCGCGACTATTGGCCAGGACCATTTGAATCTTGAAGCCCTTGAGAAGGCAGGCGTGGCATGGTCGACGGCACCTGGTTGTAATGCGCAAGCCGTGGCGGAATGGGTCTTGGCGACAGTGCTGCGGCAAGCGGCGCGTAATCCGGGAATGACCTTGACTGAGCTGCGCAGCAAGCGCGTTGGCGTGGTTGGCATGGGGCAGGTAGGTCGCCGTGTCGCGGCATTGTTGTCGTCACTTGGGCTTGAGGTTGTGGCTTGTGACCCCTTACTAAGCCAGAACGAAAGGGCAGCCTTAGCTGTGACGAATTGGCAAGACTTAGCTTCATTGCTACCAAGCGTCGATATCGTCTGCCTGCACACGCCGCTTACGCACACTGGCTTAGCGCCGACTCTGCATCTGCTAAATGCTGAGCGGTTAGCGTTATTGAAGCCAGATGCCTGGCTGATTAACGCAGGCCGTGGAGATGTCATCGAAGCCGATGCTTTAGCGGCCTACAGGCAAAAAGGCATCGCCTTGCTCGATGTATTGCCCAATGAGCCTGTGCCAGCGTTAGAAGTTATTGACGCTTGCCAACAAGTTAGCCCGCATATCGCCGGCCATAGCTTGGAGGGAAAGTGGCGTGGCACGTGGCAGATTACCGCTAAGGCTGCGGCTTTGCTTGGCTATGAGCAGATTGGAGAACTAGCCGATATTATCTCCGCGCAAGCCCCACCAACGCTGCAATGGTCTGCCACCAGCGCCGAGCATCTGGTGGCGCCGTATGCCGAAATAATGGCGCAGGTGATTGATTGCAAAGGCGATGATCAGCGTTTGCGTGCTGCTATTGCGGCTCATCCTGGCCAAGCTAGCGCCTTTGATGACTTGCGCAAACACTATGCCACGCGCCGTGAAATCGCCGCTCATCGTGTCATTGGCGTGGTAAAGGCCTCATCCGCGCAACAGCTACTTACCGCGTTAGGCTTCTGCTGTTAGCATGCGCAAAAAATGGCGTCAGTAGACGCGTCACCATCCACTCCCTAGGCACCTGCCGCCGGTGCTTGGGATGCGCTGTTGGAGATCAAGCACCATGTTGAACACTTTTGTAATCGCCTATTTAGTGGTGTCTATCGCTATCGGCCTATTGGCTACTTTGCGGGTGAAAAACTCGCGCGACTTCATTTCAGCAGGTCGTAGTTTGCCGCTCAGCGTGGTCACTGCCACCATGTTTGCTACCTGGTTTGGCTCAGAGTCAATTCTCGGTGCTCCCTCGTATTTTCTTGAGGAGGGCTTAGGTGGAATTGTTGCCGATCCCTTTGGCGCGGCCTTTTGCTTGATTTTCGCCGGCATGTTTTTCGCACGCGCCTTGTATCGTCGCAACCTTCTGACTATTGGTGATTTTTTTCGTGAGCGTTATGGCCGTGAAGCTGAGGTTATTACCTCGGTGGCCATCATGCTGTCGTATTTGGGTTGGGTTTCAGCGCAGATGATTGCGCTCGGCGTGATATTTAGCAGCTTAAGCGGCGGTAGCATTAGCCATGATCAAGGCATTTTGATTGGTTCGGCCATCGTGATTTTTTACACCATGTTTGGTGGTATGTGGTCGGTGGCGATTACCAGCTTTGTGCAGATGATCATCATTATTGTTGCACTGTTAATTATTACCTATGTGGTCGCTGACAATGCCGGAGGCGTTATGGTTGTTGTCGATCACGCACAGGCTGCCGGTAAGTTCGAGGGCTTTTGGCCAGAAATGTCTGCGGCTTCCATGCTCGCGTGGATTGGCGCTTTCGTGACCTTAGCGCTGGGCTCTATTCCACAACAAGACGTGTTTCAGCGCATGAATACGGCAAAAAATGAAAATGTCGCAGTGGCCGGCTCAGTTTTAGGTGGTGTTGGCTATTTAGTATTTTGCATGGTGCCGCTGTTTTTGACCTATGCCGCCGTCGTCATTGATCCAGTCATGGTTGAGCGCGTGATGGGCGAGGACCCGCAGCAGGTATTACCGACGTTTATCCAGAATGATTTGCCACTTGTAATGCAGGTGCTATTTTTCGGTGCCTTGCTGTCGGCGATCATGTCCACAGCCTCAGGTACTTTGCTTGCGCCTTCAACAGTGTTTACTGAGAACTTATTGAAGCCCTTGCTGCCGGTACAAACCGATAAGCAGTTTTTGTTCATGTTGCGCGCAGTGGTTTTAGGCTTTGGCAGCTTTATTGGTTGGTATGCCATGCAGTCAGATGCGACTATTTTTGAAATGGTTGAGAACGCTTATAAAGTAACTTTGGTGGCAGTGTTTGTTCCGCTCACGGCGGGTATTTATTGGTCTAAAGCCAATCGTGCCGGCGCACTTACATCAATGGCGCTTGGTGTTGTGGTGTGGTTGAGCTTTGAAATGTGGGCGGCGGAAGGTATTTGGCCTCCGCAATTGGCAGGCTTAGTAGCGAGCATCATTGGCATGTGGTTTGGTGCGACATTTTTGTCGCGGATGTTGCCATCGCCGGCTAATGCGCGATAGGCATTAGCCGAGAGGGTTGCATCGACCTGTTCGCTTAAAAATTTAAATTTCTGACATTTCCGGCAAAGCAAACGCCGATTGCCAGCGATTGACAATGCCGCAAAATAACTCAGCAGTGACTTGCGCATCGTAAAGTGCGGAGTGCGCCTCATTTTGATCAAAATCGATGCCGGCAGCGGCACAGGCGCGCGCCAGCACGGTTTGACCATAAGCCAAGCCGGCCAAAGAGACTGTGTCAAAAACTGAGAACGGATGAAACGGGTTCTGGTTTTTTAGGTTTTGCCGCTCACAAGCGGCATTGATGTGAGCGAGGTCAAAGCCAGCATTGTGACCAACCAAAATGCAGCGTTTGCAGCCGGCTTCTTTTTGCGCGGCCTTCACGGCGGCGAAAATATCGCGCAGGCCATCGGCCTCGCTTACAGCTAAACGCAGCGGATGATGCGGGTTAATACCATTGAACTTAAGCGCGGCAGGATCTAGATCCAGGCCTGGCTCAGGCTTTAAATGCGCATGGTGGCGCGCAACAGGCTGCCACTGACCATGCTCATCGGGTAAAACGATGACGGCGGCAACTTCTAATAAGGCGTGCGTGCCGGCGTCGAAGCCAGCAGTTTCAACATCGACCACAATGGGTAAGAAGCCGCGAAATCTATCTTTGGCAGTGATCATGCCTCGACCTGCCAAGTCAGTTGCTCATTCGCTCGCACAGGCACTACTTGCTGGCCGCCAAAAGGGTAACTAGCAGGCACCGACCATGGTTTACGCACTAGCGTGATGGTGTCGCGATGGCGCGGCAGGTCGTAAAAGTCGGCACCAAAATGGCTGGCGAAACCTTCGAGCATCTCTAAGGCATTAGCGGCTTCAAACACTTCAGCATACAGCTCGATGGCAGCATGAGCGGTGTAGGCACCTGCGCATCCGCAGGCCGACTCTTTCGCACCAATGGCGTGTGGCGCGCTATCGGTGCCCAAAAAGAACTTCGGGTTGCCACTGGTTGCGGCCTGAATTAATGCAGCCTGATGGCGGCCGGGTTTGAGTATCGGTAAGCAGTAGTAGTGCGGGCGAATGCCGCCGGCGAGCATGTGATTTCGATTAAATAATAAATGGTGTGCAGTGATGGTGGCGCCGATATGTTCGGGCGCATTGCGTACAAATTCGACGGCGTCGGCGGTGGTGATATGTTCGAGCACAATGCGCAGCGTTGGGTGTTTAGCTACGAGCGGCTTGAGCACGGTATCGATAAATACTTTTTCGCGGGCAAAAATATCGATTTCGCTATGAGTTACCTCGCCGTGAATGAGTAAAGGCATGCCACAGTCGGCCATCTCTGTGAGCACTGCATCGACCTTAGTTAAATCGGTAACGCCTGACTGCGAGTTAGTGGTCGCACCGGCAGGGTAGAGCTTCACAGCATGGACAAAACCACTGGCTTTAGCACGGCGAATATCATCCACAGTCGTGCCTTCAGTGAGGTATAGCACCATCAGTGGCTCAAAGCGGCTGCCGCTGGGGCGAGCAGCTAAAATACGCTCACGATAAGCACCAGCTTGTTCGGGGGTCACTGCCGGCGGTAATAAATTTGGCATGACGATGGCTCGGCCAAAATAACGCGCCATGGCAGGCACCGTGTCAACGAGTGCATCGCCATCGCGTAAGTGCACATGCCAATCGTCGGGACGGGAGATAGTGAGTGTATTTTGGGGCATGAGAAGGCTCGTCAACGGCGGCAAAGACGCATAGGCTAACGGATGCGGAGGCATCGGCAAAGACGGAGCATGAGATGAGTGTAGAAAAACCCCCTGCCTGGGAGGCTGAATACGACACAGTACGTGACTTGCTTGGCCAGTCATTCATGCGTTTGCGCTTCCCTTTAGCGTTTGAAAAAGAGTTTAGGCAAAACATGAATGCCCGCGCTTTGGAGACCGTGCGCGAAAATTATTGGATGCTGTTTTTGCTAGCGCTCAGTGCCGTGCTGATTATTTACTTTCAATACACCGTGGGCGGCGTATGGATTGGTGCAGTTGAAGACCTTCGCTTAGCAGTCCTGATGGGCTTGTGCATTATTTCAATATTAGTGATTTTTACCTCGCTAGCCAAAATGCCCTCAATGGATCGCCACTTTTTTAGTTATACGGCGGTGTGTTGTTTGCTCATGCTGCTTTTCATGACCATATTTCCCGCTTATTTTCGTGATGAAGTACTTCGTCAGCGCAGCACATATCTCGTTATTTATCTGCTTATGATTGTTTATGGTGTGGCCAACTTGCGCCTACATCAGGCTGCACTTATTGGCTTTTCCGGCATGGCTGCGGTTGCGCTAGCGGTCAATGTATTGGGCATGCAGCGTTTCGACTGGGGCATGTTCATGCAGTTTTTTCTCCTCACGAATTTGGTCGGTATCGGGAATAACTATGTGGTTGAGGTGCGCGAGCGCCGACTATTTTTACAGTCGCGACTACTCGACCTCGAAAAGCGCCAGCTCAACAAGCTATCTGAGCGACTGGTGCAATTAGCTCGTGAGGATGGCCTCACAGGTTTAGCAAATCGTCGTCATTTTAACGATCGCTTTCTCATGGAGTGGGAGCGCGCTCGCCGTGATGGCAAACCTTTAGCGTTAGTATTTTCCGACGTCGATCACTTCAAGGCGTTTAACGACAAACACGGGCATTTGGAGGGCGATCGTGCCTTGGTGGCCGTTGCCGAAGTGTTGAAATCAGTAGCAACTCGCCCCGGCGATTTAGCCGCTCGCTATGGCGGAGAGGAGTTTGTCCTGCTGCTGCCAAACACCACCTGTGATGGTGCAGCGGAAGTGGCGCGTGAGCTAATTGCCGGCATTGATGCAAAGGCAATTGCGCATCGCGGCTCCAAAGTTGCTAAGCATGTGACGATTAGCGCCGGCGTTGCCTCGATGGTGCCCGATGTGCACATCGCCCCTGCCAAACTAATTGACCTTGCAGATGAGGCGCTTTATGCCGCTAAGCATCAGGGTAGGCATCGGGTGGTGGTCAGCACGACCTGCTAGCGCGTACAATGCGCGTCTGATTTTTCCATTCGCATGCCTGTGAGTTTTAACCCATGACCGACATCAAAAAAGTCGTACTTGCCTATTCTGGCGGCCTAGATACCTCCGTTATTGTGCGTTGGTTGCAAGACACCTATGGCTGTGAAATCGTCACTTTCACTGCCGATCTTGGCCAAGGCGAAGAAGTTGAACCAGCACGCGCAAAAGCCCAAGCCATGGGTATAAAAGACATTTACATTGAAGATTTGCGTGAAGAGTTTGTCCGCGATTTCGTCTTCCCGATGTTCCGCGCCAACACCGTCTATGAAGGCGAATACTTGCTCGGCACATCGATTGCGCGTCCGCTAATCGCTAAGCGTTTGGTTGAAATTGCCAATCGCGAGGGCGCCGATGCCATTTCACATGGCGCCACCGGTAAAGGCAATGATCAAGTCCGCTTCGAGCTTGGCGCCTATGCCTTGAAACCCGGCATCAAAGTCATTGCCCCATGGCGTGAGTGGGACTTGACCTCGCGTGAAACGCTGATGGCCTATGCCAAAACCCGAGACATCCCCATCGATTTCGCTTCGGCTGGTAAAAAATCACCATATTCCATGGATGCCAACCTGCTGCATATTTCCTATGAGGGTGGTGTGCTCGAAGACCCATGGACTGAGTGCGAAGAGTCAATGTGGCGTTGGTCAGTGTCACCAGAAAATGCGCCCGATACGGCGACATATATCGACCTCACCTATGAAGGTGGCGATGTTGTTGCCATCAATGGCGAGCGCATGAGCCCAGCGACTGTGCTGACGTACTTGAACAAAATTGGTGGTGCCAATGGTATCGGTCGCTTGGATTTGGTGGAGAATCGCTACGTTGGCATGAAATCGCGCGGCTGCTACGAAACACCAGGTGGCACGATTTTGCTAAAAGGCCATCGCGCCATTGAGTCGATTACCCTCGATCGCGAAGTCGCGCACATGAAAGATGAGCTGATGCCGCGCTACGCCACGCTAATTTACAACGGCTACTGGTGGAGCCCTGAGCGTCAGCTGTTGCAAGGTCTGATCGATAATTCGCAAGCCTGTGTCAATGGTGATGTGCGTCTGAAACTCTACAAAGGCAACGTGATTGTTGTCGGTCGCCAGTCGGCGCAATCGCTGTTTGATACTCGTATTTCGACCTTCGAAGATGATGGCGGCGCTTACGATCAGAAAGATGCCGAAGGCTTTATTAAGCTGAATGCATTGCGCTTACGTATTGCCGCCAATAACGGTCGTACATTGCTTAAACCTTAAGGCTGCCGATAACTGGCAACACGATAATCGCTAAAGCGAGGTACACTGACCTACAAGTCAGCCCTCGCGAGATTGTCGAGAGTCAGGTATAGGCAGGAGCTTATGATGGCAAGCCCATTAAGGTCGTTTAGTAAACAGATAACTGAGCTACGTGCTCGTGCAGAAATTGCCGCAGGAAATGCTCTCGATTGGGCATTTTTGCGCGGCAGTCTTGTGCAATCGGGCCTTACGCCCTACGAAACTCTGCTTTCTGGCGACCCGATGTCGCTGTGCTATTATCCGCCTCCCTACGAAGACGCGATTCCATTGCCTAACGGTGAAACTTTGCCGGTGCGGCGCAAACGCCATGCCGTACCACTCGTGTTGGTGCCGCCACTTGGTGTGACTACAGAAAGCTTTGATCTCATGCCACATCGCAGCCTAGCGCGCTTTTTTGCCGCGCGCGGCTATCATGTTTATATGATTGATTGGGGTGTGCCAGAACGCCGCCACGCCACCTTGCGCTTAAAAGACTACGCCATCGATATGTTTTCCGAAGCTATTGCGGAAGTGCGGAAACACTCCGGTGTGGAAGACGTTTCTCTGATGGGTTGGTGCATGGGTGGTTTGCTATCGCTGATGTATGCCGGCGGCTCGGGCGATACAAACATTCGCAATCTCATCACCATTGCTAGCCCGATTGATTTTCGCAGTAGCGGACTTCCGGCAACGCTAGGTCGCATCATTCAAAAGCCTGCTGAGTTGGTGCGTCGCTACACGCCATTGCGGGTGCAAGACTTGAATCCGATCAGCTTACAAATGCCAGGATGGGTAACCACATTAGGCTTCAAACTCACCGATCCAATAGGCAGTGTCACTACCTATTGGAACTTGGCTAAGCGTTTGGCTGATCGTGAATTTGTCGAAAGCCATAGCACAACAGCCGATTATCTCGATCACATGCTGGTGTATCCCGTTGGGGTGCTGCAAGACATGTTTGTGCATGCCCTCATCGACAATCAATTTGCCGATGGCATCATGTCATTAGGCGATATCGATGCCGATCTCAGCACCATCAAAGCAGACTACCTAGCTTATGCTGGTAGCTCCGATCATATTGTGCCCGTCGATGTAGCAAGCAAGTCAGTAGAGTTGGTGGGTGGCGAGTCTCGTGAGTTTCGCGTCGCGCCTGGCGGCCATATGGGCGTCATTTTAGGCTCTAAAGCGGCACATGAGGTCTGGGAGCCGTGTGCACTTTGGCTTGATAGCCGCAGCGATGTTGCTGGCGTTGAGCATAAGCAAGAGAAGCCCAGTGCTGCTGCACGTACGGTAAGACGCATGCAGTCACGCCATCGAGCAGAAGACCCAACATTATGATTTTACGGCCTTTGCTTTCAGGAAGTGTGACATGAGTGTAGCGCACAGTACTTCGTATCCGGTAGATCAACTTCTGCACTGGGCAGAGCAAACACCCGACGCTACTTGGTTGACTCAGCATGAGGCCGGTGCACTTCGCACCATGACGTGGCGCGAGGCTGCCGATGAGGTTGGCCGCATGGCATCCGCACTGAAAGCTCAAGGCTGGCCTGTAGGATCGCGAGTCGCTATTGCGGGGATGAACTGTGCACATTGGTTCTTAGCCGATCTTGCTATCCAAATGGCCGGCCTAGTACCGGTCGGTATTTATGCGCGCCAAGCCTCGCAAACAACGCAGTGGATTTTGAAGCATTGTGAGGCCAAAGCGATTTTTATCGGCCCTATGCCCACGGCTGTAGCTGCTGACATGTTGCAGCAAGGTCTACCCAAAGACATCGTCACTATTGCCATGCCCTACGATGCATCACCTGCGTCTGAGCACAGTTGGGCAGGCTTTGCACGTTCACATTTACCGCTACGCCGTTATGAAAAACCTAGCGCCGATACACTGGCGACTTTGGTCTACACCTCAGGTACTACGGGCAATTCGAAAGGAGTAATGCTCAGCTACGGCAATCTGGCATTTACCTCGGCGGTATTTCGCGAAGTAATCCCCGCCAAACCAGGCGAGCGTTTATTTTCTTATTTACCGTTAGCGCATATTTTGGAGCGCGTGGCAGTCGAAATGGCCAGCCTCTATTGGGGTGCCGAGGTATATTTCCTCGAGCGTGTAGAGAAAATGAGCGAGCAGCTGATGGAGACTAAGCCGACGCGCTTTGTCACTGTGCCACTGGTGCTCTCGCGGCTACAGGCAAGTTTTACCGCAC
Organism: Perlucidibaca sp.; assembly: GCA_041612115.1. GTDB lineage: Bacteria > Pseudomonadota > Gammaproteobacteria > Pseudomonadales > Moraxellaceae > Perlucidibaca. The sequence goes on from JBFJJU010000022.1 coordinate 23,984, forward strand.
GTATTCCTGAGCGCCAGCTACGCGCTCTAGTGAAGCGGCGTTGGCTTGGGCCGTTGCTGCGTAAGCGCATGGTAACGCGCTTAGGCCTGCAGCAATGCCACGCATTATTCTGTGGCGCGGCACCGGTGCCGCAAGCCACATTATTATTTTTCCGTGACGTTTTAGGCCTCGATATCTATGAGTGCTATGGCCAAAGCGAGGCGCTGTATTGCAGCATGAATCGCCCAGGTGCGCAGCGCTTGGGTAGTGTTGGCAAGCCGTTTTCCGATGCTAATTTGCGCTTATCGGAAGAAGGTGAAATTCAAGTGCGCCATCCAGGTGTAATGCTTGGCTACTTCAATGATGCCAAGCAAACCAAAGCCGCTTTCACCAGCGACGGTTGGTTGAAAACAGGGGATAAAGGCCGTTTCGATGACGATGGTTTTCTCTATATAACGGGTCGCGTAAAAGAGATTTTTAAAACCGCTAAAGGTAAATATGTTGCGCCGGGCCCAATTGAAGCCTCATTTATGGGTAGTAATGACGACATCGACCAATGCTGCTTGATTGGCGTTCAGTTGACTCAGCCGGTGATGATAGTGAACCTGAGTTTGACCGCATTAACTAAGCCGCGCGAAGAAATTGAAGCTGGTTTGCTGGCCGATATGGAGCGCGTTAATGCGCCCTTAGAAGATCATGAAAAGATCGCTAAAATGTTGCTAGTCAGTGAGCGTTGGAGCAGCGAAAGCGGCCTGCTAACCCCCACCTTGAAGGTCCGTCGTAACGAAATCGAAGCACGCTATGCCGCGGCGGTCACGCAAGTAGCGCGCCGCCGTGAAGTGTTGGTGGAGTGGCAGTAAGCCAATGCATTGACCCAAATCAGCCTAGCCGTTTAGGGCAGGCTGATCGTTAGGCTCACCGATAGCGCCGCCTCTGTTGTTGCCTTTGGCTGTTCTAGCACTAACTGCGGCGCCGCTACGCCAGCGGCTATCAGAGCTTGCTGTACAGCCACGGCGCGCGCTTTGGCGAGGTCGTAGGCATGTTTGCTAGCAGCCTCTGGACTTAAACCGGGCATCACATCTTTTGTCGCGTCACTATGGCCAGCAAGGCTCATTTGTAACTCGGGTTTATCCTTTAACGATGCCGCTAAGGTGGTGATCTGCGCTTGTGCGGGCTCAGACAAAGCGGCGCTATTGGCAGCGAAGCTGATCTGACTAAGATCATCGCTAGCGCCAGCTAAGCCGCCGAGTAACTTAAACGGTGCGGCTGCTGCCCGCGTGATGAGATTGCCCAGTGTCTGCCAAACGATGGGCCATACACGAAACTCAGGGTCGCTTAAGTTGCCGCTCAAGGGCACATCCAGATGAATTTCGCCATTTACATCTTTTAATAATGCTGTGCCGAGCCGCACGGGTAGGCCTGTAGCTTCTTTGGAGCCGCTAGCTTCGCCCCAGGTGAAGTCATTTATGCGAAGCGTGTTTTCTGCATTGAGCGCCCCTTTTTCGATGCCGTACTTCAAGTCTGCCCAGAGCAGACCATTTGCCAAGGCGTAGCCTGCATATCGGCTGGCATAGGCACTGTAAGGCGCTAGCGCTAGGCGTTCGGCGCGCAGAGTCATAGCTAAGTTTTGGGTTGGCTGCACAATATTTACTGAACCCTCTACGGCAATTGCTGCGGCCTCAGGTAAGTAGCCTCGTAGCTTAATCTGCGCATTTTGACGACCTGTGAGGTCGATTTTACTGATGCTGCCAGAGAGCTGTGAGAGCGCAGTCGCTACACTCGGTGCCAAGCTATTATCGGCAAATGCCATCGTGCCGCCGCGCACGGCGAGGGTGTTTATAAAGACATCAGGCTTAGTACTGCTCGCGCTACTTGAAGAGCTTGTCTTGGTCAAATTCGCTACATTGAGGGAGCCATCACTTTGGCGGCTAACGCGTAATTTTGGACTGTCGATTAATATCCGATTAATGCTCACTTGTTGCGGTGTGCCCTGTGCTTTTAGTCCATTAACTTGCAATGCGTTTAGCGACAGTAATGGTTGGCCGCGAGACTCTAATACCCGCAGATTTTTCACGGTAGTATCGCCAGACCATGCCCAGCTTGGTGCACTTGGCGTTTGCCATTGCAGCTGACCATCGCTGCTGAGCTCACCTGCTGGCAGGCGAATAGCCAGCGCTTCATTAATAAAGCCCTCGAAAGGTTTCAGGGCTAAGTCATCGAGGCTGAGCCTGCCGGAAAAGTACGGTGTTGCTGGTGCCTGATTGGCTCGTGCTGATGGCATGCCTAGTTCGCCGCGTAGGCTTAGCTTAGCGCTGTTATTGATTGCGGTATTGAGTGTGATGGCGACGCTATCTTGTGCACTGTCGGCTTTTGGCGTGGCTGATAATGAGAGTGGTCCAAGTGTGAGTGCAGTGTTTGGGCGTGTGCTTAAGTCGCGATAAGTCACCATGACATCGCTGATTTCAGCTTGCTTTAAGCTGCCGGCCCAGTCGATAGGAGCGCTAGGCTCAGACTTAGCAACGGCTTTTCGCGGTGGCCCGGCGAGTGCTTTTATGACGCTAAACTCACCATTGGCAGTGCGCTCAATTGAGATTTTTGCACCCGTGAGCGTTAGTTCGTCGCTTGCCCACTCACCACTAGGGTAGGCAAATGCCACGCCTTTAGCGCTTAACGTTTTTATATTGGCGAGCTCATCTTTTTGCGATGCTTTTAGCAGGGCTAATGACAGGTCTTCTAGCGTGGCTGAGCTGTTATTAATGGCGACAGAAACGTCGGGCTGTAATTTGGCATCGTAGTTAAGGTCTAATGAAACGCGCCCATTATTGACCGCCAATGGCAGCTTTTCCGGTAGCCAGCCGAGTGTATCCGGCAGTGATAGCTTGTTGATTTGCAAACGGCCTTTTGACCTTAATGGTTGCAAGCCAACGTCGCCGATCCAGTCGATGCTCGCACCGGCAGGTAGGTCGCCATGCAGCTCGGCTAAGCCATTAGCGCTTTCGGTGCCAATGTCATCGAGGTTTAAGCCCCAATTACTCAGCGCAAACTCGCGTGCAGGTTTTACTCGCTCATCGCGATAAGACAATTCGCCCTCGCTAATGGCTAAATGCTTGAGTTGCCAACGCGGTGTTTCCACCGCTGGACCATCGCTGCTTGGTACGAGCTGCATAAGCGTTAGCGGACCTTCAGCGGGTAGTCGTAAATGAATAGTTGGCTGCACCAAATTAGCCGACTCAAGCACCCATACTGGGCTCAATAAACTCAACCATGAATAATCTAAATGCAGTTCGCGGAAACCAATTAATGGTTGTCCTTCTTTGTCGTCAACCGCGACACCGTAAATGTGAAGCTTGCCTTCGAAAGCGTCGGTGTCGACTCGCCCAATACGAATAGCGACGCCTAAGCGCTGGCTGATTTCTTTGGCCAGTGTGTTCTCTACCCAGTTTGGCGCTAAAAACTCGATGGCGGTGACAATGCTCAGCCAGGCCACAATGAGCAATGCCAAGCCGCCAAGCAGCCAGCGGCTGCGTTTGCTAGTCGATTTAACGGCAGTAGTCGGTGTTGCTGAGGGCTTAGTCAAGCACCTTCTCCTTGTATTCGCAGAGGTCTTCTATCAGGCAGCTGCCGCAGCGTGGTTTGCGTGCAATGCAGGTGTAGCGGCCGTGCAAAATCAGCCAGTGGTGCGCATCGACACGATACGCCTTTGGCACGACTTTCATCAGTTTTTCTTCGACCGCGACAACATCTTTGCCCGGTGCTAAACGCGTGCGATTAGCGACGCGAAATATGTGTGTATCGACGGCAATGGTCGCATCACCAAACGCAGTATTCAGCACGACATTGGCAGTTTTTCGACCAACGCCGGGCAGCGCCTCTAGCGCCTCGCGTTTGCGGGGAATTTCGCTATTGTGTTGCTCGACCAAGATGCGACAGGTCTTGATGACATTTTCCGCTTTGCTGTTAAACAGTCCTAAAGTGCGAATACAGTCTTTGACGCCATCGACACCCATCGCCAACATGGCGGCAGGCGTTGGGCCTTGAGCAAACAGCTTTACCGTGGCTTTGTTGACGCCAACATCGGTTGATTGCGCTGAGAGTAAGACTGCGATGAGCAACTCAAACGGGTTGCGATAGTTCAGCTCGGTGCGCGGCTCAGGGTTTTCGGCTTGCAGTCGCGCAAAAATCGCTTCGCGCTTGGCGGCATTCATCACAGCGCTCCTGTGGTGCGTACGCGCTTACTGCCGGGCGCCTTCGCTTTAGCTAATGCTGCTTCAGCATTGTTCACTGCCTCACTAAGCTCGGGCAGGCGTGCTTCGAGGTGGCTGCTGTCTTCGCCGCGAGCATTCAGTGCCGCAAGTTGTTTTTCGGTTTTTTTCAGTTGACTGCGAGCAAGCGCGGCGGCAATCATCAGCGCGCTAGTATCGGCAGCGCCAGAGCTAGATGCTTGCGAAACGACGGCGGTTGGACGGCGCGCCGCTTTGGCCTCAGCTAATTTAGCTTGGCGCGCTTTGAGGGCCTCAAAGCGTTCGCGCGCTTTATCGGCGCGATCTTTCGCCGCTTGCTCGTCGGCATTGAGTGGTTCGTCGGAGGCTTTATGCCAAGTCATTGGAATGTCTGGGCCTTTGACCATGTCGATGCAGTCGACAGGGCAAGGAGCCACGCAAAGATCACAGCCGGTGCATTCATCGATCATGATGGTGTGCATTTGTTTAGCCGCGCCAACGATGGCATCGACGGGGCAGGCTTGGATGCATTTGGTGCAGCCGATGCATTCATCTTCGCGAATAAAAGCGACCAGGCGATGTTCAGGCGTTACGCCATAGGCTGGATCTAGTGGCAGGCTGGGCTTGTCTAGTAAGCGTGCCAGGGCATCGATGGTGCTCTGGCCGCCGGGCACGCAATGATTAATTGCCTCGCCATTGGCAATAGCCTGCGCATAGGGTGCGCAGCCGGGGTGGCCGCATTGCCCGCACTGGGTCTGCGGCAGCAGGGCATCGATCAGTGGAATCAGTGTTGCGTTGGCCATAAGTGATACTCAAAAACGTGAGTGATTATTGCATCGAGCAGGCGACTGGGGCAAAGTCGCAACACGTCCATATCTGGCAATAAGTCATGTCTGATCTGCTATTACTCTCGGCTACCGAGTTGGCTGCACAAATACGTAGCGGTAAAACCACTTCGGTGGCTGTGGTTGAGGCGCATATTGCCCGTTTGCGGCAAGTTAATCCCACGCTCAATGCCGTGGTGTGCGAGCGCGTTGCCGATGCCCGTGTTGAGGCTGCAAAAGCCGATGAAGCTGTGGCCAAAGCAAAAAAGGCGCACAAATTAGCGTCACTGCCACCGTTTCTTGGCGTGCCATGCACAATCAAAGAGAACTTTCACTTCGCCGG
>JBFJJU010000023.1:0-29008 GCA_041612115.1 Perlucidibaca sp.
ACACTCCTAGTTGCCGTCAGTGGCACAATGCCCGCAGCATAGCAGAGCGCAACACCATTGCAGTCACCCAACAACGAGATAGGCCATGAGCCAACGCCGCATTAGTCGCCAACAAAGTTTTCGTATCGATCGCATTCAGGCAGAGCGCATTGCGCGCGCCGCCAAGCGCGAAGCCAAAGCCGAAGCATTGCTCGATGGGGGCGCCCTCGGCGTCGAGCAGCGCGGGCGCATCATTGCGCATTATGGCGTGCAGCTTGCCGTTGAGGCACTCGATGGCGAGCTCATCGGGCAACGTTTTCGCTGCCATCGCCGAGCCAACTTAGAAGCCTTAGTTACCGGCGATGAAGTCATTTGGCAGCCTGCTGCTGAAGCCGCCACCGGCGTCATTACGGCGATATTACCGCGGCGCTCCGTGCTGGTGCGCCCCGACCCATACAATAAGCTCAAGCCAGTTGCGGCCAATATCGATCTGATCTTGCTGATCATCGCGCCTGAACCAACACCCTCTGCTGAGCTCATCGACCGCTATTTAATCGCCTGCGAAGCCACTGATATTCGCCCCATCCTCGTGCTTAATAAAGCCGACTTACTGACTGAAAAAAATCATGATGAGTTAACTGAGTTGCTCGCCAGCTTTGCCGCACTTGGCTATGAAACCCGCACACTTTCAGCACATGGCGACACCGGCGACCTAGAGGCTTTGGTGGCGCAACACACTGTGGTGTTTGTCGGCCAGTCCGGCGTCGGCAAATCATCACTCATCAACACCTTGCTGCCCGATGTCGCGCAAAAAGTGAAAGAAGTATCCACCGGCTCCAAGCTCGGCCAGCACACCACGACAACGGCATGTTGGTTCGATATCCCTACTGGTGGCGCGCTCATCGACTCGCCGGGCATTCGTGAATTTGGCGTTTGGCATATGAATAAAGAAGAGTTGCTCGCTGGCTTTATCGAGTTTCAGCCCTTTGCTGGCCAGTGCCGATTCCGCAATTGCGCTCATGCTAGTGAGCCTGGCTGCTCGTTTCATCAAGCCGTTCTCGATGGCCATATCCAGCCCCGCCGCTTCGCTAGCTTTCAGAAACTGGTTAACGACATTGGCACACGATAACGACGCGCCAAACGTGATATAGCCGCGAGATAATCAGCTTGCGCTAGAGCCTAAGCAGCTGCATGCGTATACTGCCTGACTTTCTCGCCACACTGAGTCACATCATGGATCGCGCTATTGAGTTTGTAAGCAACCACCACATGCTGGTGGCTACGTTTGTCGCCCTACTTGCGGCGTTTATTTTTACTGAAATTCAGCGTGGCGGCCGCCGCATTTCACCCGCCGACCTAACTCGCTTGGTCAATACTCAAGAAGCACGAGTCATTGATTTGCGTAATACACCAGAGTTTCGCGAAGGCCATATCACCGGCAGCGAAAACATGCCGTACAGCCAAGTGGCTGAAAAGGCAGCTGCACTGGCTGCCGCTGGCAAACCCATTATTTTCGTGTGTGCCATGGGTCAAACCTCCGGCAATGCCGCTCGTAGCGTGAAACAAGCCGGCATGAAAGAAGTGCATATTTTAAGCGGCGGCATTTCCACCTGGCGTCAACAAGGCCTGCCTTTGGTACGCTGATCCACCGCTTATTTCCACGATTAACGGGAGAGCCTCATGGCCTCAGTCGTCATTTACACCACCCGCACCTGCCCTTTTTGCGTGCGCGCCAAGCAGCTACTGGGCAATAAATTAATCGCATTTGAAGAAATAGATGTCGGCAATGCCCCCGAGCAACGCGCCGCTTTGACTGCGCGCACCGGCAGTCGCACCGTGCCACAAGTATTCATCAACGACGCATTTATTGGCGGCTGCGATGAGCTGTTTGCACTAGACCGTAGCGGTGAACTCGATCGCCTACTGCAGGCTTAACCCATACCCCTTTACTCAGCCCACACCATAAAAAGAGAGATGACATGGCCGACACCCAACCGCAGTTCGCTCTGCAACGTATCTACCTGAAGGATACTTCGTTTGAAGTTCCCGGCGCACCTACAGTTTTTCTGCAGACTTGGAACCCTGAGGTCAATATTGACTTAGCCACTGCTCATCAAATGCTCGAAGATGGCAAGCATTACGAAGTGCAGCTAGCCATTACTGTGACGGCAAAAAACGAAGGCAGCACGGCATTTTTGGTGGAAGTGAAGCAGGCTGGCATCTTCCAAATCGAAGGCGTTGCTGAAGCTGAACTAGGCCCATTGCTTGGCGCTTACTGCCCAAATCTATTGTTTCCATTTGCCCGCGAAGCAATTTCTGATCTAGTCGGCAAAGGTAGCTTCCCACAGTTATTGCTGCAGCCAGTCAATTTCGACGCGCTCTACGCTGACAGCCTGCGCCGCAAAAACGAAGCCAGCGTCGAAGCCGCAGACACTACTCGCCCGCAATAAACCCCTGCTGGCGCCAGGCCTCATAGACCATCACCGCCACGCTATTGGATAGATTCAAACTGCGACTGCCTGCCAACATGGGCAGCCGCAGCTTGTTTTCCGGCGCAAAAGTTTCCAATAATTCTGCGGGCAAGCCGCGAGTCTCTGGACCAAACACTAAAACATCACCCTCACTGAGCACGGCAGAAAAAGCTGACTGCGAGCCTTTTGTGGTTACTGCGCGCCAGCGTTTATCAGACAAATAATCTCGTGCAGCCTGCCAATTCGCGTGCACTTTAAGCCTCGCCCATTCGTGATAATCCAAACCAGCTCGCTTCAGCTTACTGTCACTAAGCTCAAAGCCTAGTGGCTCAATAAGATGCAAACGTGCGCCCGTATTGGCGCATAAACGAATGATATTACCGGTGTTGCCGGGGATTTCAGGCTCATAGAGCACGATGTCGATCATGAACATATCCAAAAAAGTCTATTGCTAGTTTGAGCACTAAGTCGTCAACCGCAACGAGTTGACGGCGTTTCTGTATCTCAGATGGTTAAAATGCCACCACGCAGGAGTGAAGAGCCGATTATGCATCTTGTCGTCGACACCGGTCTCGCCTATCGTGTGCCCAAAGCGCCACCGGTAAAATTAGTCATGCCAGCACGTCCAGCCCCGCAATCGATCGATGCGTTTTTGCATAGCATCAGTCGGCGGGCAAGATTAACCGCCGAGCTCGCCACCCGCGACCCCGACGCGGCACAAGATATTGTACAAGAAGCCATGCTCACTCTCGTGGCGAAATACGGCAACCATGACCCCAGCAGCTGGGGGCCATTGTTCCACCGTATTTTGCACAGCCGCATGATGGATCATTTTCGCCGCGAAACTCGTAAGCGCAAATGGTTCACTTGGCTTGAACCATTAGACGACGCTGGCGAAGAAGATCCGTGGCAGAACATTCCTGACCGCGTCGATAATAATCCGGTCACGCTATTGCAGCAGGCCGATAATATGGATGCCGTTTTAGCGGCAGTGGGCGAACTGCCCTTTAGACAGCAGCAAGCCTTCTTGCTGCGAGCCTGGGAAGGCTATGACACTGCTCAGACAGCCGAGGCAATGGGCTGTGCTGAGGGTAGCGTGAAAACGCATTACTTCAGGGCTTTAAACAAAATTCGCGCCAAACTAGATGATATTGGCACGACAGCGGAGGACATGACATGAACAAGACACCAGAGCTTTCCCTTGAGGATGCCCGCTTCGCCAAACGCGTGGCCGACACGCTTGATCGCGCCATTAGTGAGCCAGATCCTTTGTGGGACGCACGTGTGGCGCAAGTTGTAGCGCAAGCCCAGCGCCAACAAAAGCGCACGCATCGCTGGCAATGGTCAGGCGGTTTAGCCTTAGCCGCTAGCGTGGCATTTATGGTCGTGCTACCTGGCGACTGGCTGCTAAAAACCAGTGGCACAGATTCCACGCAAGCGCGACCAGCAAGCAGCTCCGTCGACGGTCAAATGTTGGAAGAAATAGACTGGCTGATGTCTATGGAGGACACCTCTCGTGGTCAGCGCTAAACTGAGCGTGCCACAGATGCGTCGAGCAGCCACTCAGCTCATGCTGATTGGCGCGCTCTCTGCGCCAACCTTGGCTTGGGCCGACATTCTGCCTTGGGCATCATTGAGCCAAGAGCAACAAGCCACGCTAGCCGACTTCCAGCCACGCTGGGATGAGATTAGCGATGCTCGCCGCAGCCAACTAGTTGAACGCGCGCAGCGTTGGAGCAACTTGCCCGATGAGCGCCGTCAAGCCATCTTGGCGCGCTGGAATGAGATTAAAGCCTTGTCGCCGGAAGCGCGTGACGCCCTCCGCCAGCGCTGGAACTCCTTGTCGCCCGATGAGCGCCGCCAAGCACTTGGCGCACCGCACACAAGCGATGGCACCATGCCGGCCTCTATCTCAAACTAATCTTCGTCGTCGCCACCCGCACTCAAGCCCAACTCTTTAAGTTTGCGGGTGAGCGTGTTGCGGCCCCAGCCCAACACCACGGCGGCATCGCGCCGTCGACCGCCAGTAAACTGCAAAGCCTCGGTGATCATCACGCGCTCAAATGCTGGCACTGCTTGATCCAGCAAAGCTCCTGCTGGATTACTTTGTAAGGCTTGGCGCGCCCATTGCGCCAATGCTTGCTCCCAGTTTGGCAGCACCGCATCCAACTCCGGCTCACCCTCTGCCTGTAACTCTGGAGGCAAGTCACTGACCAATACTTCGCGCCCCGTGGCCATCACAGTGATCCAGCGACAGGTATTTTCAAGCTGACGGACATTGCCTGGCCAAGGTAGTTTTTGCAGATATGCCGAGGCGGCCACCGTTAATGTCTTAGCCTCAACCTGTAGCTCTTTAGCTGCGCGTGCCATGAAAAACTGCGCCAAGCGCGGAATATCAATGCTGCGATCACGCAAGCGCGGAATGTGTATCCGAATGACATTGATGCGATGAAATAAATCTTCGCGAAACTTACCTTCAGCGACTAATTTTTCAAGATTCTGATGCGTGGCGGCAATGATGCGCACATCTACTCGTACTGGCGTATGACCACCAACACGATAAAACTCACCGTCAGCTAAAACACGCAACAAGCGCGTCTGTGTGTCGATAGGCATATCGCCAATTTCATCAAGAAATAAAGTTCCACCGTCGGCCTGCTCAAAGCGCCCAGCGCGCTGTGTGCTAGCGCCAGTGAACGCCCCCTTTTCATGACCAAATAACTCCGACTCCATGAGATCTTTGGGAATCGCCGCCATATTGAGCGCGATAAATGGCTTTCGTGCGCGTGGCGAATGTTCATGCAAAGCACCTGCAACCAACTCTTTGCCGGTGCCAGACTCGCCGTTAATCAGCACAGTGATATTGGAGTTGCTGAGTCGGCCAATAGCACGGAACACCTCCTGCATCGCAGGCGACTCACCAATGATGCTAGTCGAGCGCGCAACCTCAGTTACGGCCTCTATGACCGGTGTAATCTGCTCTAAATGATGCACTATGGCGCGCTGCACCAAGGCCACAGCCTCATCGACATCGAAAGGCTTCGGCAAGTACTCAAATGCCCCGCCCTGGTACGATGCCACCGCCGAACTTAAATCGGAATGAGCCGTCATGATGATCACTGGCACATGCGGATGCAGCTCGCGCACTTGCGCCAGAAAGGCCAAGCCATCGATGCCAGGCATACGAATATCGCTCACTAAGGCCATCGGTTGTTCATGCTTTAAGCGCGCCAATGCGCTAGTCGCATCCTCGAAGCTGCTAACAAGCAAACCAGCCTGAGTCAGCGCGCGCTCAAGCACCCAGCGAATGGCGCGATCGTCATCGATGACCCATACAGTATGTTTAGTCATGGGTTTTTTCCAAAGGTAGGTAAATACTAAAAAGTGTCCGGCCTGGATAGGAGTCGCACTCAATCAAGCCGAGGTATTGATGAATAATGTCTTGCGCAATCGATAGCCCAAGGCCATTCCCCGCAGCACGACCACTAATCATCGGATAAAAAATAGACTGCTTAATGTCGCTCGGTATGCCCGGCCCGTTATCAGAAATATCAATGCGCAAAACGAGGCGATGACGCTTAGCACCAATAGTGAACTGACGCATCGGCCGTGTTTTAAAAATCAATATAGGCTCACGATCGCTAGGGTTTTCCAGCAACGCTTGCAGACCATTACCAGCAATATTAAGCAGCGCCTGAATCAGTTGATCAGGATCGGCCTCGATGTCTGGCAGCGAGGGATCGTAATCACGCACGATACGAATGCGGCCATCTGCCTCGGCTTCGAGCAGCGTTACCACACGCTCAATGCACTCATGCGGATTAACCGTGCGCAACGTCGGTAAACGCCGAGGCCCAAGCATGCGATCAGCTAAGACTCGCAAACGATCAGCCTCCTCAATAATCACGCTGGTGTATTCTCTAAGCTCGGCATCTGGCAGCTCACGCGCTAGCAATTGCGCTGCGCCGCGAATGCCGCCCAGTGGGTTTTTAATTTCATGTGCAACACCGCGCACCAATTGCCGCATTGCTTGATGACTAGCGAGCATGGCTTCTTCACGGGCAATTTTCAGCAAGCGATCACGGGGCTGAATCTCGACCAATAACTCATTGCGAGCACTCGGCGCAGTAAGCAGCGATGCCGTGTAATCGACAGTGATGTCATGCAAGCCAACACGCAACTTTGCCTCGCGTTTAGTGAATTGGTGCCCGCTACGCAGCGTTTCAGCAAGTGCCGCACCAGCATTATTTTCAGATTCAATAAGCACTTGATCTAGTGGCAGGCCTAGCGCGCGGCTATGACTGATCGCCAACAGGCTTTCGGCGGCAGGATTTACATAGACCAAACGCAGCTCGGTGTCGCAGAGCAAAACGGCTGTGCTCAGGCTTTCTAACAAGCTTTTCGGGGTTCGCTCTTCGCTCATGCGCTGCTCTATTGTGGCCATGTAAACGATAGCTGCAAAAATCACACCAGTCGGGCGAAATCCTGCAATAGCGCCATTTTGTCGCCTTGCAGCTCATTCCATATCGCAAATCGCACCACAATAGTGCCAAATCATGCCCATTTATGACACCAGTATGCACCATTTTAGTGCCACACAACTCGCTGTAAATACGCGCGACTATTATGGGAATTACGCTACAATTCGCGTCTTCTGATCAATCGGCCACCCCACATGTCACTCACTAATCCTCGCGTTGGTTTCGTTTCGCTCGGCTGCCCAAAAGCCTTGGTTGACTCTGAGCGCATCCTCACTCAACTTCGCACGGAAGGCTATGAAATCTCCGCCAGCTATGATGGTGCCGACTTGGTCGTGGTCAACACCTGCGGCTTCATTGACTCTGCCGTTCAGGAGTCGCTCGATGCCATCGGCGAAGCCTTAGCAGAAAATGGCAAAGTTATTGTCACCGGCTGCTTGGGCAAAAAAGCCGATGTCATTCGTGCCGCACACCCCAGCGTGCTCAGCGTTACCGGGCCACAAGCCTACGAAGAAGTTATGGGTGCAGTGCACCAATTTTTACCACCGAAACATGACCCTTTCATTGATCTCGTACCACCGCAAGGTATCAAGCTCACGCCAAAGCATTATGCCTACTTAAAGATTTCTGAAGGCTGCAACCACCGCTGTACCTTCTGCATTATTCCTTCTCTGCGTGGCGACTTAGTTTCGCGTCCTGTGGGCTCCGTGCTAACTGAAGCTGAAAATCTGGCCAAAGCTGGCGTGAAAGAAATCCTAGTGGTCTCGCAAGACACCAGCGCCTATGGCGTGGACTTGAAATACAAGCTCGATTTCTGGGGCGGCCGCCCGGTGAAAACACGCATGCTCGAGCTCTGCGAAGCGCTTGGCTCGCTCGGCGTCTGGGTGCGTCTGCACTACGTCTACCCCTATCCGCACGTAGACAATGTCATTCCGCTGATGGCCGAAGGCAAGATTCTGCCGTATCTGGACATCCCATTTCAGCATGGCAGCCCGAGTGTGCTGAAACGCATGAAACGCCCTGCGCATGCTGAAAATACGCTGGCGCGTATCAAGCGCTGGCGTGAAATTTGCCCTGACTTGATCATCCGCTCAACGTTTATTGTTGGCTTCCCAGGCGAAACCGAAGCAGAGTTTCAAGAGCTGATGGACTGGCTGCAAGAAGCCCAACTCGATCGCGTCGGCTGCTTCCCGTATTCGCCGGTGGAAGGTGCACTGGCTAATGATGTGGCAGAGCCGGTGCCTGAAGACGTAAAACTGGAGCGTCATGAGCGCTTTATGACATTGGCGGCAGAGATTTCGGCGAAGCGTTTGCAGCGTCGTGTTGGCCGCGTTGAGCAAGTTTTGGTGGATGAGATTGATGCCGAGGAAGGCGTAGCCGTTGCACGCTCTAAAGCTGATGCGCCAGAAATTGATGGCAATGTCTTTATTGAGGGCGACGGTGCTGTTGATCTGAAGCCAGGCCAGTTGGTGATGGTGCGCATCACTGAAGCGGATGAGTATGATTTGTTTGCGGAGTTGGTGGTGGAGTGAGGCTTCTCTGCAATGGTTGAAGCGGTAATGGCTTCATTGCTATTGCTGAGGCCCGGTGCAGACTGAGGTAGTGAAACACGCCGTGAATACATCCGTGTAGGCTCGCAGGCGCCATCCATGGCGCCTGACGGTTTCACCACCTCAGTCTGCACCGACCTTTAGAGCTTAGCGTAGGGCCAGACAAGACATCTCAGGCAAACGTAATTTCTTCGCCACCCTGCTCCACCACCACCCGCGTTAATAACTCTTGTAGGGTTTCACCCGTAGATCGGCAAAACCACACATCATCCTGACGACCCAAATGATAACCGCCCGATCGTGCGGCCACCCAAATCTCTAGCGTTGCCACCTGGCGATTGATGATGATCTTGCTGCCGTTCTCCGCCGTTAGCGTGAGAATGCCCGAGCTCATTTCGAAATCTAGCTCTGTATCGGCGTCTTCAACTTGCTGCTCAATGCTCAGCAAAGTGGCTTCGGCTAGGGCGTTAAACTCTGACTCGTTCATAGTGTCCTCACATCAAAAGGTAGGCTTGGGGAAATGCCTGTGCTGTCGCATAATAGCCGACTCTTATTTAGCTGCGGGATGATTGCCATGATTCGCTTCGTAACGCTGCTTTTTATCGGCCTTGGCGTGAGCTTGCTCAGTGCTTGCGGCCAAAAAGGCCCACTGTATTTTCCACCTGCAGATGCCAAACCCTATACAGCACCTGAGCGCAGTGCTCCGCCAGAGTTTCCTGAAGCACCTGAAAAGCCTGCGGCAATTAGCGACAGCATTGAGCCAAGCGCTCCTGCCAGCACTGGCGATAACACCAAGCCAAATGGCACGGCCCAGCCTGCTCCATAAACACTTTTATTTTAGGATTTCGCATGACTGCGCTGCCCCTGATTGATGGCACTCGCCACCTCGAAGCCATTACCCTAGAAAATCTAGCGGAGCGCTTCGGCACGCCGCTTTACGCCTACTCAAGAGCGGCACTGACGGCTAATTATCAAGCCTTCGATAAGGCCTTTGCCGAGGTCGGCCACCAAGTTTGCTTCGCGGTTAAAGCCAACTCAAATATTGCCGTGCTGAATGTTTTGGCGCGACTAGGCTCAGGTTTCGATATCGTTTCTGGCGGTGAGTTAGAGCGCGTCATTGCGGCTGGTGGCGAACCCAGCAAGATCGTTTTTTCTGGACTAGGGAAAACTGAAGCTGAAATCGAACGTGCTCTGAAACTAGGCATCGCCTGCTTTAATGTTGAGTCTGAAGCTGAGCTTGATCGAATCAATGCGGTGGCTGCGCGCTTAAAAGTACGCGCACCAATTAGCCTACGCGTGAATCCTGATGTCGATGCGCAAACGCATCCGTATATTTCGACTGGCTTAAAAGAAAATAAATTTGGCGTGGCCATTGAGCGCGCGCCAGAGGTTTATCGCCGTGCCATCGCGCTTGGGCATTTAGACGCCGTTGGCATCGATTGCCATATTGGCTCGCAGCTCACCAGTACCGAGCCATTTTCCGATGCGCTCGACCGCGTGTTGGCGATGATTGATCAGCTTAAAGATGAAGGCATTACGCTATCGCATATCGATATCGGTGGCGGCTTGGGTGTGCGCTACAAAGATGAAGCGCCACCCACGCCAGCAGAATATGCGGCGGCATTATTGCCACGCTTAAAAGCCAGCGGCCTAAAAGTGTATATGGAGCCGGGCCGCGCCATTGCCGCCAATGCCGGTGTGTTGCTAACGCGCGTAGAGTTTGTGAAGCCTACTGAGCACAAGCATTTCGCCATTGTCGATGCCGCCATGAATGACTTGATTCGCCCAGCGCTGTATCAGGCCTGGATGGATATTGTACCGGTAACGCCGCGTACCGAAGTTACCAGCCAACGTTACGATGTCGTTGGTGCGGTGTGTGAGACTGGCGACTTTTTGGGCAAAGATCGCGACTTAAGCATCACTGCCGGCGACTTATTAGCAGTCACAGGCGCTGGAGCCTACGGCTTTGTCATGAGCTCGAACTACAACACCCGTGGTCGTGCCGCTGAAGTCATTGTCGATGGCGATCAGGCTTGGCAGGTTCGCCGCCGCGAGACCACCGCCGATCTCTTAGCGCTTGAATCGTTACTGCCCTAACAACACAATAGAGCCGTTCGCGAGTCGCTAGGCCATCTGGGCCGCTAGACTCGCCATAAGCTTAGGAGCCCGCACATGCGTCTGGAATTTACCAAGATGCACGGTCTCGGCAACGACTTTCTGATGCTGGACTTGGTATCGCAACGCGCTCGTCTCGATGCGCCGCTCATCCGCCGACTAGCCGACCGCAACACCGGTGTCGGCTTCGATCAGCTGCTCATTGTTGAGGCGCCAACACGACCTGATGTCGATTTTCGCTACCGCATTTTCAACGCTGACGGCTCTGAAGTGTCGCAGTGCGGCAATGGCGCGCGCTGCTTTGCCCGCTTCGTGCGCGACCGCCGCCTCACCCGCAAAGACCAGCTCACAGTGGAAACTGCCAGCGGCGTTATTCAGCTAGACATTACCGCCAATGGCTGGGTCACTGTCGATATGGGCGCGCCGAAACTAGCACCTGCTGCCATTCCGTTTAAAGCCGAAATGGAGGCGCTGGACTACGACTTAGCGCTGCCCGATCGCACCCTGCGTATTGCCGCCGTGAGCATGGGCAATCCACACGCGGTCTTACGCGTGGAGTCGGTTGCGAATGCGCCAGTGGCCGAAATTGGTCCATTAATCGAGACCCACAAAAGCTTCCCCGAACGCGTCAACGCAGGCTTTATGGAGGTTGTGCATCGCGGCCATATCCGCCTGCGTGTGTATGAGCGCGGCACTGGTGAAACCCAAGCCTGCGGCACAGGCGCTTGCGCTGCCGTTGTCGCGGGCATTCGCTGGGGCCTGCTCGACTCCACAGTGCGCGTAAGCCTGCCCGGCGGCGAACTGACTATTTCATGGGCCGGCGGAGATACCTCGGTGATGATGACCGGCCCCACGGCTCGTGTTTTCGATGGCGTATTGCGAATTGGTGAGGGCTCAGCGTGAGTTCATCATTGAGTAGCCGTTTAAGTGATGCTGAAGTCGCGGCATGGCTCGCCGAGCACCCTGATTTTTTTGAGCACCACCCTGAGCTTTTAGCTACGCTGCACATTCGCCATGAGCACCAAGGCCGTGCGGTGTCCTTGATCGAGCGCCAAGTCACGCAGCTACGCCGCCATAATGATGAGCTCAGCGAGCGCCTAGAAGAAATGATGCAGGCAGCCAGCCATAACGATGCGCTTTTTGAGCAGCTCAGTAACGTGCTCTTGCGCGTGGTCGGCAGCGCCAGCATCGCACAGATGGGCACACGTTTATTTAACGAATTGCGCGAGCCCTTTCATTGCCAGCAAGTGACTATGCTGCTGCTACAAGAGCAGGCACCAATGCCCTGGCGAGCCGTATCAATCAGCGCATTTGATAAACGCCTGCCTGGCCTTTTAGCAGGCCGCCGCGCCTTGGCGGGCAAATGGCGGCGCGACGAATTTCGTTTCTTATTTGGCGACGATGGTCTGAACTTAAGCTCAGCAGCCATCATTCCTCTCTGCGCCGGCGAGCAAGTGGTTGGTGTCTTAAACTTAGGCTCAACCGAAGCCAGCCACTTTCGCAGCAGCATGGACACCATGTTCATTTCGCATTTAGGCGATGTCGTTGGCGAGCTGCTCGGGCGCTTTTTACGCCACCCCAATAGCCTCGATTCCGCATGAAGCTAACAGAGGACATCGCTACCTTTTTGAGCTACCTCAGTAGCCAGCGCCTTGCCTCACCGCATACGGTTAAAGCCTATTCCCGCGATCTGAATGCCCTAATTGAGTTTTTTGCTGATCACGGCATCAGCAACTGGCGCGACTTTACTCGGCCATTACTGGAGGCATGGATAGGCGAATGCCGCGACCGTGACTTAAGCACGCGCAGCATTGCTCGCCAGCTCTCCGCGGTGCGGCGCTTCTATGACCATCTCTCGCGCACAGAAGAAGTTGGCGAACATCCAACGCGTGGCTATCAGATGAAGCAGCGCGGCGTTGCTCTGCCGCAAGTGCTCGATGTTGATCATATTCAACAACTGCTCGATGCTCCGCCTCCTAGCGAGGAAAAGGCCTTGATGCTATGGCATCGTGATAAAGCCATACTTGAACTGTTCTATTCCTCCGGCCTGCGTTTAGCCGAACTTTCGCAGCTTAAACTCAGTGACATCGATTTAAGTGCTGGCTTAGTCACCGTGGTCGGCAAAGGTCGAAAAGTGCGCGTCTTGCCGGTGGGGAAAATGGCTCGCGAAGCCATCCTGACATGGCTAGGCACGCGGCCAGAGTTTGTTCGTGCCAGCACAGAGAGCTGGCTGTTTTTGAGTCAGCGCGGTGACCGCTTGATCGAGCGCAGCATTCAGGCGCGCTTGGTGCATCAAGCCAAACGCGTAGGCCTCGATAGACGCTTATATCCGCATTTGTTGAGGCATTCTTTTGCCTCGCATCTGCTAGAGTCCAGCCACGACTTGCGCGCGGTGCAAGAGCTGCTTGGCCATAGCGATATTCGCGCCACCCAAATCTACACGCATTTGGATTTTCAACACTTGGCCGCGGTTTACGACCAAGCTCATCCGCGCGCAAAAACCAAACCTTAAAGCGCATATGGCGCGGGAGTACGCATGACCCCGATTCGCCTGATTACCTTCGATCTCGACAACACACTCTGGGATGTGGAGCCAGTTATTGTTCGTGCCGATGCCGCCATGCACGACTGGCTTGCGCAGGCGCATCCTGAATGGAGAGCGCTCGCACACGCTGATTTTCTGGCGTGCCGACGCGAAGCATGGGAGCAGCTTGTCGATCAGCGCCACAATATGACTGCGCTGCGCATTACCACGTTAGAGATTGCACTACGCCAGTGCGGTCTTATTGATGAGCAGGCGCAAGACTCAGCGCGCTCGGCGTTTGCGGTATTTTATGCAGAGCGCAATAACATCACGCTATTTGATGACGCCATTGAAATGCTACAAACCTTGGCGAACCGCTACGATTTACACGCCATTAGCAATGGCAATGCCGACATTACAAAAATGCCTATTGCGCCATATTTTCGTGCGAATTTTTCGGCTGAAAGTGTCGGCGCCGCCAAGCCCGACCCAGCACCGTTTTTAGCAGCGCTGAAGTATGCCGGCGTGAGCCCGAGTGGTGCGGTGCATGTTGGCGATCATCCAGAGCAGGATGTGGCGGCGGCGCAGGCAGTGGGCATGCGCGCAATTTGGTTTAATCCGCAGCGCGCAGCATGGCCACTAGCGCGCAAGCCCGATGCCGAAGTCCATGCTTTAGCGGACTTGGCGGAGGCGATTACGTCGCTAGCCTAAGCAACGCAATTTAGTGCCGCTCGCGCTCTGCTATCGGCGCCATGTGCAGCGTGATATCGCACTCTGGCAGCGCAGCACGCACCGCATCTTCTACTTCATCACAGAGCGTGTGTGCGTCGCCAACGCTAAGCTGGCCTGGCACCAATAAATTACCATCAACAAAACGTCGACGACCAGACTTTCGCGTGCGCAGCGCACTCACTTCAGTGCCCGCAGGTAAGGTTTTTGCTAAGGCTGCATCTAACTTACGCAATTCATTCGCCGGCAAAGCCTCGTCCATCAAGCCTGCAACCGCTGGCGCTAACACACGCAGACCGGTGAGAAATAAATGCACTGATACAGCCAGGGCGATTACTGGGTCTAGCCAAGCCTGCGATGGTAAAAGCCAGATCACCACTAGGCCAGCAACGATTGCCACCGAAGTCCATACATCAGAGAGCAAGTGCTCGGCATCAGCACGTAAAACTAGGCTGTCTTCTTCGCGGGCGACGCGAAATAGCTTCCACGCCGTCGCTCCGTTGAGCACTGAAGCAAACACGGCAATGAGTAAACCAAAGCTCATTTGCGTTAATGGTGTTGGGTTCTGCAGACGTGACCAAGCTGCGAATACAATGCCAACCGCGGCCACGATAATCAGCAAGCCCTCAGCTGCTGCCGAAAAATACTCGGCTTTATCATGACCAAATGGGTGTTCTGCATCGGCCGGCTGCGCAGCGACCGTGAGCACATAAAATGCAAAGCCGGCAGCAGCAAGATTCACCAGAGACTCTAGCGCATCAGACAAAATGCTAACGGAGCCCGTCAACGACCACGCCCAAGTCTTTAGCGCCATCGTTGCCAGGGCCGTGAAGATAGACAGCACGGCCATTTTTTGTAATCGCGAGAGCCTCAATGACATCTTAGCGTTTGCTGCGTGACTCACCCGTGAGCGCCGGAGTCGGTCTCTGGCGGCACTTCGTGTATGCGTCCTCCGGAAGCTAAAAAGCGCTCCATTTCAGCCTCTAATTCGCGGCGCAGAGACTCCTTGGCTGATGGACTTAAGCTTTCCGCCTCGCTCACCTCATTACGCTTACGAGCAGCAACTTCGGGATCAACCTCAACCTCAGGCGTCTCGGCTGCTTCATCGTCATCATTGGCTACGTCGTCTTCATCGTAATCGTAATCATTATCGGCCATGGCCAGTTCTCCACCTGCTGTACAAGATGTGATGCTGCAACGACTGAAGGCATTTGACTAGTGCTGTTGCGTAAATAATGCGCTATTAGTCTTAAAAAATTTTTAGCATAAAAAAGGGAGCCCGTAGGCTCCCTCGCAAGTGTGCTCAACACTTAGCAAATCATCTAACTTGTATTAGTTCACTTTACCGCGAGTGAACTCTGGGTATGCTTCCATACCGCATTCAGCTGTATCGACACCGTTGTACTCTTCTTCTTCGCTGACGCGCAGACCGAAGACTACTTTGATCACACTCCAGACCACGAGGCTGGTGAGGAACACCCAAGCAAAGATTGCAGCGATACCAGTTAACTGAGCGACTAGTGTTGCATCAGGATTGCTTAAGCAAACAGCCAACAGACCCCAGATACCCACCACACCGTGTACTGACAGCGCACCTACTGGATCATCAATTTTCAGTTTATCGAAGCCCAATACTGCAAGGACTACCAGCACACCACCAACCGCACCAATCAGTGTTGATAGGCCAGCGCTAGGTGTTAATGGCTCAGCGGTGATGGCCACGAGACCAGCCAAAGCGCCGTTCAAAGCCATGGTTAAGTCTGCCTTACCAAAGATGACGCGAGCCAAGAGCAGTGCAGCAACCAAACCACCAGCAGCAGCCATATTGGTATTGACGAAGATGGCAGCAACCGCATTGGCATCATCGAAGGTCGACATTTTCAGCTGTGAACCACCGTTGAAACCGAACCAGCCTAACCACAGAACCAGAGTACCTAGGGCAGCCAATGGCATGTTTGAGCCTGGGATCGGATTGATTTGACCGTTAGGACCATATTTGCCTTTACGAGCACCGAGCAGTAACACACCAGCTAGAGCTGCAGCAGCACCGGCCATGTGAACAACACCTGAGCCTGCGAAGTCTAAGAAGCCTGCTTCATTCAACCAACCTGAACCCCACTTCCAGTAACCTTGCACTGGATAGATGAAACCAGTCATCACCACCGCAAAGGCTAGGAAGGCCCAAAGCTTCATACGCTCAGCAACAACACCGGAAACAATCGACATACAGGTAGCGACAAACACTACTTGGAAGAAGAAGTCCGACATCACCGAGTAGTACGGTGCATCGTCACCAACCATGGCATCTGCGCCGTTCTCAGCACCGATCATGAAGCCAAATGATGGCATCCAACCAGCTTCTGCGCTGCCGTACATGATTTGGTAACCAACTAGCATGTACATGATGCAAGCAATGGCAAACAGCGCCACGTTCTTGGTAAGAATTTCTGTGGTGTTCTTGGCGCGAACTAGGCCAGCTTCAAGCATCGTGAAGCCAGCGGCCATCCACATCACCAAGGCGCCACAGACAAGGAAATAAAACGTATCAAACGCGTATTGTAATTCAGTAAGTTCAGTCATGAGACTTCTCCTAGCCTACCCTTAGATAGCATCGACTCCGGACTCGCCGGTACGAATGCGAATGACCTGATCAAGCGCCGTGACGAAAATTTTGCCGTCACCGATTTTTCCGGTGTTGGCCGCTTTGGTAACGGCTTCGATAACTTGATCGACTTGCTCGTCACCAATGGCGATATCAATTTTCACTTTGGGTAAGAAATCCACGACATATTCCGCGCCGCGATAGAGTTCGGTATGACCTTTTTGACGGCCAAATCCTTTTACTTCAGTAACGGTGATGCCCTGCACGCCAATATCGGAAAGTGCTTCGCGAACATCATCGAGTTTGAAGGGTTTAATAACGGCAGTGACCAATTTCATGTTGGCGTACTCCATTCGATGAGGATGACTGCCCCGAAGGGCAGCCAGATAACATTGGGATTAGAAGGATTTTGAGGCAGTAACTACAAAGGATCCGTCGATGTTCAAACCACCAGCATCTTTCTCGTTTAGATCAGTGCCGATATAAGCCAGCTCAAAGCCAATGCCTTCGACCTCTTTACTAACTGCAACTTTATAGTCGATGTATGCATCATCAGTTACAGCGGCATTCGCTAGAAATGCGCCTAGGCCTTCACCTGCCGCAAAGCTGTCATCAAAGAAATAGTTATAGCCAACAGATGCCGATACGCCGACGCCTGACACTTCCGTGCCATAAGAGGCAAAGACATAACCAAATTTGCCTGTTTCAGCGAAATAATCATCAGAGTAGGCAACACCTACTTTTGCGCCTGCAGCGGACACAGAGGCGTAGATTTCATTGTAGTCAGGGTCCGCACCAAAGTTGCCTTTGTTAGCACCTGGGTAGGCGTAGCGCATCACACCCACGTCATAAGACATATCACCCGCAGTGCCGGCATAGCCAAACAAGAAGTCCATTTCTGAACCGCCGGATGCGCTCGCAATACTTGAGCCCCACGCACTAGCGTAGAGGCCGCTATCGTGCGATGCAGTCAAGCTTCCTTGAACAGCTGCGCCATTAGATGTTTGCGTAATACCGCGGAATTTATAATCCGTAGTAAATGCCACCGAACCCGATGTCGTAATTTCAGCGTGAGCTATTGCGCCGACAGTCATTAAAGAAGCAGCGATAACGGCGTGTGATAATTTTGACAGCTTCATGGTTAAACTCCATTCACTCTATTTAGGATGACTCGCAGTATTGTTCCGCGATGTGCACAAGTTACATTGCAGCAGCCGTGCCAACTCCCAAAAATTATTTCATTTGCCCTAATAACCTCCGCCACAACCCCTGCAAACACTGACTATTTAGCGCAATTACTGGCTTCTGCGAGCAAATGAATAGCCAGCTACTAAGCCGCACCATAGATGTGCAAGTTCAAAATTCATACAATCCAGCCCCTCATTGCGCACCAAATCAGTGCGCCAGTTGACCTCGTCAGAACACCCCGCCATGCAGTAAACTCCACCGCATTAGGAGATCAGCCAATGGCACATGAAACGTTGATTAATCGCCTCGGCCAGCAGTTCGGCGAGCGTTTACCGAGCAGCTTACAGACAGCGAGAAGCGAGCTAGAAGGCACGCTAAAAGGCCTATTGCGCGATGCTTTATCGCGTATGGACTTACTCACTCGCGATGAGTTCGACGTGCAGCAAACCTTGCTCGCCCGCACCCGTAGCAAGGTCGATGCCCTAGAGTCTCAGCTGCGCGATCTCGAAGCACAGCTCACCGCCCTCGAAAAAAAATAACGCCCTCGCCCTAGCGCTACGGTAATTGCTGAGCCATACCTATTGATAATGGGAATGGAGAGCCGCCGTGGCCTTAGCCAGTGTCGACAGCCGCGCCAGCGTTGGCCTGCAATCGCCAGCGGTACGCATCGAAGTGCATCTATCCGCCGGACTACCAGGGTTGGCGATGGTTGGCTTGCCGGAAACTGGCGTGCGCGAAAGCAAAGATCGCGTGCGCTCAGCCATCATCAATAGCGGCTTCAACTTTCCGCAACAACGCATCACCATCAACCTTGCGCCAGCTGAGCTGCCGAAAGAAGGCGCACGTTTTGACTTAGCTATTGCTCTAGGCATTTTGGCCGCAAGCCAACAATTGCCTGAGTCGGCGCTAGATCAACTCTGCTGCGTTGGTGAACTCGGTTTATCGGGTGATTTACGCGCAGTGCGTGGCATTTTGTCTGATAGCTTGGCAACAGCGCAGGCCGGCCAACGCTTATTAGTTCCGCAAGCGAATGCCTCTGAGGCTAGATTAGTCACTGATGCGCGAGTGCTCTCCGCCAGCACACTGAGCTCGGTAGTAGACTTTCTGCGCGGCCAGCAAAATGCCATAGAGCATGAGTCTCCGCAGGCTATAGCCTCGCCTGAGGCAATATTTCGCCATGACCTAAGCCAAGTGAAAGGCCAGTTTGGCGCCCGTCGAGCGCTAGAAATTGCCGCTGCCGGCGGTCACTCTTTGCTGCTATGCGGCCCGCCGGGCTCAGGTAAAACATTGTTGGCGAGCTGTTTGCCAAGCATTTTGCCGCCACTGAGTTGTGAGCGACAGCTGCAAGTCACTGCACTGCACTCGTTGATCAATTATCCACGTGAGCTTTCCAGTCAGCCGCCATTTCGGGCGCCCCATCATAGTGCGACACGACCAGCTCTAATTGGCGGCGGCTCCGGCATCCCGCGCCCAGGCGAGATCTCACTGGCTCATGCCGGCGTATTATTTCTCGATGAGCTTCCTGAATTCGATCGCCATGTGCTCGAATCATTGCGCGAGCCGCTTGAGTCTGGCGAGGTATGGATTGCCCGCGCCAAACACCAGCTCTGCTACCCCGCTCAATTTCAATTGATCGCCGCAATGAATCCTTGCCCTTGCGGCCATAAAGGCACTAAGCCCGACATCTGTCGCTGCACGCCAGAGCAAACAGCGCGCTACGCTGGGCGCATATCTGGGCCACTGCTCGATCGTTTAGATTTATCCATTCGTGTTGATGCTGTGCCTCTGGCACTACTTCAGGCCGAGAGTGCACCGAGTGAGTGCAGTGCAACTGTGCGCAAGCGTGTGTTAGCGGCTAGAGCGCAACAATTAATACGACAGGGGAGAGTGTTAAATGCCAACCTGCCCGCAGCTGACTTGCAGGCGCAACTCGATTTAGAGGCAAGCGCT
Organism: Perlucidibaca sp.; assembly: GCA_041612115.1. Lineage (GTDB taxonomy): Bacteria > Pseudomonadota > Gammaproteobacteria > Pseudomonadales > Moraxellaceae > Perlucidibaca. Next base: position 19,587 of record JBFJJU010000023.1, read on the forward strand.
TTTTTACAGGGAGTTGGCGAACGCATGGCGCTATCGGCACGGGCGTATCATCGAGTATTACGTGTGGCGCGAACGATTGCCGACTTAGCAGCTAGCGATGTGGTTAGTGCGGCAATGGTGGCCGAGGCACTTACTTATCGCCAGCGCCCAACTTGAGCGCTGGCGATAAGCAGAATGCTAACCAAGCCTAGGTCTGCTGCTAAAGCAGTTGCTACGCTTTCAGCTTACTTACTGGTCTCCATGCCAGCGGAAAAACTCTGCTTCATCGGCTAAATAGCTACGCGACAGCACCATTTTATGAATCTCACTGGCGCCATCTACTAGGCGCGCTTGGCGAGCGTAGCGATACACCCACTCCACCAGCGTGTCTTTCGAATAGCCCTGCGCGCCTAAGAGCTGAATGGCTGTATCGGCGGCCTTGTGCAAGGTATCGGCAACATGCACCTTAGCCATCGACACTTCTTTGCGAGCAAAATCGCCCTGATCAAGCATCCACGCGGCATTCATCGTGAGTAATCGACCAATATGAATATCCATGGCGGCAGCACCGAGCATCCATTGCACACCTTCATGCTCAGCTAAGGTAATACCAAAGCTCTGGCGTTGACGAATATACGCGCCGGCAATTTCCAAGCAGCGCTTACTTAAACCCAGCCAGCGCATGCAATGCGTCAGACGCGCTGGCCCTAGGCGAATTTGCGTAACCTTAAGGCCATCGCCTATTTCCAATAAGCGCTGCTCGTCTGGGATCATCAGGCCATCAAACACCAACTCACAGTGGCCGCCATGCTCCTCGGGCCCCATGATGGCAATCCGTCGCTCGATACGCCAACCCGGTGAGTCGGCATCAAATAAAAATGCAGTCAGGCCTTTACGCTCATCATCGCTGGTGCGGGCAATCAAGATGAATGTCTGCGCACCTTCGGCACCGGTGATAAACCATTTACGGCCAGTAATGCGCCACTGATCGCCGATTTTCTCCGCCTTGGTATAGGTTAGCGAAGGATCAGAGCCACAACCTTTCGGCTCGGTCATGGCGAACGCCGAACGCACTTTGCCATCGATAATTGGCTGCAACCAATGCAGCTTCAGCGCTTCGGTTTTCAGTACTTTATTGAGCACCTGCATATTGCCGTCATCGGGCGCGGCGCAGTTAAACACTACCGGCCCAAATGGCGAACGCGCGGCCTCTTCGTATATTGCCGCCATGCCCACGTGATTTAAACCACGACCACCACGTGACTCGGGCATTTGAAAGGCCCATAAGCCTGCGGCTTTAGCCTTTGCTCGCAAGCCCGCTAGCACGGTCTCGTCGATATTTTCATGGGCATCCATAAAGCCTTTTTGCGACTCCAGCGGCAGCAGCTCGGTGCTGACAAAATCATGTACTTGCTGACGAAGCGTCTCTATTTCTGGGCTAAGAGTGAAGTCCATTAAAAGCTACCTATATAGAAGTCGCGCTGAATGTTTGCTGCTTGCGATGGATCGTTGGCATAGCCATCAAACTCGCTAACACCAATATGGCGCAGCGCAGTTTCATCGAGCCAGCACACCTCTCTTGCGAACCGCTCACGCTCAGTTAACAACGCATAAGTAGCATCGGCCATGATTGCCGGTTTACGAGCCAAGGCAAGGCCAGCATCACCAGCTGTCATACCCACGGCCGCCGTAGCAATCAGTGTTGCAGGCCATAAGGTATGAACTTGCACGCCTCGATTAGCGACTTCTTGCTGGAAGCCGAGACTTAACAGAGTCATGGCGTATTTGGTGCTGGTATAAGGCGCAAATGCCCCCAGCCAACCAGGATCTAAATTTATTGGAGGGCATAGATTGAGCACTTGACCACTGCTTTTGACCAAATGCGGCAGGCATTCACGCATGGTAATCATGGGTGCGCGCGAGTTCAGCGCATGCATTAGGTCGTAATGCTTGGTTTGCGTCGCGGCGATCGGTGTTACACCAATAAATCCGGCATTGTTCACCAGCACATCGATGCCACCGAAATGCTCAACTGTTTGCGCTATGGCGGCAACCAACTGCGCTTCATCACGAGCATCGACAACTAAGGCCAAGGCACGACCACCAGCCGCTTCAATTTCCTCAGCAACACTGTGCACTGTGCCGGGCAAACGTGCATGCGGTTGATCGGTCTTTGCCGCGATGACCACATTGGCGCCTTCGCGGGCAAAGCGCAGCGCGATTTCTCGGCCAATACCGCGGCTTCCGCCAGTCATAAACAGCGTTCTTCCTTGCCATGCGCTCATACAGCACTCCTCATTTAGGATGTTTCTAGCGTGTGCCACTGCACCGGCAAGCCATCCGCTGGCGTCGGCAATGACGTAAAGTTGATCGGCATACGATAGCTCGCAGCAACTGACCAACGGTAGCGCCGCAGCAAATGATAAAGAATAGTCTTCACTTCCATTTCGGCAAAATGCATGCCGATACATTTATGTGCACCACCACCAAACGGCACGTACTGATAAGGATGGCCTTTGTGCTCAGCACGCTCGGGACTAAAGCGCTCAGGGTCAAATAACTCAGGGCGTTGCCAATACTGCGGCAAATGATGCGTAACCAACGGACTGATAATCACATAAGTTTTCGCCGGTATATCCATGCCGGCAAACTGACAAGCCTTCTGCGTTCGTCGCGGTAACACGTGCACCGGTGATAGCAGGCGCAAAGACTCGAAAAATACCTGCTGCATAAGCGGCAATGCCGCGAGATCGTCATAGCTCAGTACATCTTTGTTTAATGCTTGAGCTTCTTCGCGCAGACGCTCCTGCCACTCAGGATGTAGCGCCAAGTAATAACTCATCGAAGTGAGCGCGATGGTGCTGGTGTCGTGCGCGGCCATCATCAAGAAAATCATGTGATTAACGATATCTTGATCTTGAAAGCCAATGCCGTCTTCATCCTCGGCGCTAAGCAAATAGCTGAATAAATCCGGCCCTAAATTGTCACGCTTAGATGCGATGCGCTGGCGAAAAAACTGCTCAAGTTCTTTCCGTGCCTGCAAGCCACGATGCCAACGCCCGCCCGGCACAGGAAAGCGCACCAAGGCCGTGCCAGCACGCACGCAATCGACAAAAGCATGATTAATTCGGTCAGCCTCGGGGCCTAATTGCTCGCCCATAAACACTTGTGTGGCGATATCTAAAGTGAGCTCTTTCAACGCTGGATAGAGCTTAAAACGTTGGCGCGGATGCCAATTCGCGATGCCATTAAGCACCGCTTCATTCATGCCATCGAGGTAAGCCTCCATGGCCGGACGCTTAAACGCCGCCTGCATAATGCCGCGATGTTGGCGATGCTCCATGCCATCGAGCAACATAATGCCGCGGGTAAAAAATGGCCCAATAAATGGCGTCCAACCCTTGCCGCTGGAAAACACATTACCCTCGTTTTTCAACACAAAAGCGAGTGCATCGGGCCCGCTTAAGGCCAACGAGCTAATGCCTAAGGCTTTGCCACGCACCACGGGGCCATGACGCAAATGCATGTCGATGCCGCTGGAGATAGGTCTAAAAAAGAAATTTAGCGTTTGCCCCAAGATCGGCAAACCTGCAACTTCGGGGATGCGCGACAGCATGTCACGGCGCTCACGGCGCTCTGCTAGCCAACTCATTTAGCGGCACTCACACCGGTTTGCTTAGCGGCACTGCGCTGATGCGCCAACTCAGCATCAACAACACCTGCTGGGCGCTGACCAAGACTTTGCTTCATGGCAATTTTTTGTAATTTTCGCCCACGCTGTTGCTGCGCTGCATGCCAACTCGGCCTTATGCGCTGCCCCGTATATAGCACTGTGCGCGGCAGCAACGTCAGCAAGGGAAACCATGGCTTAATATTATTGGGCAGCCCCAGTTGCTGCATTTGCTCTGCGGTCAAAAAATAGCGGCTAATGCTTAAATGAATTTGATAGGCCACTTTGCGCCGTAGACTTTCATGCGAAAGAAAATGCCGCTCTAGTGGCTCTTTCGATAGCGCCAAGCCCAACTCTCGGCTAGTCCAGTCTGGCGGGCTTTGCGTCATCAATGCCGCATGCAATAACACCGCGCCATCACGTTCGTTAAAGCGTAGCCAACGCGCATCGACGCCCATCAACCAACAGGCGTAGCTCCACAACATCATCACGCCACGAGACTCGCGCGCAGTTGCCTGCACACCAAGTTTGCGCAAGCCGCCTAGCATGACCACACTAAAGCCTAAATAAGTCGCTGCCATATCGATCTGATTTAGCGGCAGACCCCAGACCGAATGATCCCAGTCGTCGCGCTTGTCGAGCTGGCGGCGCACCACGGCGTGTACCATGCGCACTTGTAGCGTGGTGGCGAAGCCAGGACCGAAGCGGCGCAAGCCATCAGGCTCGGTGCAGTCCATCCACCATTTGCCAGTTTCGCCCACACGCTGTGCCGTGCCTCGCGTGAGTGCACCGGTCATGACTAAGGCTTGGTTAAAGCCCGACAATAAATAGCCGCCCATCAGCGCTAGGTCACGCATGACTTGCAAGGCGGTTAGGCCTGCACCGTGAATAAAGCCCATGCCCTCTTCGAGCAAATCCCAATCTAACCAATCCGGCTCGGCTTCAATCTCAGCAAAAAACTGACGCAATGGTTCTGGGCAATCGGCAATGCTCTCGACACCGCTAGCAATGGCCTGCGCAAAAAGCTTATGCGCCGGCCCCATGCCATAGCTCAGCATCCAGTCCAGCAGCGCATCCATGGCTGGATCGCCGACCTGTAGGTCTGCCACCGCGGCATCAAACTCGGCTCGCGTTGGTGCCAATTGGCGGCCTAGTATCATCCGCAACCAAAGCGGTGTGGGTCGCTGCGTCTTAGCAAAAGGACGAACGCGACTCGGTACGATATTTCGCACAGAGATTGCCGACATTGCCAAACTCACTCATTAAAATGAGCTCAACCATAATGCGAAGTTTGATTCGCATTCAATTCGCATTTTTCTAGTCTGCATTTTCAGCAACAAAATTTTGCACTAATGCCTAAAAGCATCTTCTGAAAGCGGTAAACCTCGTGCGCACTAGCGATCAGACACGGCGAGTTGTCAATTTATAGCGACTGTGTATATTTAGGCTATTACCGACAAATGGTGAGTTCGCTATGACTGCGCAAGCCCAAGTACTTAATCTCGTCAATCGCCCAACGCCACGCCGCATGGATTTCGTCTTCGACGACAGTATTCCTATGGATTGGTTTGGCGGCAGCCCATTCAAAACCATGGTACTCACAGCGCTGTCGGCAACGTTCCCCGAGGGCGAACGATTTTTTGTCGACTCCGTGCGCCATTATCAAAAGCGCGTTAGCCCCGACCTAGCCAAACAAGTCAGCGGCTTTATTGGCCAAGAGGCCCACCATGGCCGCGAGCACACTGCATTTAATGAGTTCATGGGTCGCAAAGGTTTGCCCATGGCTGAGATTGATGAGTTCGTGGAAAAGGGCATGAAGTTTATGCGCCGCAAATTATCGCCAGAACGCCAACTCGCCATGACCTGCGCACTCGAACATTTCACCGCTATTTTGGCGGAAATGGCGCTAGAAAATTCTGAATTTTTCGGCCCCATGGATGAGCGCGTAAAACCGCTGTGGTACTGGCATGCTATCGAAGAAAGCGAACATAAGGCCGTCGCCTTCGATGTCTTCCAAGAGCAAGTGGGCAGCTACTGGATTCGCAGCTCGCAGATGGTAGTTAACACGCTCGAGTTTGCCTTTTTTTCGAGCTATCACACCTACCAACTTTTTAAAGCACGCGGCATACAGCGCGACTGGAAAATGCACCGCGATGGTCTGAAAGAAATGTTCGTAAAGCCCGGTTGGCTGCGCAAAATGGGCAAGGCCTATCTGTCTTACTACAAACCTAACTTCCACCCTTGGCAGCGCGATACTACGCGCGCGATGAACCACTGGAAGGCTGTTTACGGCATCGAATGATCCATTAGCCTCGCAGCCACTTTCGACAGCAAAGCATAGAATAAGCAGCCCCAGCCCACTACACTATCGCCCCGCCGCCCAGCTGCTCGGAAGTGTGTGTGAATCAGCTTAATCCTCGTCAACGCGAAGCCGTTTTAGCCATCTCCGGTCCCGTGCTGGTGCTTGCCGGCGCCGGCTCTGGCAAAACATCAGTTATCACGCAAAAAATCGCGTACTTGATTAATGAGTGCGGCATCTCGGCGAGCAAGATATTAGCAGTAACCTTTACCAATAAAGCCGCACGTGAGATGAAAGAGCGCGCAGGTAAATTGGTCAGCGGCCCTATCGCTCGCGGCCTCACCGTGTCGACCTTTCACACTCTTGGGCTAACAATGATCAAGCGCTCGCCCGAGCAGTTTGGTCTGAAAAAGAATTTCTCAATTTTCGATGCCGAAGACTCCAACACACTACTCGGCGAACTGCTGCATAAAGAAAATGCCAGCGATAAAATCAAGTTAGTACGCAGTCTCATCTCCAGCTTCAAAAATGATCTGGTAACACCGACCGAGGCAGTTAGCCGCGCCGAAAGCGAAGGCGACCTTTTTGCCGCCATGGTTTATGAATCTTACGAGCGCCATTTACGCGCCTATAACGCCGTCGACTTTGATGACTTAATTGTCCGCCCAACACTAGCCTTGCGCGACAACGATGCCCTGCGCGAGCAATGGCAGAAGAAAGTGCATTACCTCTTGGTCGATGAATACCAAGACACCAACTCCGCTCAGTATTTGATGGTTAAGCTCTTAGTCGGCAGTCGTGCCTGCTTCACGGCCGTAGGCGACGATGATCAATCGATTTACGCTTGGCGTGGCGCACGGCCAGAAAACTTAGCTGACTTGGCCAACGATTATCCCGCGCTAAAAGTCATAATGCTCGAGCAAAACTACCGCTCGACTAGTCGCATTTTGAAAGCCGCCAACGCCGTTATCGCCAACAATCCACACACCTTTGTGAAAAACCTGTGGAGCCAGCACGGCATGGGCGCAAATATTCGCGTGGTGCAATGCCCCACCGAAGATGCCGAAGCTGAGAAAGTGGTGACTGAACTCCTTAACCATAAAGTCATGCAGCGCTGCGAGTTTCGCGACTATGCCGTGCTCTATCGCGGTAATTTTCAAGCACGCGTGCTCGAAACCAAGCTGCGTGAGTTTCAGATCCCCTACAAAATTTCTGGCGGCCAGTCATTTTTTGCGCGCTCAGAAATTAAAGATGTCATGGCGTATTTGCGTCTGATCATCAACCCCGAAGATGACAACGCCTTCTTACGCATCGTGAATACGCCGAAGCGCGAGATCGGCCCGTCGACACTGGAAAAACTCGGCAGTTATTCGCAGCAGCGTGAATGCCCGATGTTACTAGCCTGTGACGAGCTTGGTCTTGGCCTGCACGTTGGCGATCGTGCATTGAGCCGCCTACAAGAGTTTTCGGCGTGGATAAGCAGTACCGCGCGCGCCATCATCGACGGCGACCAGCCACTCAATGCCATCAAGCAAATGCTCTTGGATATCGACTACAACGATTATTTGCTGGAGCAGTCGGCCACACCGCAAGCGGCTGAGCGCCGCATGGAGTCGGTGAATAGCTTCCTGAGCTCCGTGCAGCGACTCTGGGAAAAAGCCGAAGATGAAGAAGATCGCGATATCGAGGCAGTAATTCGCAAGCTGGTATTGCTTGATCTTTTAGAGCAGCAAGCCGAAGAAGATGACAGTGATAAAGTTCAACTGATGACACTACACGCGGCAAAAGGCCTAGAGTTTCCGCATGTGTTTTTAATCGGCCTAGAGGAAGACTTGCTGCCACACAGAAACAGTATTGAGGCTGACACGGTCGAAGAAGAGCGACGCTTGATGTATGTCGGCATCACGCGTGCCAAGCAAACCCTGACCCTGACTTATTCTGCCAAGCGCAAGTCAGCAGGAGAAATGATGGCTACGACACCGAGTCGCTTCCTCGATGAACTGCCCGCTGACGATCTCGACTGGGAGGGCAAAACCAGTGGCCGCAGCACAGAGCAAAAGCAGGCGATAGGCCGCGCACATTTGACTAATTTGCGCGATTTATTGGGCTAATGATGACCATAATATATTTGTAGTGCCAACCCTGAGACCTCAGTCTCAGCCACAAAAAAGCCGCCTTGATGGGCGGCTTTTTCATTGCAGCGAAAGTTTATTTAGACTTTGCAATCATCACATCAACGGCCGCAATGATCTCGTCATCGGAGCAGGTACCACAGCCGCCTTTCGGTGGCATGCTACGAATACCTTCTATGCCGTGCTTGTGCAACGTGGCAGCGCCTTGGGCAATGCGTGGGCCCCACTGGCCTTTGTCGCCAATCACAGGTGCGCCCATCAGACCCGCGCTATGGCAGGCAGCGCAAACAGCAGTCACAACTTCATCGCCTGAGCGAGGACCAGTTGCAGCAGCAGGAGCGGCGGCAACAGCTGCGGCGCATGGGTCGCCCTCATAGCAAACTTTGCCCGCCATATTGATACGCTCAATGGTCGCGCGCTCACTAAATATGCCGCGCTCACCCAAGGGATAGGCGGAGATATCTTTAGTCGATTTCGCTTGTGCCGCCATCGACAACACCAAACCAACGCCAGCCAGCATCAATGCAATTTTTTTCACGTCAACCTCACTTGGGCAAAGCGGTAGGCCATAGGCGCTACCGAAACGGGAAAAGTATACCCGTATTCATTGTGCGCCAAAAGCCTTTGCTGCTCGGTCGCACAAGCGTAGAACATTGCTTAATAGGTGTAATTCATGCCAAAGGTCAGTTCATACTGGCGCATGTCGAGTGCAATCTCTTGGTCACCGCTATCGATCCCTGCATTAATTAATCCGCCCTGAAGCAGTTGCACATTGCTCAATGGATTGCGCCCGCGCACCGGCTCAGCATCGGCATACATCATGCTTAAATCGACGCCCCAGCGCGGCGTCGCCTGCCAGTTTACGCCCAGTGTGTAGTGTTGTTCGACCACACCCGGCGCCAGCATATTCAGTGTGACTTCGCTGGATGGTATCGGCTGCGAATCAGGCTGGCTGTAGCCCGCACGCCACTTCCAATCACCTTGCGTGTATTGATAGCCAAACTTGTAAATGCTCATGTCTTGCCAGCCGAATCCAGGACCAGTGTCGGCACCAAGGCAGGATGGACTGGATTGGCTCGAACCTGCTAGCCGTGGCAGAGCACAGTTGCTGATAAAGGCCTGCGGATTCAGCGGTCGGCCAACTGATGCCACCTCATTAAACGAGATGTGCTGATAGTCGAGCAAAAGTCGGTGCGCCGGCAATGGCTGCCAAGCCAGCCCAAGATTCCAAGTTGTCGGAATATCGAAATCGCCCTGCTCAGCAAACAAGCCGGCGTATTCCTTAAATTTCGTCATGTGGATACGCGACTGCCAAGACGCACCAAAATCTAAACCCGGTGCA
>JBFJJU010000024.1:0-28900 GCA_041612115.1 Perlucidibaca sp.
AGTAATTTTGCGCCAATCACCAAGCCGCCCATGGCCATGTTGTGGCCAGATTACGCCGCGCTATCAGCATCCAATGAGCTTGCGCTTTATCGCGACAGTTTAGTGTCAGCGATGATCTATCACATCGAGCCTGAGCGCCGCGAATGGGTGGAGTCATCATTATGAGCACATCAAACTCACCGGTGGCGGCGCAATACCAAACGCTAGATTCTTTAGCACTGCCATTACGCGGCATGCAGCTGATTGAAGCTAGCGCTGGCACTGGCAAAACTTTCACCATCGCCATGCTGTATTTGCGCTTGGTATTGGGACATGACTCGAGTAAAGACGATCGCCGTGGCCGCAGTTATAGCCCCGCTGAACTGTTGGTTTTAACGTTTACCGATGCCGCCGCTGGCGAGTTGCGCGATCGTATTCGTGCGCGTTTAAGCGAGGCGGCATTGGCGTTTAGTCTGGGTCATAGCCATGACCCGGCGCTGCAAAATCTCATCGCCGACTATGATGATTGCGACCATGCCATTGCCGCGCAACGCTTGCGAGATGCCGAACAAACATTAGATGAGGCCGAGATTGGTACCATTCACGCCTGGTGTTTGCGCGTGTTGCAACAGCATGCTTTCGATAGCGGCAGCTTGTTTCAGCAGCGCCTGCGTACCGACATGGATAGTTTGCGCTTGCAGGTTGTGCGCGATGTTTGGCGGCAATGGTTTTATGGTCAGTCACCGCTATTACTGGCCTGCATCAATCGCTCGTGGTCAACACCAGATGGTCTTGATCAACAACTCAAAAGCTTGATTGAAACCCCGCAGGCGCAGCTACGTTTTGGCAGCGTGATGGCTAGTGGCGAGTCGTGGCAGCAGCTGCGTGATCGCTATTTGCCCATGCTGGCGCAACGCGCTCAGGCGGCACAAGAATTGTGGCAGGCATGGCAGGCTGATGGCGCTAATGTGATTGCATTGCTGCAGGATGCTTGGGCGAAAAAAGACATTAGCGGCGGTACGTTTAAGGAGAAGTCCATTGCGAAGCTTGCTGATGAGATGCGCAATTGGCGAGGGCAGGGCGAGCTTGATCGAAAAACTAAGGCCTGTGACTATTTCATTCCGATGGATGACTGGGCGGGTCGCAACAAGCTAGAAGAAAAAACTGCCAAGGGAAAAATCACGCCTACGCATCCGCTTATTGATCAGCTCAAGGCTTTTTTAAGCGATCAGGCCGCGCACGAAAAAATCCACGATTCCTTAAAAATTAACCTGCTAGCGGCCATGCGCGATGAGGTCAGCCAGCAACTCGATCAGCGCATGCGCCAGCAAGCCGAACTCAGCTTTAACGACGTACTCACGCGTTTGCATGATGCGCTCGCGCTACCGCAGGGCGCTGCCTTGTTGTCGACCTTGCGTCAGCGTTTTCCAGTGGCATTGATTGATGAGTTTCAAGATACCGATCCTGTGCAATTTGGGATTTTTCAGCGCATTTATGGCGATGCTTTTAAGGCCGCACAGCTCGCATCAAAAGAGGTCGGTGCCGCAGAACCAAGCGACCTAGCACTGATCTTAATCGGTGACCCTAAACAAGCCATTTACAGTTTTCGTGGCGCCGACCTGCCCACCTATTTCGATGCGCGTGCGCAAGCCAGTTTGCCCATCCACACGCTCACCACCAACTACCGCACCGATGCCAATGTTATTGCTGGTGTGAACGCATTGTATGCGCAAGCTTCGACTCGCGAGGGTGGAGCATTTGCGCAAAGTGGCAGCTGTGAGTTGGCCTATATCGAGGCCATTGCTCATCAGAAAAAGGCGCGCTTAATAACGCGAGCTAGCACGTCAGATGCTTGGCAGGACATCGATGGTGTTCAGCTGGACTATCTGGCTCCGGAGAAAGAGGCGTATAGCTCAGGCGAGGCACGCGCAATCTTGGCAGAATCGGCTGCAGCGCGTATTGCGCAATGGCTAAGCGCTAGTGATGCTGGACTGATGGCCATTGTCAGCGACGGTGTTGAGCGCGCACTAAACCCTGGCGATATTGCCGTATTGGTGCGCAAAGGCATGGAGGCTAAGGCTATGCGCCAAGCCTTAGCAGCGGTTGGCGTACCCTGTGTTTATGGCTCCGACCGCGATAGTGTGTTTGATAGCGATGAGGCCGGCGTTGTGCAGAGCTGGTTGGAGGCATTGGCGAATCCTAGCGATGAGCGCCGCCTGCGTTTGGCCCTGGCGACTGCGCCGCTGGGCCTGAGTTGGGCCGAACTCTTGGCACGCCGCAACGACGAGACACTGTGGGAGCAAGATATCGAACGCGTGCATCGCATTGCCGCTTTATGGCGTAGTCATGGTGTGTTGGCTGCATTGCGATGTTGGCTATTTGACTATCAGGTGCCGGCGCGATTACTGCACCCTGACTGCATCAATGGCGAGCGCGCGCTGACCAATATTTTGCATCTTACTGAGCTCTTGCAGCAGGCCGCCGATGCTCTGCATGGCGAGCAAGCGGTGATTCGTTATTTGGCTGAACATCGCAGTGCACAAAGTAGCTCTGCCGGCGATGAAGCCTTAGTGCGGCTGGAGAGTGATGAGCGCCGCGTGCGCATTAGCACGGTGCATCAATCGAAAGGTTTGGAATATCCACTGGTGTGCCTGCCTTTCACGGCGATGCCCAGCTTCCCACCAAAAGCAGCGGCCACGCGTTATCACAGCGGTCGCGAGCTGATCTTTGACTTTGCGGCCAATGACGCCTGCCAGGCATTGGCCGTGCATGAGCAGCTCGAAGAGGAACTGCGTTTGTTTTATGTCGCGGTAACACGGCCTAAGCACCTGCTGTGGATGGCACTGGCACCGGTCAAGCATGGCCACGCTGATGGCGTTGCAAACAATACGGCATGGCAGTGGCTATTTGCTGGCAACGGAGCGTTAGCACCCGATGTGTTGGCGCAAAGTGTTAGCGAATTGGCCGCGCTTGACGGCATTAGCTTGAATGGTAATGGCACCGCAGAGTCTATTTGGCAGCCACCAAAAGAGGAGATGAGTTTATTATCGGCGCGAGCGTTTGCACCCCTGCGCCAGCCATTCTGGCAAATCGCAAGCTATAGCCGCCTACGCTTTCAAGAGGCTGCGCAAAGCCCAGCAGAAGCGAATTACTTAGATTCGCCGGCTCAAGAAGCTCAAAATGGTGGGCAGGTAGTGGCCGATGCTGTGGCGACAGATGCAAAGCCAACAACACTAGCTAACACTGACAAGATGCCGCGCGGCCCTGAAGTCGGCACTTTCTGGCACAGCCTGCTAGAGCTTGCGGCCGAACAACACTTTGCCAGCACCGATGCCAATCTCCTCGAACTAGATGCCTATTTGCAGCGACAATGCCAAGCGCACGGCTGGCAGCACGCCGAAGCGCATTGGCAGCAAGCATTGCGGCGTTGGCTGCAAGTGCCTATGCGTACAGCACTTGCTGCACTTGATGCCCGCTCACAAGCTGTCGCGGCGCCTTTAGCAAATATCGGCCTAGCGCAGCTCGAAGCGTTTGTTGTAGAGATGGAGTTTTGGTTCACTAGCCACAACGTTTCTACCGACCGTCTAGATGCGCTCGTTTGCGCCCACACATTGTCGGCAAAACCTCGCCCACGCGCCGAAAGTAATCATATTCATGGCTTGTTCAAAGGCTTTATCGACTTGGTTTTTGTTCATGAGGGCCGCTACTTTGTTGCCGATTATAAGTCTAACTATCTTGGCGATGACTCCGATAACTACCTGCCCGAGCGTATTGCCGAAGACATCGCCAAGCACCGCTACGATATGCAATACAGCTTGTATTTGCTGGCATTGCACCGGCATTTGCGTGCGCGCTTAGCCAACTACAATCCCGAACAACACTTGGGTGGCGCCGTCTATTTGTATTTGCGTGGATGGGATGGCGAAGGCCGTGGTGTGCACATTGAGCGCCCAGATTTTGTCTTGATTGAGGCCTTAGATAGGCTCTTTGCCGGAGCCGATCAAGCCATGCAGCTGAGGTCGGTCAAGCAGCAGGCACAAGGAGTAGCGCCATGACTCAGCAGAGCTTAGATTTCAGTACTCCAAGCTCAGAGTGTCGCGATAGCGGCCTCGACACCAGCACAGCGAAAGCAACAAATTCAGACATCATCAGTTCTGAGCAATGGCAGGCCTGCATAGACGAGCACTGGCTGAGTGAGTTCGACGTCGCCATGGCGCAATGGCTGGTCCGCCATACATCCAATGCGCCAGAGGTCCTGATATGGCTCGCCGCCATACTAGCGCGGCAAAGTGGTCAAGGTCATGTCCGTCTTGAACTTGCCGATTTGCATAATAATCCAGCTCACTATGGCCTCGACACGCCTGCCGCTGCGCAAGCGAAGCGCTGCTTGTCCGCCTATCCGAGCGATGCGCTACTACAACTCTTAAGTCAGTCCAGCGCCATAGCGCCAGCCGCCAAAAGCCCGCAGCCCTTAGTGCTCGATGCAGGCGCGTTGTATTGGCAGCGTGCATGGCGAGAAGAGTGCGATGTCGCCGCACGACTTAATGAGCGTCTAGTTACGCACGTAAAGACTGACTTGCTAGCGCTCGAGCAACTTATCGGTAGCTTGTTTACAACTGAGACCAGCAGCCAAGACCAACGCGCGGCTTGCCGTCTGGCTGCTCAACGCGCGCTAAGCGTGATTACCGGTGGCCCAGGCACTGGCAAAACCACGACGGTGGTGCGGGTGTTGGCCATTTTGCAGAGTCTTGCCGAGCGAGCAGGCCTACCGCCGCTGCGCGTTGCCTTGGCTGCACCGACTGGCAAGGCGGCAGCACGTTTGAGCGAGTCCATTGCTAGTCAAGTTGCGCAGTTGCCGCTTAGCGAGTCGCTCATTAAGCACATTCCTTGCGACGTTAGCACTGTGCATAGGCTGCTCGGCGTCATGTCACAAGACACTGGTCAGTGCTATCGTCATCACGCTAGCAATCCACTTGCGCTCGATGTCTTAGTGGTCGACGAAGCCTCAATGCTAGATTTGAGCTTAATGGCGGCATTGATGGAAGCCTTACCACTGCAGGCGCGCATTATCTTACTCGGCGATAAAGATCAGCTGGCCTCGGTAGAGGCGGGCGCTGTGTTGGCGGATCTATGCAGTGCTGGTGATCATGTCGCGCAGCTTAGGCAAAGCTTTCGATTCGATGCCCAACGCGGTATTGGTAAGCTGGCTCTGGCCGTGCGTACTGGTGCAGCAACTACTGCACCAAACCATGATGACTATGCGCCAGAAGTCCGTCGTATCGACTCGCTTAAGGTGTTATTCGCTGGCTACAATGATTATTGGGCCAGCGTACAAGCCAATGAGCCTGCTGAAGTCATCCTGAAAAAGTTCGATAGCTTTCGCCTACTGTGCGCACTCAGAGAGGGTAGTCATGGCGTGATAGCGGTCAATCAAGCCTGCGAGCGCTATCTCCGCAAGGCCGAAAAAATTATGCCATTCGACAAGCCCAGCCCTTGGTTTGTTGGCCGACCTGTGATGGTCACGTGCAATGACTATGGCCTACGCTTAATGAATGGCGACATCGGAATTTGTCTAGTAGCGCCAGACACAGATGAGCTACGGGTCGCCTTTTGGGATGGCAGCGAGCAGAAAATCCGCTGGTTATTGCCATCACGCCTGCCCAACTCAGAGACAGTTTTTGCTATGACTGTACACAAGTCGCAAGGGTCCGAATTTACTAAAGTTGCCGTAGTCCTGCCGGCAACATTCAGCCCAGTCTTGAGTCGCGAGCTGATTTATACCGCGTTAACGCGTGCACGTGATGTAGTGGAGTTATGTATCCCAAATCCACACGTGTGGCGTTTGGCTGTGGAGGCGAAGGCGCAGCGCTTCTCTGGGCTACAGCAGCGTTTATTACCGATTTTTTAAATTACACGGTCGCAACAGTAAATCTTGAAAACACTACAGTTTTAACAAGTAGCCGACTGTCTAGTTTGTAGCCGCAGCCTAAAGTGTTTTCACTGATTAGGGTGCGAGCCAGGCTATGAAAATAATAATTTCGAATATATTTCCCGTACTAGCCTTATCGGCTGCTTTAGTAGCTTGTGGTGGCGGTGGAGGCGGCGGTGCGGGAGCAAGTGTGGATGATTCTAGCTCTAAAACCCCTATTGTCGTGGCACCTCCTAGTGCTGGCCAGCGCCAAGTTTCTGCAGACTGCAGTTTCACGCAAAAAGTTTCTGCTGCGCGAAATGATAATCTTCGCATCGATCGAGTCAGCTGGTTGCAGTCCGTCCAGCTAGACAGCAGTAATGTAGAGAGTCGTTTAGCGGGTGCTAAAGCCGTAAAAATGCGTATTGATGTGTTAGCTAATAACTCTCCACTAGCGCCTACGATACGCAGTGTAAAGGTGTTCGATCCAAGCACATCAAATTGTGTATCGATACCGGTTAGCGCCCCCAACCGAGTGCCCAGCAGCGTATACGAGCGAGACCTTGCAACCGCGTTCACGGCAGATATCCCTGCAGAGTTAGTGCAGCCAGGCATGAGTGTGTCGCTTTGGCTCGATGATAATATTGGGCGTAGCGAAAATGAGGCAGATGCAACGTATCGTGTTTTACAGCCGCGAGTTGCTCCTGCTATTACAGAAACTATTCGCATCATTCCCATACGAATGAATGGCACAACCGGTGGCGTTAGTAGTGCAGAGGATATTGCTAGCTTAATTGAGCGCATGTACCCGGTCAGCAAGGTCAATGTCGAATATGCCCCAGTCCTAGATGTAGGCGGTTTGCTGTCGGGTCTACTCAATGTTGTTGGTAGTTTGCTGTACGGATCCATTGGGCAAATGCAAAATCTGCTCGACACGCTTGATGATCGTTGTGCGAGCTTAAACGGAGGTCAGTTGAGCGCACGAACAGCACCAAAATGTATTGGCGTGCTACCTAATAACCTAATCTTTAATGCCGTGAATGGTGTCGGCCAAGTAGTTGGTCTAGCGTATGTCGGTGGTAATACGCTATTGGCTCGATCTGTCCCCTCTGTAGATAACACATCGATAAATAGCCCTTATGCATCAGGCCATTGGATTAATTTTAATGCCATGACATTGGCACATGAGTTTGGCCATCTGATGGACCTTGATCATGCTGCCTGTGGCGGTGCAACAGGTCTAGATCCACGCCTATATGATGATGGCGGCCTAGCTGGTGGTGCTGGTTATGATGCTGTTCGTGGAGCCTATTTTTCCAGCATCGGCACGACTGAGTTTGCTGACGTGATGTCTTATTGCGGCAAAGAGTGGATGTCGGATCGAGGCTATTTGGCGGCAATGGCGTATCGTGCCGGTAGCGCAAATATTGCAGCTCGTAGCACCAATGAGTCCAGCCAGTGGTTAAAAATCTCCCTAGGAGCCTCGGGCTGGAAAGTGCGTCGTAGCAGTTTTGCTCCGAGCACCCTAGTGTCCAGTGCTCTCACCTTGCGTGTAAGCAGTGAGCAAGGCCAAGAGGCCTTGGCGCTAAGCTCTGCGGTTGTCTCTGAGCATCATGAGGCCGGGAACTATGGCCCATTTTTCATCAACTTAGGTGATAGAGATGTATCAGCCCTGAGTCTAGAGTCTAGCAACGTGCAGTTAGCAAGTTGGTCGGCAGATATGCTGTGAGTAATAATTAAACGATAAATTAGCTTATGAGGTATCCTGCTTGAATAAGAATAATTCAAGCAGGATACCTCATGCGCAGCCATCAACTCAGCCTAGTTTGCCTTTGCCTTCTATCGTTAGCAGCATGCGGTGGCGGCAGTAGTAGTAGAGCTGCTGATCCGCAGATCACATCCAGTCCACCCGAAAACCTCTCACCGCCGAAAGCACCTCTAGCAACAACTCCAAGCCAAACTTACGCAGGTGAGTGCCAAGCTGCGCAAACTATTGCTGGCGCTCGCAATGACAACTTGCGCATAGACTCTGTGCGCTATTTGCAGGTGGTTGAGCAGGATGCCGACAGTAGCAATGCGTTATTAGTTAGCAATAAGGCACTTCGACTACGAGTCGATATTTTAGCTAATGCAGGCACATTGGCGCCTGTTCGCCGCACCGCTCAGGTGTTTAGCCCTAGCACTGGTAATTGCCAAACCTTCGCACTTAGTGGCCCTGACTCATTACCGAGTCGAGTCGATAGCACGCGCTTAGATGAAGCCTTTACCGTCGACTTACCAGCATCTCTTATACAGTCTGGCATAACTATTACTATCGTTTTGGATGATAACCAAGGGCGTAGTCGCACGGAGGCTGCGCAGGCCATTCGTATAGTAAAACCTGAGGTAGTGCTTGGTGTAGATGAGACGATTCGTATCATCCCGCTGCGCTACAAAGATCAGGTGGGTTATGCCACACCGAGTGCGATTAAATCGATTATCGAACGTACTACGGGCATTTCTTCGGTGCGTGTGATGACGGAAAGTGCCATATCACCAAAGGCATTTACAGACAATAATGGCTTTCTAATCTTTCAAGGCACGCCAGGAAAATATAACTCCACACAGCTAGGCCGTGCGCTCGATGAGGTTGATGCCGAGTGTGATCGCTTGAATGGCGCTCAGGCTAGCGTTCGCAGTTCGCCAAAATGTCTTGGCGTATTTCCCGATAATGTAAGCTTTTCCAGTAATGGTTTAGGCAGCTCCGGCGAAATCGTCGGTGTTGCCTATGTCGGTGGCAAAAGCATGATGGCGCAATCAGTTAGCGACAGCGATGCGACAAGTATTAGCTCACCTTATGCGGCAGTGCATTGGCTGAACTTTCGCGCCGTTACTGTCGCACATGAGTATGGCCATTTACTCAATCTCAACCATGCTGCCTGTGGCACCAGTGGAAACCGGGATGGCAAGAGCTATAGTGATGGTCGTATTGGCAGCAATGGCGCAGGCTATGATAGCGCTCGTGACTTCTACTTTAGCGCTAACCAGCGCAACTCCACTGGTGCACTTCAGTTTGGCGATTTAATGTCGTATTGCCAAAAAGAGTGGCCGTCAGACTTAGGTTATCGTGCTGGCGCACTTTATCGTTCGGCTGGCGCATCAAGTCGCCAAGCCAGTGCACGTGAAATTGCTAGTAAACGTTGGCTAAAAATAACCGGCTTCGATGGGCAGTGGGCAGTGCGGGCTGTATACACCGCCCCATCGAGTTTGGCGGCTACTACTATGCAGCTACGTATGAGCGCCGCTGATGGCCAGCATGAGCTAAGGTTGCAACGGCCACTTATCGCCGATATGCCACTGGTCAGCGCTAGTGGTCCGTATTATGTTGAGTTGCCGCCCAGCGTGATTGGCGCCTTAGCTTCTACCTCATGGCAGCTCTTGGGTAGCGCTGGCCAGCTCGTGACTTCCGGCCTAGGCGAACTGCTTAATTAGTTTAATTTTTTGATGGATGGCGCACATGAAAGCTTTATCACCAGCAGATCAGTTGTTTTTGTGGATGGAAAAACGTCAACAGCCTATGCATGTTGCAGGACTGCAATTATTTGATTACCCAGAAGACGCCGGCCCACGCTATATCCGCGATCTAGTAGAGCACTTACGTAGCTTTACTGAGCCTTCATCGCCTTTTAATAAGCGTTTAGTGACGCGATTTGGCCAGTATTTCTGGGAAAACGATAAGCAATTCGACCTAGAGCATCATTTTCGTCATCGCGCGTTGCCCAAGCCTGGGCGTATTCGTGAGCTGCTGTCATACGTTTCGGCTGCACATAGCAACCTGATGGATCGTGAGCGGCCATTGTGGGAGGTGCATTTAATTGAGGGCGTTCAAGGTCGACGTTTCGCGCTCTACACCAAAGTGCACCATTCGTTGTTCGATGGCATAGCTGCCATGCGTATGGGCTCACGTGCATTAAGCGAAGATTGTGATATGCGTGATCTGCCACCTCTTTGGGCCATGGAGCCACGCAAGAAAGCGCCAGGCCTATTGCGCAATCCAGTGGAAATGGCTACAGGCATGGCGCGCTTTACGGCGACCATGAGCAAGCAGCTCGCCACCATGCCAGCAGTATTGGGCGAAATAGCGAAAGTCTCACGAAAATCCACTCGCGATCCCAATTTCGTGTCATTTTTTCAAGCGCCACCGAGCATTATCAATAGCAAAATCACGGGCAGTCGGCGTTTCGCCGCCCAAAGCTGGCCTATGGCACGCTATAAGGCAGTTGCCAGTGCGTTTAATTGCACGCTCAATGATGTGGTGTTGGCGGTCTGCGGCAGTGCGCTGCGTAATTATTTGATCAGCCAGCAAGCCTTACCGAACAAGCCTTTGGTTGCCATGGTGCCAGTGTCATTGCGTCGCGATGACAGTAGTGAAGGCAATCAAATTGCGATGATTTTGGCGAATTTAGGCACGGAGGTGGCCGATCCTACTTTGCGTTTAGAGCGAGTGATGGCATCGGTGAAGGAGTCTAAAGCGCGCTACAAGCAGATGAGTCCAGCAGAAATTTTGAACTATACGGCGCTAATGATGGCGCCAGCGGGCATTAATTTAGCCACTGGGCTGGCCTCTGGCCTGCGCGCATTTAACGTGATTATTTCCAATGTGCCGGGCCCGAAACAGCCACTGTATTGGAATGGTGCGCGCCTGACCGGCCAGTATCCAGTATCTATACCGGTCGATCAGGTGGCGCTAAACATCACCCTAACGAGCTATGTAGACTCGTTAGAGTTCGGCCTTACCGCTTGTCGTCGAACCCTGCCGTCGATGCAGCGCCTACTCGACTATCTCGAGAACGGATTACACGAACTTGAGGTTGCGGGCGGTTTGCGCTAGTACCATCGGCTGGGCTGTCGTTGTAGCTGCGGCGTGGCGCGTCATTTGAACGGGCGCGGAAATCGCCACCAGCTGGACGACGCTCACCACCACGGCTAAATGCCGGACGGTCAGTGCGTAGGGCTTTACGATCAAATGCTGAGCGCTCATGCGTTGCTACACCGGCACGGTTACCGATCGATTCGGCATCACCCGATGGGCCATCACGACGAGGTGCGGCAGCGCGATCACGGAAACCACCGCGGTCACTGCGTGGACGATCGTTGCTGTAAGCAGGACGGTCATTGCTGTAGGCCGGACGATCGCCACGTGGGCGGTCGTTAGCGCGAGGCGCGAAACCTTCACCGCTACGAGCAGGACGATCATTGCTATAAGCAGGACGGCCTTGGCCATAGGCTGGACGATCATTGCTGAAGCTAGGACGGTCATTGCTACGAGCAGGACGATCATTGCTGTAGGCAGGGCGATCGCCACGTGGACGGTCATTGCCATAAGCAGGACGTTCATTGCTTGAGCCACGATTAAAGTCACGACCACCGCCATCACGACGAGGTGCGCCACGACCGGCTGGGCGACCTGCACCGCTACCACCATTGTCACGATATTTTGGTGCTGGGCGTGGTTCCATGCCAGGAATAGTAACCTCAGGAATGGCATTGCCTGTGTAGGCAGCCAAGCGCTGAAGCTTGCCGCGGTCGCGACGGTTAACCAAGCTAATGGCTGTGCCTGAGCGACCGGCGCGGCCAGTACGGCCGATACGGTGCACATAGTCTTCTAAGACCATCGGAAGGTCGAAGTTGAATACGTGGGTGATGCCAACGACGTCGATACCGCGAGCGGCGACATCGGTGGCAACTAAGCAGCGAACACCACCATCTTTAAGAGCGCGCAGCGTGCGGTTACGAGCAGGCTGTTTCATGTCGCCATGCAAAGCGGCAGACTGAATGCCAAAGTTGGCAAGCTCAATCGACAACTCTTCGGCATCGCGCCGAGTCGCTGTAAATACGACTGATTGATTTACGGCTGGGTCAGCCAGCAGCTTCAATAGAATTGCTTTTTTGTGCGTCATGTCATCGCAGAAGTATAGCGACTGCTCGATGTTTTCGTGTTTAGCCGTTTGCGAGCTGATTTGCAGTCGCTCTGGGTTGTTCATAACGCGAGCAGCTAGCGTGGCAATGCGGTTTTCCAATGTGGCGGAAAATAGCAAAGTTTGGCGTTCAGCTGGAGCCTGTTCAGCGATTAGCTCAACGTCATCAATAAAGCCTAGGTCGAGCATACGATCGGCTTCGTCGAGCACTAAAACTTCAACGCGGTCGAGCGTGATGGTGCCGCGATTCATTAGGTCGAGTAAGCGACCTGGTGTGGCGACCATGACATCAACAGGGCGCTGTAATTGGCGTGCTTGTTGTTGATAGTTCATGCCGCCCAAGATGCTGGCAGTGCGAACACGTAAGCGAGCACCATAGATGCGCGCCTGTGTTTCGACTTGGCGAGCCAATTCACGTGTTGGTGTTAACACCAAAATACGTGGGCCTTTACCGGGGCCGCCTGGCGTTTTAGTGATGCGATGTAGTGCCGGCAGAATAAATGCCGCAGTTTTGCCTGTGCCGGTTTGGGCAGAGGCCATCAGGTCTTTGCCTTCTAGGGCGATGGGAATAGCCTGTGCTTGGACAGGAGTGGGTTCGGTATAACCGGCTTCATTCAGCGCAGCCAATAGCGCATCATGCAGCTTTAAAGCAGCAAAAGTAAGGGACACTTCGTTTATCCTCGCGGTTAGCCCGCGGTATGTGAGTACAGCAGCGGTCCGGCGAGAGTCGGCGGAGGCTGGCTATATGGTCGTTACCAACCAAGCCGGGACGGCTGCGATACAGGGAAGTGACCCCGAAACAGCACGAAAAAAGGCAGGTACGATCAACCGCTCTTGCGGCGGCGCAAATTATACGGAGCTTTATGAATTAAAGCCAGTGTTGTTTTGAGTTTCTTCGGCGTACGCGGTGCTGCGTCAAGCTGAATGAGACCAAAAGGGGGTATTTATCCGATAAGTGGTAGTCGTAGGGTGTGTTTTTATAGGTACAATTGTACCAGTTGTGTGGTGCTAGTGCGTTTAGCCGCTATTTACAGTGTTTTAGCGGTTAGTCGGCCTGCGGGCAATAAAACTAAGGTACTTTCAAGGTACGGCGTTATATCCATTCGGGGAGAATAAAAATGGCAACAGCATTAATTACCGGCGCATCCAATGGCATTGGCTTAGAGCTAGCTCGCCGATTGGCGGCTGATGGCACAGATTTAATTTTGGTTGCTCGTAGCGTTGATAAATTGCAGGCCATTGCTACTGAGCTGAGTAATAGCCATGGCATTAAAGCCAGTGTAATTGGTCAAGACCTTGGCTATGAAGGCGCAGCCGATGAGCTAATGCAAAAGCTCGGTGATCAGCGTGTCGATATGCTGATTAACAATGCTGGTTTTGGTGAGTTTGGTACATTTATCGATGCGGATATAAAGCGAATCAACCAAATGGTGCAGCTTAATGTCGCTGCATTGACTGCGTTAGCGCACGTCATGGGGCGTCGTATGGTGGCGCAGGGCGGTGGCCAAATCCTCAACGTCGCCTCTATTGCTGGCTTCATGCCGGGTCCTGGAGCTGCTGTGTACTACGCCTCAAAAGCCTATGTTTTAAGCTTCTCCGATGCGCTTAATTATGAGTTGAAAGGTCACAATGTTCAGGTAACAACACTCTGTCCTGGTCCGACTGACACCGGTTTTGCGACTGCAGCCAATGCGGTTGGCTCTGCTGCTTTCCGTTGGCCTATGCTGTCGTCGCTAGATAGCTTGGCAAATTATGCCTATGCCTCATTAAAGGCTAAGCGTGGTGTATCTGTACACCGATTGCTAACCAAAATACTTGCATTTTCTGTGCGCTTAGCGCCGCGCTTCTTAGTTAATTTTATCTCTGCGCACAGCATTGGTTTTAAGCGTTAAACTTAAGGCCTGCGTCACATTTGGAGTTAGCTATGTTCTCGTGGTCACACACCATCGCCGATCGTGTAGCTCATTTGATTGAGAAACCCATGGTCAATAGCGTTTTAGCTGTCATGGCTAGAGCGCTGATGGCGTTTATCTTTATTAGTGCTGGCTACAGCAAAATTGAAGGCTTTTCTGGCACTGCGGCATATATGGCAGCGATGGGTGTTAACCCAAGCTTTTTGCCAGCGGTTATTGCCTTAGAGCTAGGCGGTGGTTTAGCACTACTATTTGGCTGGCAAGCGCGACTGACTGCTGCAGCCTTAGCGGGGTTTTGTGTCATTTCTGGCCTGTTGTTTCATGGTGATGGCGAGCAGGCGAATCAAATTTTGTTGATGAAAAACTTGGCAATGGCCGGCGGCTTATTAGCATTTGTACGTACTGGCGCTGGCGCTCCTGCGTTAGATCGCCACTAATTCTCGCTGGAGAAAAGCATGGAAGTTAACATCCCGCGGCACCGGCGACCTGCGCAGTTGCGCACGCAAGAGCGCGTGGCAAGAGCCATTGCCGCTGCTGAAATATTGTTGATAGAGCGTGGGCCAGAAGAGGTTTCTATTCCTGATGTTGCAGAAGCATCAGGTGTTCCTCGTGCTAGCTTGTACCAATTCTTTGCCAATAAATATCAACTTTTTAATGCAATTGCTGAGCAGCATTTAAGCCAAGTATGTGAGCTCGTGCAAAGTGCAACACCTAGTTTTGCCGGCATGCATTGGCGAGAAGCGGCGCCGCTACTGATACGCGCCACGTCTGTTTATTACAACCAAAACCCGGTTGCGGGCATTTTGATTTTAGGCGGGCCAACAAGTCGCGAATCATACCTTGCACAAGAAGTGACTATTGAGAGCATTGGCTCAGAGGTGCGAGCAATTTTCAAAGTGCTAGAGCCTGCAGTGTACATTCCAGAAGAACCCGATAGCGCCACCATGCTGGTTGAGATTGCTTTTGCAATCATGAAGTTTGGCTATTACCGAGATGGTGAAATTAGTGAGGTCATCATCGAGCAGGCAGTTCATGCGTGCGTAGGGTATCTGCTTCAAATTTTGCCTAAAGAGTTGATGGCCAACTAAGTGCTAAAGCACGTTTGCTCTCGGGTGCGAGCTGTTTGATCTGATGTTCCAGCTTTAGAGCTGCGCTGCGTGAGGTGCATTCGCACTGACCCAATATGAGTATTGGTGGATACGCTTGTGTAAATTTCGCACCAGACTTCTGCTTATGTTGTGCAAATCTTCGCGCCACATCGGTGCTAATGCCGGTATACAAACGATTGCCTTCACATTGCAGAATATAGACAGACCACGTCATTTATTGTGCCGGTTTTTGCATCTGCGCCGTGAGTGTATCTATGCGCCCGTGAGTAATGGAAATATAGGTTTCGCTAGCATTATAGCTAGCTAGAGAACCTTCACCATTGGTTAAGCGAGCGGATGCAGTGCGCTCTGCGCGCAATTGCAACCACGCTTGTTGCTCTTGCAGCGCTTGTTGGCTAAGTGAAGGCTCGAGGCTGGCCAAGTAGTCGATAAAGACAAGATATAGCTTGGTGTCATACAGTGCCGCCAAGTTGGCCATGCTGTAATTCAATTCCTGCTGGGGATGCTCTTCGCTCAGCCAAACTTCTAGCTGATCTATCGCTTGATCGACATCGGGGCGCCAGTCGCTGATTAAGCCTTTTGCTGGCGGCGTAGTTGGTTCGGTTTTTTCTATTGGTTTTTCGGCAATAACGTCGGGTGCGACATCTGCTTCCGCCTTTATTTTTTTCGATGGATGAGGCGTTTGCACGGCCATAAAAAATGCCGTCACTGCGGCAAGTGCTAGCGGTGGAGCAAACAATTTAGTCAACCAACTCATAGCGATTCCTGCAGGCATGGCGCGCGCTTCCCAGTTGTGCGTAAGATAGCCCAAACCTAAAACCCATGCGAGGTGTGCAGTGAAACCGGCTGAATTGTTTTCGTTGAATGGCCAAACGGCCTTGGTAACTGGTGGTTCACGAGGCCTCGGCTTACAAATGGCTGAAGCTTTAGGTGAGGCAGGTGCGACTGTGCTGATTACTGCACGCAAGGCCGATGAGCTTGCCAAGGCTAAGGCGCATTTGGCAGCACTTGGCATTGCTGTGCATACGGTTGCTGCCGATGCTAGTAACCCTGAGCATATTGATCACTTAGCTGCTGAAGCTCAGCGTTTGATGGGTGGCGTTGATATTTTGGTCAATAACGCAGGCGCTAGTTGGGGTGCGCCGGCGGAAACGCATCCATTGGAGGCGTGGGACAAAGTCATGAATCTCAATGTGCGTGGCTATTTTTTGCTAGCACAAGCGGTGGCTAACGCCTCGATGATTCCGCGCAAACGCGGGCGCATTATTAATTTGGCATCGATAGCTGGTCTTGGCGGTAATCCGGCATGGATGCAAACCATTGCCTATAACACCAGTAAGGGTGCGGTGGTTAATTTCACGCGCGCACTGGCTTGCGAATGGGGGCATCACGGCATCACGGTGAACGCCATTGCGCCAGGATTTTTCCCGAGCAAAATGTCGCAAGTGCTTATGGACACGGTCGGCGTCGATAGCATCGCGAAAACCACGCCATTGCAGCGCGTTGGCGGCGATGATGATTTGAAAGGCGCCACACTGCTATTTGCCAGTGCTGCTGGACGTCATATCACTGGTCAGATTTTACCGGTCGATGGTGGCGTTAGCGCCTTGATTGGCGGTTGATCATGAGCACACATATCGATGGCTTTCGCACTGAGCGTCTGCACTTTCAAGGCGTGTCACGTGAGATTTTTTGCCGCGGCGCAGGCCCTGCAGTGGTCATACTAAGTGAAATTCCTGGCATCACACCGCAAGTGGCGACCTTTGCTGAGCGTGTCGCCGACGCTGGCTTTAGCGTGTTTATGCCGCAGTTGTTTGGCGAGCCGATGAAGCCGCTCACTTATCCTTATGCAGCTGAGTCGTTAGCTAAGATTTGCATTAGTCGCGAGTTTCGCGTGCTCTCGGCACATAAGTCTAGCCCTGTTGTGGACTGGTTGCGTGCATTGGCACGTCATGCCCATGAGCAGTGTGGTGGCCCCGGTGTTGGCGTTGTCGGTATGTGCCTAACCGGCAACTTCGGCTTAGCCATGATGCTCGATGCACCGGTGATTGCGCCGGTGTTATCACAGCCATCGCTGCCCATTGGCGCGACTCAAGCGCAGCGCAGTGGTTTGCATGCATCGCGAGATGAGATTGCTGCCGCACATGACAAAATTAACAACCACGGCGCGCGCATTTTGGGCTTACGCTTTAAGCAAGATTTTCTGTGTCGTGGCGAGCGTTTTGAACGTCTGCGTGATGAGTTTGGGCCGGCGTTTGAGTGCCGTGAAATCGATGCCTGTCATGCAAATCCTAATGCCGGCACGCCGGCCCATAGCGTACTCACCACACATTTAATCGATGAGGTCGGTGAGCCCACACGAGCTGCGCTTGACCGCACCTTAGCCTTTTTAGCCGAGCAGTTGCGCTAGCTCATGCCTAGGCTATGGCAGCGTTGGAGTAAAAAGCGACAGCAAGTAGATGAAGCGCGCTTGAATGCAGCCGTCGTGCAGCTCACGAAAGCTGAGCTAGTTTCTGCCAAAGGTCCGCGCGTGGCCTGTATCTGGCCCGATGTTATCGAGCTGTCGCCAAGCCAACGTTACGACTGGTGTCGCTGTGGGCTATCGGCCAATGGTGTGTGGTGCGATGGCAGTCATGGGTCGGGCGAGGGGCCATTACGCTTCAGCCCGAAGCGCGCGCAGCACTACTGGCTCTGCACCTGCAAGCAAACGCGAACTCCACCATATTGTGATGCTAGCCATCATCGCCTAGTGCCGCCAAGTTGAAAGGCATGTAGCGCTGACTCATTCGCCACACTGACTCTTGCAGCGAGGTCAGGCTGCGCGCATACCGTGTATGCTCGGCAACTGCAGTTGGCATCAAAGCTAGCGCATACTCACCTACTTGCCACAAAGTGGCACAAACATGTGCTGGTGAGCAGCGTCATTGAGTTGATGAAAATGTGCTAATCGGCAAAATTTACGCGTTGTCGTAATGTTAATGCGCCGCGCAGTTCGCCGAGCTGATAGCCCGTTGCTTGATCGTTAGGATAGCGGTGCTTTAGTACTTTCTGTGTGTTGGCACTGAGCGAACTGCCATGGCAAGCGAGACAGGGCGCGGCTACCATGATTGGCGTCATATAGCGGTATTCATCATCAGTGACATGAACTCGCGGGGCAGGATTTTTGCTGGGATCCGAAGATAAGTCGCGTGCAAAGGCCACAAGTACTGACTGCTCCCAAGCATCAGGTGCATTGTTCGCGTTACGCAGCTTTGTACTGGTACGAGCGATTTGCCATGGCGCTTGACTATGTTGGCTAGCAATACTGGGTGCAGCAACTTGGCATACGGCGATGGCATTTTCAGTACCGCCCGCAGCCATCGCACTTTTTACTGTGGCTAAAAGTTGTTGTGAAAATGCCTGACTGATACGTTCGGCCTCTTGGAGCCGTAGGTCGGCACCGACTGCATAAACATTGGCACTCATGGCGAGTATGAGCAGGGTAAGATAACGAGTCATCGGCGCATCCTAATATTACTTTATAAAAATACATAGTATAGCCATAGCTGCTATTCGCGCCAGTGCGCGCACATGTATTGGCGTTACTGCGACAATTTGCCGCAGCACGGCGCGTACAAAATCCTGAATACTTAATCTAATAAAAACAGACTTTATGACAGGACGTGCGGCTGATGAAAAAAGCTATTTTCCCTTGCGTACTTACGCTATTAGCGAGTGCTGTAGTGGAGGCCAATACTAAGCTTGCACCAGTGGTTGTGACAGCAGAAGTAGTCGATGCTCCGCTAGTTATTATCAGTGATCCGCAAAAGCCACGGCAGCCTATTCCTGCTCACGATGGCGCAGATTATTTGAAAACCATCCCAGGCTTTAGTGTGATTCGTAAAGGCGGCACAGATGGCGATCCCGTCTTGCGTGGTATGGCGGGTTCACGCCTGTCGATTTTACTTGATGGCGAACAGGTTCTCGGTGGCTGCGGCGCTCGTATGGATCCGCCAACAGCTTATGTTTTTCCTGAATCTTACGATGAAGTAAAGGTGCTTAAAGGTCCACAAACGGTGCTTAATGGCCCGGGGAATAGTGCCGGTAGTGTGTCTTTCGAGCGCCGGCCAGTGTCTTTTACAGAGCCGACAGTAAAAGCTCGTGCAAGCTTAACGGCCGGAAGTTTTGGTCGTTTTGACCAAGTTGCCGATGTGCAAATGGGTAATGCCGTAGGCTCATTCCGAGGCTTTGCCAACCATACTAACGCTAATGATTATCGCGATGGCTCGGGCAATCGCGTGCATTCTAATTATGATCGTTGGAGTGCTGGTGGCGTATTCACGCTAACTCCTGATGAAAACACTCGATTGTCATTTACCGCTCAACACTCTGATGGTGAGGCGGCTTACGCTGATCGCGGCATGGATGGCGCTAGTTTTTCGCGTGACAACGTTGGCCTGAGCTATGTCCGTAAAAACATTAGCAAGCGTGTGAGTCAATTAGAATTCAGCACGTATTACAACTATGTTGATCATGTCATGGATAATTATAGCTTGCGCCAACCAACAGGCATGGCAATGGTCATGAATCCTGACCGAGAAACTATCGGTGGCAAGGCGCAGGTGGAGCTAAAGATAGGTGAGCAGACAGTGGCGACAATTGGTATGGACTATCAACAAAATAGCCATAGCAACCGTAATGCCATGGCTATGATGGGTTTGCCTGACTACCGCAGTTTGGCGCGGGTAGACGATGCTTTTTTCGAGCAAACGGGTATTTTTGCCGAAAATACCACTTACGCTGCCAATGATCGACGCTACATTGTTGGCTTACGTAGTGACTTCTGGAGTGCGCAGGATCGCCGCCAAATACTGGCCAACATGATGGGTATGGGGCCAGTTAACCCTACTGCTAATCAAAAGCGCCATGACGTATTGCCTAGTGGCTTTGTGCGCGTTGAGCAAGACATCGATACAACATCAACAGCCTATGCTGGTATTGGCCATAGCGAGCGCTTCCCAGACTATTGGGAGCTAATCTCTCAGAACAAAGCTAGCACACGCTCTGGCTCGGCCTTTGCTGTAACGGACCCAGAGAAAAATACTCAGCTCGATGTTGGCTGGCAGTTTAATGATGGCAAGCGCAGTGCCTCGGCTTCGGTGTTTTATAGCGTGCTTAATGACTATATTTTAATTCAATCTGGCACACCCACGCTGACTCGTAACATCGAGGCGCGTTCTTGGGGTGGTGAGGTTAGCGCGGGCTATAAACTTTCGCCAAGCTGGTCAGTTGATTCTAGCGTGGCCTATGTGCGCGGCCGTAATGAAACTGATGGCACGCCATTGGCACAGTTGTCGCCGTTGGAGATGCGTAACAGTTTAAATTGGCAGCAAGAGCGTTGGTCAGTCGGTGCCTTGTGGCGCTTAGTCGCTAAGCAAAATCGCGTTGATATTGGGCGTGGCAATATTGTTGGCCAAGATATTGGCACAACTGGTGGCTTCGGGGTGTTTTCGCTGAATGCTGGCTACGCTATTTCGCCCACTTGGCAGCTTGCTGCCGGTGTCGATAACGTCTTTGATAAGACCTACGCTGAGCATATCAGCCGCAGTGGCAGTAGCATTGCCGGCTTTGTGCAAACCCAGCGTGTCAACGAGCCAGGCCGCAATGCGTGGATGAAAGTTAGCGCTAATTTTTAATTACTGGCCTGCAAACACATAACGGAGTCGCTATGAGTTATCTCAAATCGATGCGCTCAAGGCCATTGCCATTGGTCGAGAGGCTGGAATGACTCGCCTTGAAGCACCAGTTCGGGCGTTGCTGCGCTAAGCACTAAGATGGTAGTTTGGCCTTTAAATGGGCACCACCCTATTAGCCCAAAAATAATAAAGGCCTACACGATGATTCACCGTCTATTTGCACTTCTGGCGCTAACCGCCGCCACGGCAGCGCACGCGCTACCAGCACCGACCAACGAGCAGGCGCGAGCATTGCAGTCGATGAAAGATCGCGTCGTCACCATTTGTATTTTTGACCCTGTAGGCGCCAATGGCCCTGCAGTCGGCTATGCCAAAGACTATATGCTGGAGGCGAAAAAGTGGGGCATTAATGCCGAGATTAAGGCATATACCGACGAGCGTGTGGCTGCTGAAGACTTGAAAGCGGGTCAGTGCGATGCTGCTGCCGTGACTACCTTGCGTGCTAAGCAGTTCAACAAGTTTGTTGGCAGCCTTGATGCGGTTGGTGCCATTCCAAATGATGACGCCATGCGCAAAGCCTTGGCAACGCTAACATCGCCGACGCTAGCGCCATTGATGAAGCAAGGCCAGTTTGAAGTGGTTGGCGTGATTCCTTTAGGCGCGGCCTATGTCATGGTGCGTGATCGCGCCATCAACTCCATCGAGAAGGCTGCTGGTAAGCGTGTGGCGGTGATGGAGTGGGATAAATCGCAGGCGAAAATGGTGCAGCGTATGGGTGCGCAACCTGTGGCGTCTGACATCATCAACTTTGTGGCCAAGTTTAATAACGGCCAGGTCGATATTATTGCAGCACCTGCCGTGGCCTATAAGCCATTGGAAATCTATCGTGGCTTGGGTGATAAGGGCGCAATTTACCGCTTTCCGCTCGTCATGTTGAGTGCTGCACTCATCATTCGCCATGATCGTTTTCCTCCAGATGTTGGGCAAAAGCTGCGTGAGTTCGTCTATACACAAATCGACAAAGCCTTCGCTTATGTTGATCGTGAAGAAAAAGGCATTCCTGAGAAGTATTGGTTGGATTTGCCGATAAATGAAAAGGCCAACTATGTCGAGTTGATGCGTCAGGCACGTATTCAAATGACACAAGAAGGTGACTATGACCCACGCATGATGAAGCTGCTCAAGCGTGTGCGTTGTGGCCAAGGTCAAGCAGCGGAGTGTGCATTAAAGGATGAGTAAATCAGCGCATTCCCTTGCGCTAGTGCACAGCTTTGGCGCGATCTAGCAGCGTAAACCCAGTAGCTACTGCCGAGAGGCAAGGGCGCTGAAGTGTTTGGCGTAATGGTCAGAGTTCATAATAAAATAAGGCAGCACACAATGCATCGATTCTTTCGAGCCGCGTTAATAATTGCACCAGCTATCGCCTTCAGTAGCGTGGCATGGAACGCTAGCGCCGCTCCAGCAAAGCTAGCACCGTTAAAGCCGGCAGTGGAGTTGAAGGTTTGTTTATTCGACCCCAGTGGTGCCAATGGTCCATTGGCACAAACTGGTAAAGACTTAGCTGTTGATGCCTTGGCTTTTGGCCTTAAGTTGAATATTCAAACCTACCAAGATGAGCGTGTGGCTAGCGATGATTTTAAGGCTGGTCGCTGTGATGTCGTTGGCATGAGCACGTTGCGGGCGCGTCAGTACAATCGCATCGTTGGCAGCATCGACTCGCCGGGTAATGTCCGCAGCTATGCACAAATGAAGACGTTAATTCGTGCGCTAGCACATCCTGATTTTATGCCGATGTCGATTACTGGCCGTTACCAAGTGATCGGCGTGTTACCTATTGGTGCGCTCTATGTGATGACGCGCGACAAACGCATTAACTCCATCGAAAAAGCCGCAGGTAAGCGCGTGGCGGTGCTCGACTGGGACCCTTCACAGGCAAAAATGATCTCAGCCATTGGTGCGCAGCCGGTGGCTTCAGACATCACCTCTTTTGCTGGCAAGTTCAACAATGGTCAGGTCGATATTATCGCTGCACCGGCCATGGCATTTTATCCGCTAGAGCTGTATCGCGGCATTGGCAAGGATGGCGGCATCATTCGATTTCCGCTGTTACAAGCAACCGGCACCATCCTCATGCGCCGCGACTTGGTGTTGCCTAAAATACCTGATCTCGACGAGCGCATGTTGCAGCTGCGCGACTACGGCCTGCGCTTTATCGACACTTTTGTTGAGCGCTTGAAAAAGGCCGATGCAGACCTGCCGGAAGCACTCTGGATTAACCTGTCTGCAGATGAGAAGGCGCGCTACTCAAGGATGTTGCGCGAGGCCCGCATCAAAATGACTGCCGATGGTGTGTATGACACCACCATGATGCATCTCCTGCGCAAAGTGCGCTGCAAACACGAGCCCGCAAATGAAGAATGTAGCCTGTTTGATGAATAACCCACTTAAGCGAATTGCGCCCGCGTTGGCGTTAGTAGGGCTGATGGCCTTGCTGCCAGCCGCTCATGCTGTAGATGCCGATGACGTGAAAGCGAAGCTGCCAGCAAAAAGTATGCTCGGCTTACCAACGCCGCTACCAAAGCCGGTCAAGCTCAGCTTCTGCCTATTTGATCCATTTGGCACGGGCGGCAAAGTCGTTGCTATCGCGCGTGAGCTCGCTGTGTATGCCGAGGCTTTCAACTTATATGCCGATATTCGCCCATACACCGATGAGCGCGTAGCTGCAGAGGACTTTAAAGCTGGCCGTTGCGATGTGGTGGCTATTTCTACTTTACGCGCGAAGCAATTCAACAATGTCTTAGGCAGTATCGATGCACCAGGCAACTTGCGTAATTATGCCGAGATGAAAACATTGCTAACGCAGTTGTCCAAGCCTGTCGTGGCCTCACTGGCGATAAATGGACGTTACCAAGTTGCTGCAGTTGTGCCGATTGGTGCTGTTTATATTTACGTAAATGACCGTGGCATTAACTCGCTGAGCAAAGCCGCTGGTAAGCGCATTGTAGTGCTCGATTGGGAGCCCAATATGGCGAAGATGGTGTCTGGCCTTGGCGCGCAGCCAGTGCTAGCTGATTTCACCACCTATGCTGGTAAATTCAATAATGGCCAAGCCGACATTATTGCTGCACCAGCGCTGGCCTATAAGCCGATGGAGCTGGCTAAAGGCATGGGCGAAAAGGGCGGTGTGATTCACTATCCATTGCTGCAAGCTACTGCTGCGATCTTGGTACGCAGAGATTTAGTGCTTCCGCGCATTCCTGACCTAGATGCTCGCCTGACCGAGCTACGCAAATTTGGTCTGCAGTACATCGATACATTATTTGAGCTGCTAACCGATGCTGAAAAAGATATCCCCGCCTCACGCTGGGTCGAGCTGCCAGCCGCCGAACGAGCTCGCTATGACCAAATGTTGGCTGAAGCGCGAGTATATTTAATGAAGCAGGGTGTTTATGACCCGGTGATGCTGAGTTTAATGAAGCGCGCGCGCTGCACGCATCAGCCAAAAGCGTCAGAATGCAGCAAGTTTGACGAGTGACTGAGCTACTTGCCCATTTTATGGGCAATTGAGCTCAGGATGGCTTGACCAGTGTTCGCAGCATCACTATCATTCGCGCTCGTTACGACGATCCCCGATAGCTCAGTTGGTAGAGCAAAGGACTGTTAATCCTTGGGTCACTGGTTCGAGTCCAGTTCGGGGAGCCATATTTAAATGAAGCCAAACAAGCACTTAGCGAGTTTGGCTTTGTTGTTTCTGGGGTTTGTAAAAGCTCTGGGACAGAATTGGGACAAATCTGGGACAGATTTATTTACGCCCATTTTCCAAGTGACCCAAAGATACACTTTGTCCCGCCGCTTTTGTCCCATGACTTCTAGGCAGCCTATTCGCCTTTATCGCTTAAATGCTGCAGTAGTTCCTCTACATTGCAGCCGAAATACTCACCTAACTTATCAATGATATCAGTGCTGGTGCTGTAGCCCCGTACGTTCGCAATTCTGTTGAGCGTTGAGCGGGCTATGCCTGTTTGCGTCGCAACCTCTACTAGCGAGGTTGGCTTGCTCTCTTTGAGTGACTTTTCTGCCATCAGCTCTTTAAGCCGAAAGCGAATCATAAAAAAATCTCTGTAAAAACTTGCGAGGCTAGTGACTGCAAGCAATAAATATGGCGGGATGTCCGTTCCTGACACCGGACGACCTTCGTTCCTTTTTAATGAGAGCGCATTCAAAGGGGCAGAGATAGAGCCTTAAACTAGACGGCTAAAGAAAGTGATCATCCTCCAGGGCGTTTATTATTTTACTACTCATGGCTGGAATAGCTGATTTTACATAATCCCGATACTGATCTCGGGCTGTGCCAAAATAAAAAGGATGTGTAATCACCATGATGCTGTCTTTGAAGTTGTACTCTTTTGCATCTCGGCCAAACTCACTTACATTAACGGTCACTGTGTAATTCGTTGTTGCTGTGATTGGTAGAATAAAAAATGAGGCAAATGGAAATATCACCGTCGCCATATCTCGCCCAGTTTGTGTGAACTCACATCGAGCATTGATACGCAGTGCCATGTCGGCATCCTTCGCACTTAGACTCTCAGCAAAACCAAGCTCTTCGAGCTTTACTCTTAGTGCATTCTCCAAGTCTTCTTTGAGGCATGGCTTATCTGTAGGCCAACTTTCTAGATAGACAGTTTGTTTCGTCGTAGCTGCCTGAGAATTGATTCCTGCATCTCGATCAGGGTAGGCAGTAGCGCAACCGTACAAAGAGCTGACCAAGGCTATAAGTAATACGCGTTTCATTGGTAGCTCCTTAAGGTTTTTTGTATTCGCAGGTATGGGTTATTTGAACTACGCAGCGATACTGCTGACTACGACTCTCATCGCACTCTTTTTTCACCATGTTTGGCTTAGCGAGGCTGGTAATACGCCCTTTGTAACTCTCTCTGCACTGACGTCTTGCTTGGGTATCGGCATTAGTTGTTGCTAGGTCTAATGCTTGATCATAGGGGAAGTACATATTTGTAGTGCCGCGCGCCTGCAGCTCTACATTCACAATGCGTGCAGCTGGCTTCGGCTTGCTCGCAGAGGTTTGCTGGCTCCGCACGGCAGATGCTCGAGACGCACCATTAGACGTAGCCTTTTGTTGTGGCGACTGAGTTGGGTGAGCCTGCCCATAAGCTTGAGGCGCTGCTGCGATAGGCATTGAAGGTCTGATCTGCCGCGATGATGAGTAAGATGCTGCTGGCATTTTATCGGCTGCCTTGGCGGCAGCTGAAATCGCACCCCCCCAGTCTGCATCCGCTGCCGCCTCTACCGTTGTTGCAACAGGAACAACAATGGCATACAGCGCTCCTGAGATCGCCTTTAATATGATGGCTGAGCCTTGAAGATCTTTGTCGTTCCTGACGCTCGCCATCTCTTTGGATACGTCCATGCCATTTTCACGCTTAACTAACAGATCGAAAATACGCATGCTTCTCGACACTGCATCGGTAGCAATCATCGCCGGACTTCCGCACTTAACTATCTCTTGAATAGGAGCAAGCACGGAGGTTTCATGCTGACCTCTCGTTTCTATATCCGCGTTGAATAGGTCCTGAGGATTTCGTTCGAGGGTAGCTAATGCATAACTCGTGTTAAGCGAGCCCTTACTAATGTAGCTGAGCTTATTTTCGTCACACTGGACGCCAGCTTTTGCAGTGCTGACATTCATGTTTAGTGTGTATAGATTATTAGAAGAACCACTAAACAGACTTCGATTGTTCTGAAACTTCTGCTTGGCAATGTTTTGTAGCTCTGCCTGCGTATCGCCATCTGAAATACCGTAGATAGAAACCCGAGCTAATGTGCCATCGTATGCAGGCTTCTCAAGCTCCGGCCCCACGAAGCTAACGCTTTTGTTGCTGCACGCAGAAAGTAGTAAGAGAAAAAAGCATAGAAGTAGCGTCTTAAAAACCATCGAGTATCGTCCAACGTTTTGATTCACACAAAGACCATACAAGATAACCTAGCTGACTTGAAGCCTAACGCTTTACTAGGTATTGCCAAAGTAACTGATGCAACACGTAAAAAGCCATATACAACAACGCTCAAGCAGCAAGCTGATACGGACCGAGTCTGCTAGGCAGCCTCCGGCCTCATTTTTGCGTGCCTACCTTCAAAAGTAGCTAACGGCTTTGCTAAGTAACTGTGGCTTTAGCCAAGTTTTGCTAGGGTATGTTTTAGAGGCAGGGCGCCTGCCGATTGTGCGCCGACGATTGATGGCTATAGCTGCTGATAGTGCGCAAGCAGACTCTTAAGTCTCTCGTAATTTTATAAGCAATGAAGCGATTACTAGCTCGGCATAATGGCGTGGAAAACTTTCCAGGCCATCTCAGGGCTAGAAATCGTCATTGGGTCATTTATTGGAAAAGTTGCCAGTTGCCGAATCGTTGTGACAAAAACGATGCTTTTTGATGTGCTTAAATAAAACTTTAATGCCGCCAAATGCGCATGCATACTGGGTTATACGTCGAAATACGGACGTGGTAAAAAACCTGTTAATTTTGTAAAATGCCCCGTGACAAGGATGTATTTGTCTTGGTCGGCTTAAATCTACCGAGGTCGCTCCACTTTCAGCAATATTCGGCTTTGAGCCCGCGCTTATTTGAAAGGGTTAGCGACCTTGCCTATACGGTATCTCGCCCATTCTGGTAGGGGGCGCATCATCGCTACCGAGAATTTATTGAAGGCGCCAGGTACGCAAACAGGCTTGCCAAGCATCACGGCGTCGATGGCTTCTTTGACTACCTCATCAGGTTGCTGCCACATAATGGCAGGCAGTTTGTTGGCGGTACTGCGTGTGCCCATGACATCGTGAAACTCGCTTTTGGTGAAGCCGGGGCAGAGTGCTGTGACATGGATGCCATGCGGCTTCAACTCCATGTCAAGTGACTCTGACAGGATCAGCACATAGGTCTTGATGGCGGAGTACAGCAGACTTTCACCTGGTGGTGCGAATGCTGCCAGAGATGAAACGTTGATGATGCGGCCCCATTGACGCTCAATCATTGCCGGCGCAACGAGATGCGCAAGCTCAGTCACAGCAGTAATCATTACTTGAATTTCGCCTGCTAGTTCAGCCCATGGTGTATCGACGAACTTTTTGTGCCCTGATAGTCCTGCGTTATTTATCAGCAGGTCTATGGTCAGACTCTGCTGAGCGGCATAAGCCATAATTGCGCTAGGCGCTGATGCATCAGTTAGGTCTGCAGCAAAGACTTTGCACTGGATCCCGTGGGCGTCGGTTAGTTCCTTAGCTAGCGCTTCGAGACGATCAATTCGCCGAGCAACAAGCAATAAAGTGTAACCTTGAGCAGCAAGTTGCCGAGCAAAGCAGGCGCCAATTCCGGCCGAAGCGCCTGTGATCAATGCGGTGCGTGATGAAGTATTCATTTTTGTAGTCTCTTTCTATTGTACGGGTACCGAAAGGCTGCAGAGACAGCCTTTCTACTTTTTTATCGTAGGCATGGGTCAAAACAGATTCTGAGTTTAGCGGATATGTGTTTCTAGGAAGAAGGTCTTATCTGAAAGGCTATACGTCGTTTGGCAATATTGCCGTGAGCAATAAGGTGGACTGTTGACTTGCTATAGCTGTGATTATCGCTATTGAATGCGTTATCGTGAGCAGCACGCGCGCTAATGGTCTTGGTCATGATATTCAAATTCATCGTGGTTTTTTCTGTCGCTACCCTTGTGGGTTGTGCTGGTGTTAGGCCTAGCTATATGTCCTTAATTGAGCACGCAGTAGATGGCCCTGCTATTTCCATGAAGCTAGCCCAGTCGCGTGAGGTTTTAGCAATTAGCAATGGCTTTCCGGGCTGGTGGGGAGTTTACCCGACGGTGGTTTCTGCTTCGCCAGAGGTTGCCAGTGTGACATGTGCCTTCGCCCGAAGTTGGATTCCTTTTCGCGCACCTGGAGTGCTGATCGGCGGAGAGGTGTGTCAGCTACATGCTAATCGTGTGGGTGAGACCTGGCTGCTATATGGCAATAAATTCGCGATGGATATAAGTGCAGAAGGCATAGCGCGTGACGAGAAGGCAGTGAAAGTAATTATCGCCGATCAGTAACCAATATATTGTGCAATTGAACTAGCACAACTCCTACGGTCGAGAGAAAAATACTAACTGCCAAACACTCAGGTCAAACCTAGGCATTGTTAGGTTTGACCTTGCTTAGGCTTAAGCTCGCAATGTTTTCGCCGCTGCCACCATATTGCGCAGGGCGGGTAAGACTTCAGGCCATTGCCGCTTTTTCAAACCACAGTCAGGGTTCACCCACAGGCGTTCGGCCGGGATGCGCTCAGCAGCTTTCTGCATTAGTTGC
>JBFJJU010000025.1:0-28834 GCA_041612115.1 Perlucidibaca sp.
CCGTCGAGACCGATGAAGATGCCGAAGTCAGTGATCGACTTGATGTTACCGGCAACTTTCTCGCCCTTCTCATGTTGACGCGCAAAGGCATCCCATGGATTTTCGCGGCACTGTTTGATGCCCAAGGAAATGCGACGACGCACTTCGTCGATGTCCAAGACCATAACTTCCACTTCGTCGCCGATTTGCACGACTTTCGATGGGTGGATGTTTTTGTTGGTCCAATCCATTTCCGATACGTGCACGAGGCCTTCCACGCCTTCTTCGATTTCAGCAAAGCAGCCGTAATCGGTCAGGTTGGTGATTTTGGCTTGGACGCGTGTACCTTCAGGGTAACGACCCATCAATGCTAACCATGGATCTTCGCCCAGCTGTTTCAGACCCAAGGACACACGGTTGCGCTCGCGGTCAAATTTCAGC
Organism: Perlucidibaca sp.; assembly: GCA_041612115.1. Classification (GTDB taxonomy): domain Bacteria; phylum Pseudomonadota; class Gammaproteobacteria; order Pseudomonadales; family Moraxellaceae; genus Perlucidibaca. Next base: position 421 of record JBFJJU010000025.1, read on the forward strand.
ACTTTCACGGTCAGCTCGGTGCCCACTTCAACGATTTCGCTTGGATGCTTGATGCGCTTCCAAGCCATGTCGGTGATGTGCAACAGACCATCGATGCCGCCGAGATCAACGAATGCGCCGTAGTCGGTCAAGTTTTTCACGATGCCTTTAACCACTTGGCCTTCTTGCAGGTTGGCCAGCAGTTGTTCGCGTTCTGCGGAGCTTTCAGCTTCCATCACAGCGCGGCGTGACACCACAACGTTGTTGCGTTTAGCGTCGAGCTTGATGAGTTTGAACTCCAGCTCACGGCCTTCTAAATGTGCTGTATCGCGGATTGGGCGAATATCGACCAATGAGCCCGGCAAGAACGCACGAATAGAGCCGATATCGACGGTGAAGCCGCCTTTAACTTTGCCGGACATGATGCCTTTGACGATTTCGCTGGCTTCGAAGATTTTCTCTAAGCGAATCCAGGTTTCGGCGCGTTTAGCTTTTTCGCGTGACAGCAGGGTGTAGCCCATGCCGTTGTCGAGAGCATCGACAACAACGTCTACTGCATCACCTACAGCGACTTCTAGCTCGCGGCGATCATTCAAAAACTCTTCACGGGCAATGACGCCCTCGGATTTCAAGCCAGTGTCAACCGTTACCCAATCACTATCGATGGCAACAACCGTACCTTTGATCAGAGCACCGCGCTCTACATCTAGGGAAACTAAGCTTTCTTCAAACAGGGCGGCAAATGAATCAGTCATGTAATCCTTCCAGTGCCAAGGTGGCACTTCTATTCAGCCGACGGACCAGCTCCGACGGGTTTATGGGGTAAGAATTGGCAGCAACCATACTGGTAGTCGTCGCTTGCCAATCCGCCAACAGCATAGACATCGGGCGATGGCTATACGCTAGTGCTTTAAGTAGCGGCCTTAAGCCACTGCTTTTAATTCAAAAACTTTACCAGCGCAGGCACTTTTTTGGCCTCATCAAATACGCGCTGTACGACCGCATCTATGCCTAAGTCAGTGCTATCTAACACTAAGGCACCATCGGCCGGCTTCAGCGGCGCAATGCTACGCTCAGTATCTCGAGTATCTCGAGCGCGGATGTCGTCGGTTAGGGCGGCGAGGCTAGCATCAAAGCCCTTTTCAAGCAACTGCTTGTAGCGACGCTCGGCGCGCGCTTCGGCTGATGCCGTGAGAAAAATCTTCAGATCGGCATCAGGAAATACCACGGTGCCCATATCACGGCCATCGGCCACTAAGCCAGGAACTTCACGAAAAGCTTGCTGGCGTGCCAATAAAGCACTGCGAACTTTTGGTAGAACGGCAACTTTTGAAGCAGCACGGCCGGCCTCTTCTGTGCGAATTTCACGGCTAACATCTTCGCCTTCGAGCAAAATAACAGCCTCACCCTGCACATCAGCCGTAAACTGCACATCTAAATGGGCGGCTAATACTTCAAGTGCAGCTTCGTTCTCAATGGACACAGCATGGCGCTTAGCAGCAGCGCCCAATAAGCGATACAAAGCGCCGGAATCGAGAACATGGAATCCTAGGCGTGCAGCGACTCGGTGTGCGATCGTGCCCTTGCCAGAGCCACTAGGGCCGTCGATAGTAATCACAGGCACATAAACTGGGACTGCTTGACGCTTAATTTCATCACTCATGCGTGGCTTTACTCTAAAGCTTAATGAAGATCGTGTTCGCTGACGCGAATACGCAGGCCGCAACGGTGTGCAAGACCAATAAAGTCAGGGAAACTAGTGGCGACATTGGCGCAATCACGAATCGTGATTGTGTCAGTAGCGCGAAGACCTGCTACCGCAAACGCCATGGCAATACGATGATCGCCATGGCTGACGACCTCACCACCGCCAATCGGACCGCCAGTAATAACGATGCCATCGGCGGTAGGCAAGGCACTAACGCCGAGTGTCAGCAAGCCATCGGCCATGACCTGGATACGGTCAGATTCTTTAACGCGCAATTCTTCGGCACCAGTGAGCGTGGTGACGCCATCGGCGCACGCAGCAGCGATAAACAATGCCGGAAACTCATCAATGCCCAGTGGTACCTGATCTTCAGGAATGTCGATGCCCTGCAGCTGAGCGCTGCGCACGCGCAAATCAGCCACTGGCTCGCCACCCACCTCGCGAGCATTCAGTACCTCAATATTGCCGCCCATGGCACGCAAAATATTGATCACGCCAACGCGAGTTGGGTTCATGCCTACGTGCTCAAGCACTAGGTCTGAGCCTGGCGCAATGCTGGCCGCCACCAAAAAGAACGCCGCCGAAGAAATATCACCAGGCACATCAATTTTGCAGGCCTTTAAGCTGCCTCCGCCTTGCAACGAAGCTGTCGCGCCCACAGTTTTTACGTCATAGCCAAAGCCACGAAGCATGCGCTCGGTATGGTCACGTGTAGGTGCCGGCTCGGTGACCGAGGTAGTGCCTTCAGCCCATAAGCCTGCGAGCAACACGCCAGACTTCACTTGCGCACTAGCTACGGGTAAGTCGTAGTGAATGCCGCTGAGTTTGGTATTGCCAGTGATGGTGACTGGCGGCGTGCCGCGCTCGCCGGTGGTTTGAATGTCAGCGCCCATTAGCCGCAATGGCTTGGCAATACGCTCCATAGGACGTTTTGCCAGCGTCGCATCGCCAGTAAGCACCGAGTTGAAACCTTGGGCTGATAATAGGCCTGAGAGCAAGCGCATGGTGGTGCCCGAGTTGCCGACGTAAATCGTACTTGGCGGCGCTTTTAGGCCATTTAAGCCAACGCCATGGACGCGCACACGGCCTTCATTGGGGCCTTCAATGACCACGCCCATATCGCGAAAAGCTTGCAGCGTGGCGAGTGCATCTTCGCCTTCTAAAAAGCCGGTAACCTCCGTAATGCCTTCGGCTATAGAGCCGAGCATGATGGAGCGATGCGAGATGGACTTATCGCCAGGCACGCGAACACGGCCAGTGAAAGTGCCACCGGGTTCAACAGTGAAACGCAATTCTTTATTTTGGGTCATGGACTTAGCATAGGCCGTACCGGCCAACATATGAGTGAAGTGTTCTCGAGCGGCGCGCGCGCGGGTAAATATACCCAACAAAGCATCGCCGTTTTCGCTATTGATGGCCTCGCGCAGGCGCTTAGTGCCAGCCTCAAACGCATCTAATGCGCTAAGTACTGCCTCGCGATTGGCCAGGAAAATGTCGTGCCACATGAGCGGATCGCTGGCGGCAATGCGGGTGAAGTCGCGAAAACCGCCGGCAGCATACCGAAAAATGTCGAGGTTGTCTGATTCTTGCGCCAAGGTATCGACCAGAGAAAAGGCCAATAAATGCGGCAAATGGCTGGTGCGCGCGAGCACTGCATCGTGCTGCGTCACGCTCATAGTCATCACGTCGGCACCAGCGACCTGCCATACAGCTGTGACCAGTTCAACGGCTTCAACTCGCGTATGCTCCAGCGGCGTCAGAATAACCTTATGCGCAGAGAATAGATCTGCCCTACCCGCCATCACACCACTTTGCTCGGAACCCGCAATGGGGTGACCAGGTACGAAATTTTCGGGCACTTGACCCCAAACTGCCTTGGCTGCCGCAATCACATTACCTTTGGTACTGCCAACATCGGTGACAATGGCGCTGCTGCTAAGTGCTGGCTTAATCGCCGCCATCACAGCTTCCGTCGCGTTCACGGGCATGGCCAAAATCACCAGATCGGCACCGCGAACGGCATCGGCCGGATTGCTATAGCCAATATCGATAATACCGAGTTGCTGTGCAGTGGCGAGTGTTTGTTGGCTGCGGCTAGACGCAGTGATGCGCTCGACTAGGCCTCGCTCACGCATCAGCCGAGCCAAGCTTGAACCAATGAGGCCTAGGCCGATAAAGGCGACTTGTCGCAGTGGCCAGCGCTGCATATTAAGCCTTCACCTGAGCATCAAGAACACGCTCTAAAGCACTAATTGCAAAGCCATTCTCTTCATCAGTTCCGATGGATATACGCAGGTGATTGGGCAGGCCGTAGTTAGCCACAGGCCGCACAATAACGCCTTCACGCAATAGCGCTTGGAAAGTTGGCATGGCTTCAGTGCCCATATCGACACAGAGGAAATTGCCACGTGATGGGATGCTGGTAAGATTTAGCGCCTGAATTGCTACTTGCCATTGCACCATGCCAGAAGCATTTATTTCGCGTGTTTTTTGCACAAATTCATCGTCATTAATGGCAGCTTCAGCAGCCACTAAAGCGAGGCTATTGACATTAAACGGCTGACGTACACGATTTAGTAGGCCGCTAATTTCTACGCTAGCCACGCCATAGCCCACGCGTAAAGACGCCAAGCCATAGGCTTTCGCCAAGGTGCGTGTCACGATCAAGTTCGGATATCGGCTAAGCTGCGCTAGGCCATTGAGTGCGGCTGGGTCGCTCACGAACTCGCAATAAGCCTCATCAAGAACAACCACAATATGCGACGGAACTGCTGCCATAAAAGCGTGAAAATCAGCTTCAGCGAACCATGTACCGGTTGGATTATTCGGGTTGGCGAGAAAAATGACTTTGGTTTTAATGGTAATGGCCTGAGCCATTGCCACTAAGTCGTGACCATAGTCGCGCGCTGGCACGCAAACGCCAGTCGCACCAACGGCTTGTACGCTTAGCGGGTACACAGCAAAGGCGTATTGGGCGTAAATGGCTTCATCGCCCTCGCCTAAAAATACACGAGCAATAATATCGAGCAGGTCATTTGAGCCGTTACCTAGCGTGATGGCTTCAAGCGCACAGCCGAAGCGCTGAGAAATCGCCTGTTTTAAGCGAAAGCCGCTGCCGTCTGGGTAGCGCCCTAGCTCAATTGGATTGGCTAGGGCCTTTTGCATAGCGGCCAAGGCCTTAGGCGATGGGCCTAGCGGATTTTCATTGCTAGCTAACTTCACTACGCGAGTCAGGCCTAACTCACGCTGCAATTCATCGACCGGCTTGCCAGGCTGATAAGGCGCTAAGCCTTGAACGCCTGCGCGGGCTTGATTTAAGAAGTTAGTCATTACAGCACTGCCTTCGGGTAAGAACCTAGCCATTTGACCTCACGCATGCGCGGCTCTAGCTCTGCCATAACTTCTTGCACGGCGGCATCGTCTTGATGACCTTCAAAGTCGATAAAAAAGGCATACGTCCAGATGTCGTGCTTGCTCGGGCGGCTTTCAATGCGCGTTAAGTTGATACCACGGCGATGGAATGGCTCGAGAATGGTAAACAAAGCGCCAGGCTGATTCTTCGCGGTGATGATGATGGAGGTTTTGTCGCTGCCACTCGCGCTCACCGCCTCACGACCAATGATCAAAAAACGTGTGGTGTTATTAGGATTATCTTCGATCCGTTGATACAGCTGCTTCAAGCCGTAAATTTCAGCTGCAGTCTCACCGGCAATCGCTGCCGAATGCCACTCGCCATTTACACGCCGCGCTGCCTCGGCATTACTCGATACAGCCACACGCTCGGCGCGTGGAAAATTAGCATCTAGCCATTGCCGACACTGCGCCAATGACTGTTGATGTGAGTAAATACGTGAGATTGACCCCGTTTTTGTGCCTTCGCCAACTAATAAATGATGGTGAATCCTTAACTCAACTTCGCCGATAATGCGCAAGTTGGAGTTTAAAAACGAATCTAGCGTATGGCTAACCATGCCTTCAGTAGAGTTTTCCACGGGCACTACGCCATAGTCGGCTGAGCCAGCGGCGACTTCGCGGAAGACCTCATCAATAGTTGCCAGCGGAGAGGTATTTACGCCATGGCCAAAATGCTTCACTGCAGCAGTTTGCGTGAAGGTGCCATTGGGGCCTAAAAACGCGATATTGAGCGTGTGCTCAAGCGCCAAACAGGCCGACATGATTTCGCGAAACAAGCGCGCCATGGTCTCGGGGTGCAAAGGGCCGGCATTGCGTGCCATGACCTTTTGCAACACTTGCGCTTCTCGCTCTGGGCGATAAAACACCGTGGTTTCAGGGCTTTCGCGCAATTTGATATGAGCGACCTGCTGTGCACAACGCGCACGCTCGCTGATTAGTGTTTGAATTTCGCCATCGAGACGGTCAATGCTTTGGCGCACATCATCGAGGCTGGGCAAAGTTTCAGTCATCAGGCTAGTTCCGTGATGGGCGCTCGGGCTTAGCCGTAGCGCCGTTCAAAATCGCTCATGAAATCACTCAAGGCATCCACCGCAATTTCTGGCACGGCGTTGTAGAGGCTGGCACGCATACCACCGACTGAGCGGTGACCTGCCAAGTTCAGCAACTGAAGCGCCTCGGCTTCTTTTAAGAAGGTTTTGTCTAAGTTGGCATCGGCCAAGGTAAACGGCACGTTCATCCGTGAGCGGTTAGCAATAGCCACCGGGTTATCATAAAAATCGCTAGAGTCGATGGCGCTATATAGCTTAGCGGCCTTGCGTGCATTAAGTATGGACATGGCTTCTAAGCCGCCTTGGGCTTTTAGCCATTGGAATACTAGGCCAGACAAATACCAAGAGTACGTGGGTGGCGTGTTGTACATGGAGCCATTTTTAGCAGCAACTGCATAGTCGAGAATGGTCGGCATGCCGGACATCATATGGCCGAGCAAGTCCTCACGAACAATGACTACAACAATGCCGGCTGGGCCGATATTTTTCTGCGCGCCCGCGTAAATTAAGCCGAATTTCGATACATCGAGCGGCTCGGAGAGGATGCTCGATGAATAATCGGCAACCAGCGGCACGTCAACCTGTGGAATAAAGTCGAACTCGACGCCATGAATGGTCTCATTTGGCGTGTAGTGCAAATAAGCGGCATTTTTATCCAGCTGCCACTCGGCAAACGTCGGCACAGCGCGGAAATTGTTGGCCACATCGGTAGCGACAACATTTACTCCACCAAATTTTTTCGCCTCAGCGATGGCCTTCTCTGACCACACACCGGTGCAGACATAGTCCGCAGAGGCCTTGCCGGCAAGCAAATTCATTGGCACTTGAGCAAATTGCTGCGATGCCCCGCCCTGTAAAAACAAAACTTTATAATTACTAGGAATGGCCAGCAAATCACGAAGGTCTTGCTCGGCCTGCTCAGCAATAGAGACAAAATCTGCGCCTCGATGGCTCATTTCCATGACCGAGCAGCCGCGACCTTGCCAATCAACAAGGTCTTGCTGAGCTTGCTTTAATACAGCCTCAGGTAAGGCTGCGGGTCCTGCACAAAAATTAAACGCTCGGCTCATTGCGCGCTCTCATCTGAAGCGGAAGCATCCGCTACGGGGTCTTGGGAATCTTCAGCTACATTCGTATCGGCACTGGCCGCTTCGGCATCAGGCAGCTCAACAGCACTCACTTCGATGACATTGCCATCTTCGTCGAGGCCATCATCTTCAATTTCATCGACACGGACCGTGCGAACTAAGCTCTCTTCTTTGCCTAGCTTAATTAGTGTCACACCTTGGGTGTTGCGCGATAGCACCGACACCTCACTAATGCGAGTACGCACCAAGGTACCTTGGTTGGAAATCAGCATCAGCTCATCGCTGTCGACTACTTGCACAGCACCGATCAGCTCGCCATTGCGATCGCTGGTTTGCATCGCGATAACACCTTGGCCACCGCGCTTATGCGTTGGAAACTCAGTGACAGCGGTACGCTTACCAAAGCCATTGGCAGATGCGGTCAATACATAAGCCTCTGGATTAGCAACAATTAGCGAGACCACACTGGCTTTTTCGCCGAGACGAATACCGCGCACGCCCATGGCGGTACGGCCCATGCAGCGAACATCGCTTTCATGGAAACGAACAGCCTTGCCTTCGTTGCTGAATAACATGATGTCTTGCTCGCCATCAGTGACGGCGGCGCCAATCAAAACGTCATCACCAACCAGATCGATAGCAATCAGGCCCGCTGTGCGTTGACGCGAGAAAGCTTGTGCCTCGACCTTTTTCACAGTGCCATCGCCGGTGGCCATAAAGACAAAATGGCCTTCTGGGTATTCGCGCAATGGTAAAATCGTGGTGATGCGCTCACCCTCGATCAGCGGCAAGATATTAACAATAGGCTTGCCTTTCGAACCGCGACTGGCCTGTGGCAACTCGTAGACTTTAAGCCAATAAACTTTACCGGCGCTGGTGAAGCAAAGCACGGTGTCGTGCGTGCTGGCGACCAGCAAATGCTCGATATAATCTTCGTCTTTCATGGCTGTCGCTGAACGGCCACGACCGCCACGACGTTGCGCACGATAGTCGCTAACTGGCTGGATCTTTGCATAGCCACTATGCGACAACGTCAACACCACATCTTCTTCGGTGATGAGATCTTCTAACGTTAAATCTAGGCGCGTGGCGATGATTTCTGTGCGGCGCTTGTCGCCATAGTTGCTTAGCACTTCTTGCAGCTCTTCGCGAATTACATTGAGCAGGCGCTCTGGCTCCGCCAAAATCAGCATTAATGCTTTAATTTTCTCAAGTAAATCACTGTATTCTAATACTAATTTGTCTTGCTCAAGACCAGTTAAACGGTTCAGACGCAAGTCCAAAATAGCCTGTGCTTGCTCAGGAGAAAGCTTGTAACGATCGGCAATAAAACCCATGCCATTCGCTAAGCCATCTGGGCGACAAGCGTTAAGATCGCCAGCACGCTCCAACATGCCCTGCACTGCACCTGGCAGCCAGACCTCGGCCATCAAGCGTTCTTTCGCCTCAGCTGGGCTTGGCGATTTTTTAATCAATGCAATGACGGGATCGATATTAGCTAGTGCTACTGCCAAACCTTCCAAAATATGGCCACGCTCACGCGCTTTACGCAACTCAAACACGGTACGGCGAGTGACAACTTCGCGGCGGTGACGAATAAATGCCTCAAGAATCTGCTTTAGATTCATGATCTTAGGCTGGCCTTCGTCAATCGCCACCATATTTATGCCAAACACGCCTTGCAGCTGCGTTTGCGCAAATAGGTTATTGACCACAACTTCGGCAACTTCACCACGCTTCAAATCGATTACGATGCGCATACCGTCTTTGTCAGACTCATCGCGCAGCTCAGAAATACCCTCGATTTTCTTTTCTTTTACTAGCTCAGCGATTTTCTCAATCACGCGAGCCTTGTTTAACTGATAAGGAATTTCAGTGAAAACAATCGTTTGGCGATTAGTCTTAGCATCGGTTTCAATATGATGACGGGCTCGCATATAGATGCGACCGCGACCCGTACGATAGGCCTCGATGATGCCCGCACGGCCGTTAATAAAGCCAGCGGTTGGGAAGTCTGGGCCGTGGATATGCTCCATCAAGCCATCGACATCGAGATCAGGATCGTCGAGTAAGGCCAGCACGCCATTAACCACTTCGCTCATATTATGCGGCGGAATGTTTGTTGCCATGCCAACGGCGATGCCGCTGGAGCCATTGACTAAAAGGTTGGGGATGCGCGTGGGCATAACGGCCGGGATCATCTCGGTGCCGTCGTAGTTGGGCACCCAGTCGACAGTTTCTTTGTCGAGATCGGCGAGCAGCTCGTGAGCGAGCTTAGTCATGCGCACTTCGGTGTAACGCATGGCGGCGGCGTTATCGCCATCGACCGAGCCGAAGTTGCCTTGGCCATCGACGAGCAAATAGCGCAGCGAGAACGGCTGCGCCATACGCACGATGGTGTCGTAGACGGCAGTGTCGCCGTGCGGGTGATATTTACCGATGACGTCGCCGACGACACGCGCCGACTTCTTATAAGCCTTGTTCCAATCGTTGCCGAGTTCGTTCATGGCGAATAAAACGCGGCGGTGCACCGGCTTCAAGCCATCGCGGACATCGGGCAAGGCCCGACCGACAATGACACTCATGGCGTAGTCTAAATAGGACTGGCGCAGCTCATCTTCGATATTGACTGGTTGAATTTCGTTCGCAACGTCGGTCATGCAGTTTTCTCTTCTTTTAGGCCGTCGTTAAAGCGTTCGATTCTAGCACAGAGCGGCGCATTCAGTAGCACTCTTGGCCACCGCGAATTAAGCGTTTCGGGCTATACTTTGCCGTACATTTCTGCTGGCCTGCGCGGCTACTACTTGCGAGATCAAGGAAACAACCCATGACACAAGCCACCGAGCAAAAACCATCGCTAAACGTCGACGCGAGCGAAATCGCCAAATTTGAAGCGTTAGCCTCACAGTGGTGGGATAAACAGTCACAATTTAAGCCGTTACACGACATCAACCCACTGCGGCTGAATTGGATCGATGAGCGCGTATCGCTAGCCGGCAAACGCGTGCTGGATGTCGGCTGTGGTGGCGGCATTTTATCGGAAAGTATGGCGCGACGCGGTGCGGAGGTGCTGGGCATCGACATGGGTGAAGCACCGCTAAGCGTGGCCAGGCTCCATGCCGCACAAGAAAGCGTAACGTCTGTGAGCTACCGCCAATGCACGGTAGAGTCGTTAGCTGAAGAAATGCCCGCTAGCTTCGATGTCGTCACTTGCTTAGAGATGCTTGAGCATGTGCCCGATCCATCGGCGATCGTGGCAGCCTGCTATCGCTTAGTTAAGCCCGGCGGCCAAGTATTTTTCTCCACACTCAATCGCAACCCGAAATCTTGGCTACTGGCCATTGTTGGCGCTGAATATGTGCTGCGCATGTTGCCGCGCGGCACTCACGATTATCGCAAATTCATTCGCCCAGCAGAGCTCGCGCGCTGGGTTCGCGAGGCAGGCCTCACGCTCAATGACATGACCGGCCTGCATTTCAACCCTGTCACTGGGCGCTATTGGTTAGCATCAAATGTCGACGTGAACTATATGCTCGGCTGCACACGCACGAAGGCTGACTGATGCGCCCCGCCGCCGTTTTTTTCGATCTTGATGGCACGCTAGTCGATACCGCACCCGATTTTTACGCTGGCATTAGCCGTATGCGTAGTGCCCGTGGCGAGCAAGCCCTGCCCTATGAACCTATTCGTGCAGCCGTCTCAGCAGGCTCTAAAGCGGTCTTAGCAGCCGCTTATCCCGAGCTTAGTAATGAGGCCGTTGAGCCATTACGCCTAGCATTTCTCGACGACTACGAAGCGCATATCGCTGATCATTCGCGCGTATTTGAAGGCTTAGACGCCGCTTTGCTTAAACTAGAGGCCGAAGGCATTGCTTGGGGCATCGTTACTAATAAGCCCACTCGCTTTACGCATCCTCTACTAAAAGCACTCGGGCTAGATCAACGCGCCGCTGCTGTTGTTTGCGCCGATGAGGTCACGCAGACCAAACCACACCCAGAGCCAATGCTTCTGGCCTGTGCACGCGCAGGCGTTGCGGCACGTGAGTGTATCTATGTTGGTGATCATGCTCGCGATATTGAAGCTGGGCGGCGTAGTGACATGCTCACCATTGCTGCCGGCTGGGGCTATTTGGCGGATGGCGAGCAGATGAGCGACTGGCAGGCCGACATTGATTGCGCCACCGTGGCTGACTTCTCGCGCTGGCTCATGACCGCGCTGTGAGCACCTACCCAGTCTTAGTCACAGCAACCATTTAATTCACCCCCACAGGAGCTCACTATGTCTGTCGAGAAAGCATTAGCTGAACGCGTTATTTTAATCACTGGTGCTAGCCGTGGCATTGGCCGCGCAGTGGCTATCGCGAGCGCTGAAGCCGGCGCGACGGTGGTGCTATTAGGTCGCGAAGAGGCAACATTGAACGCCACCTACGACGCCATCATTGCTGCTGGTGGTGCCATACCAGCCATCATTACGCTAGATTTAAGCATCGCGCACGCCGAACTCTGCCAGTCGGTTGCAGAGCAAATTCAAGCCACATTCGGTCGTCTCGATGGCTTAGTGCACAACGCTGCCGACTTGGGCGACATCACGCCGATGGAAATGTACGACCCCGACACCTTTGATCGGGTCATGAGCATCAATCTGCGTGCACCTTTTGTGCTAACCCAGGCACTGTTGCCCTTATTAAAAGCCAGCCCAGATGCTAGCGTGATCATGACGGGCAGCAGTGTTGGCCGCAAAGCACGTGCATTTTGGGGCGCCTATGCGCTATCGAAGTTTGGTGTTGAAGGCCTAACCCAGCTATTTGCTGATGAGCTGAAAAACACCAGCAATGTCCGTGTGAACTGCGTCAACCCAGGTGCAACTCGCACCAGCATGCGTGCCAGCGCTTATCCCGGCGAGAACCCAGAATCGGTGAAAACACCGGAGTCTATTGCTCACCATTATGTGCATTTGCTCAGCGAAGCGGCTCGCGGCACTACGGGGCAATCGATTGATTTAACGGCGCAAAGCTAAAGCGCGATGCCTTAGCGCCGGCGAAAGCGACGCTGCTGAACGCCGCCTTCACGATGTAACTCTTCAATATCTGCTAAATGCATCTCTAGCGCGCGATAGGAAATAAGAATTTCCCGAAGCGATAACGCTAGCGATGCTAGCATCAGCAGCAAGCTAAATATAAAGCTCAGCAATGCGAATATAGGTTGGCTAAGCAGAACCATGCCAATACACACAATGCACATGACCAAGCTCAACACGCCACATGCCTGCATATTACGAATCAGTAATAAGCGGTGACGTAAGTGTGCCATTTGCGCTAAGACAGCCGGCTCAGGCTTTAGCTTGTACTGGTCATGGAGTTGGCGAATTAAATTCGCTAAGGCTAAAAAGCGATTGGTAAACGCCAGCAAGAGCAAGGAAATTGCTGGGAACAATATCGATGGTGTGCTGACGTTTATATCCATGACTTTGCGCTTATTTGTCGGAGCTGCCGCCATCACGGCGCTGCTGTCGTAAATAACCACCTTTACGCGGCGACTCAGCGCTCTCGACAGGCTTACGCTCACGGCGTACGGGTTTATCTGTCGATGTACGCGCTGGCTTTTCAGTGTTGCGCGCCGGCTTGTCACTTGAACGCGAAGCGCCATCAACAAAACGCGGCTTCAGCGGGTTCTCGCGCTGCTTCTCAATACGGCGACGCGTGATGCCAAATAGGCCGGAGCCATTGCGACGAGGACGTAACTCAACCGCCCCAAGCAGCTTATCGATATCGGGTTTATCAAGCTCAATCCAACGACCCGTACGCAGTTCGCGCGGCAATACCTGCGTACCATAGCGAGTACGCAGCAAGCGGCTTACTTTCAGCTCTTGCGACTCAAATAAGCGCCGCACTTCGCGGTTACGGCCCTCTTTCACCACCACCTGCCACCAACGGTTAAAGCCTTCGCCGCCAAGCTCCGAGACACTTTCGAACTTGGCTGGGCCATCTTCTAGTTCAACGCCAGCACATAAGGCGCGCTGAGCATCCTGAGTGAGCTCGCCCATGACGCGTACAGCATATTCACGCTCAATTTCGCTAGATGGGTGCATTAAGCGGTTGGCAAACTGGCCGTCATTGGTAAACAGCAACAAGCCGCTGGAGTTGATATCAAGACGGCCGACCATGACCCAACGCTCGCCGGTGATGCGCGGCAGGCGGTCAAAAACGGTTGGGCGACCTTCGGGGTCGGAGCGCGAGCAAATCTCACCCTCGGGTTTGTAATAGGCAATGACGCGGCGCTGCACATCCGATTCAAGCGAAAACTGCACCAGACGGCCATCAAGGCGCAGCTCATCGGCAACGACAATACGGTCGCCAAGCTTGGCCAGTGCGCCATTGACGCTCACTCGACCATCGAGAATGGCCTGCTCCATATGGCGGCGTGAGCCTAAACCGGAACGGGCGAGAACTTTCTGTAATTTTTCACTCATGAGCAGCTGCTTCCAAGTCGGCCGCGATCTCGGCGAGATCACGTATCGATGCCAGCGCGGGTAAGTCCGCTAGGCTTTTTAAATTAAAATCGTCAAGAAAATGCCGTGTGGTGGCAAACAACGCTGGCCGACCAGGCACTTCTTTATGCCCTGCTACACGCACCCATTCGCGCTCTAGCAAGGTTTTCACAATGGCAGTACTAACAGACACGCCACGTATATCTTCAATTTCAGAACGGGTAATGGGTTGGCGATAGGCAATTAAGGCCAGTGTCTCCAATAGCGCACGCGAATAACGCTGTGGGCGCTCATCCCAGAGTTTACTAACCCACGGGCCTACATCATGGCGAACTTGAAAGCGCCAACCTGAGGCGACCTGCCTAAGCTCAACGCCACGGCCTGCATAGTCTGCATACAAGGCGTCGAGCAGGCTTTTAATGCTTCCGGCATCTGGCCTGTGTGCCTCATCGAACAATGCTTGAATTTGCTCAATGCTCAGCGCACGACCAGCGGCAAATAGCGCGCCCTCAATAATTGATTTGAGTTCATCAGGATTCATCAAATGCCCTCTCTACATCGCTCTCAGATGAGTCATCGCCAAGATCAAGATCATTACCCTGCGCCTCGCCAACACGCGCGCGAACATGCAAGTCGGCAAAAGCGTCAGCTTGGACGATATCGATCAGGCCCTCTTTGACCAACTCCAAGATCGCCATAAACGATACCACCACGCCTAAGCGACCCTCGCTGACACTAAATAACTGCACAAAAGGCACAAAGCGTTGGCCACGGAGCAGCTCTAAAATATTGCTCATGCGCTCACGCAGCGACAGCGACTCGCGCGACACTTGGTGCGACACACTAAGGTCGGCGCGGCTCAACACATCTTGCAAGGCCAATAAGAGTTCACGTAATTCAACTTGTGGCGGCTCTACGGGGCGCTGATAGTCCGGCGCTTGTGCTTGCGCGACAAAGAAATCACGGCCTTCGCAAGGCAGGCTGTCGATATGCTCAGCGGCTTGTTTGAAGCGCTCGTATTCTTGCAGGCGACGGATCAGCTCGGCGCGTGGATCGGCCTCTTCTTCACCTTCGGCATTGACGGGGCGCGGCAATAGTAAGCGCGACTTAATTTCGCCCAACCAAGCCGCCATCAGCAGGTATTCAGCAGCTAAATCGAAGTTCGCTGCCTGCATCAAGTTCACGTATTCCAAATACTGGTGGGTAATACGCGCCACCGGAATATTTAAAATATCGATATTTTGCGCGCGAATAAGATAAAGCAGAAGATCTAGCGGGCCTTCGAATGTGTCGAGAAAAACTCGCAGGGCATCAGGCGGAATATAGAGATCGTCGGGGAGCTTGGTGTAGTCCTCACCATTCACCTTAGCAATAGCAAACAAATCCGCCGGCGGTGTCATCGACACCTCGGGAGCATGAGTACTGGTGCTTTCGGCTGTGGTCATGGACTCAGCTGGCATGGCGTTATCTCGGATTTTGCCGCTTCTCAGCGGTAGGTTTGGCGAATTATGCCGCTATTTTAGCGAAATAACCCGCCATTTAATTATCTATTCACGAAAAGCGCTGACATCGCCTAGTCCTTCGCGCATGACTTCAGGCGTATCGGTGGTGAAATCAATCACCGATGTACTGCTGACATTACCATGCCCTGAATCCAAGATAGCCTCGACACGGCGAGCCAGACGCTCAACGATCTCTTCCGGGTCGGTCATGGGCAATGCATCGCCGGGCATCAATAATGTTGCCGTTAACAGCGGTTCGTCTAGCAATGCCAGTAAGCCTAGTGGTACTGGATGCGCCGGCACACGAATACCAATACTTTGTTTTTTCGGATGCAATAAGCGCTTCGGCACTTCGCGCGTGCCCGGCAAAATAAAGGTGTAAGGCCCTGGCGTATGCGCTTTCAGTAGGCGAAATACGCTGTTGTCAACCTTCGCGTAAGTGCCGATTTCAGATAAATCACGGCACATCAGCGTTAAGTGGTGAGACTCATCAAGCTCACGCAAGCGACGCAGACGCTCCATTGCAGACTTATCGCCAATGCGACAGGCAAGCACATAGCTTGCATCAGTGGCCATGACAATTAAGTCGCCGGCCATGAGTCTATCAGCGGCCTGCTTCAGTAATCGCGGCTGAGGATTATCTGGGTGAATACGCCAGTGCTGTGTCATGGGTAAATCCTTAAGGTGCTTAAACTAGCTGAGGAATAGCTTCTTCTGAGCTAAAGGCATCCGCAGCCCAACCCCAACGCTGCCAGACTGGCTCACAGCCTTTGGGTAATTTCGGGAACCTGCCCAAAGCAATCCACGGCGCGGGCTTGCCATGATAATCACTGCCTTGCGATGCTGCCAAGCCACGCTGCTGCGCGAGCTGAGCCAAATACTGCACCATGTCGGGCTTCTCAGTCGCGGTGGCAACCTCAATAGCTAAGCCGCCAGCCGCTTGAAACGCCGTCATCATCTCGCGCATTTTAGTGCGTGACAGCGGGTAACGGCCGGGATGCGCCAGCACTGGCACCCCACCCGCTTGCACAATCCATGACACAGTATCTTCCAAGCTGGCCCAAGGCATGGGCACAGATGCTGGTTTACGGGGGCCTAAATAGCGATCGAAACCTTGCTGCACTGTAGTGACGTGGCCATTGGTGTAGAGCCATTGACCAAAATGTGTACGGCTAATGCTTTCAGGATCACGCGCTAAAGCCAGTACACCTTCATAGACACCGGTCATGCCCAAGGCTTCTAAACGCTCGGCAATAGCGACGGCGCGGCGCGCACGAGCACCAGCCTGCTGCGCAAGGCCGGCAACTAAAACCGGGTGATGAATATCGACTTGCAGGCCAACAATATGAACGTTGTGGACGCCCCAGCTGGCAGAAATTTCAACACCGGGAATTAAGGTAATGCCATGTTCTAACGCTGCTGCTTGCGCCTCAGGCACTCCAGAGACGCTGTCGTGATCGGTCAATGCCAAGGCCTTAACACCAGCTTTCGCGGCCAAGGCGACTAATTCAGTTGGCGATAGACTGCCGTCTGAGTAGCGGCTATGACTATGTAAATCGATCGCGGGCATGGTCGGCGCTCATGTGCTGCTTTAAGATGCAGCACTTTAGCAGGTTTGCCGCAGCTTGCGGCACTCACCGAGACGGAGTTGTCATGAAAGCCATGTTGGATTTCCTACCCATCATCTTGTTTTTTATCGCTTATAAACTAGAGGGCGTGTTTGTTGCTGCCGGCGTGTTAATGATCGCTGTTGTCGTCATCTACGGCTATATGTGGTGGCAGCAGCGGCGTTTAGAAACCAGCCAATGGATCACTGTCGCCGCCACTCTAGGTTTGGGCTCATTAACGCTCATCCTGCACGATGAAAAATACCTGCAGTGGAAAGCGCCTGGAGTCTATGTCTTGTTAGCACTCGTATTTTTCGGCAGCCAATGGCTGGGCTCACAACCCATCATCCAGCGCATGATGGGTCACGCAGTAAACTTAAAGCCAGCGCAATGGCGTGGCTTAAACATGGCTTGGGCGATATTTTTTCTCGCCTCTGCCGCTGCCAATGCCACCGTCGTGCTGTATTGGACGCAGTATTGGGTCGATTTTAAGCTTTTTGGCAGCATGGCAATGACGGTGGGCTTTGTTATTGCGCAAGGTATTTGGCTGGTAAAAAGTGGTGCGATCATTGAAGCCCCAGCTCAAGAAAAAGGAGACAGCTAATGTGGTATGCCCTCTGGTGTGAAGATGCCGCCGATTCTCTATCAGGCCGCCAAGCTGCACGCCCAGCGCATTTGGCCCGTTTAAACGCACTCAAAGATGAGGGCCGCTTACTGCTTGCTGGGCCACTACCGGCCATTGATAGCCCAGACCCCGGCCCTGCTGGGTTCACTGGCAGCTTGGTGGTTGCGGAGTTTGATAGTCTCGTAGACGCGCAGGCGTTTGCCGATAGCGACCCCTATGTAGCCGCTGGCGTGTATGCGCGCGTTACGGTTAAACCGTTTAAACTCGCCTTGCCATAAGAATTGACTTTTAAGCTACTGATTTTTATGTCTTTATGACGCAGCACATTGTCGTTGTTGGCGCTGGCATTGCTGGTGCTAGCTGCGCTTGGGCATTGGCTAATCGCGGCTTTCAAGTCACCGTGCTCGATGCGGCAAGCAGGCCAGGCTCTGGCGGCTCTGGTAATCCATTAGCGATTATTTATCCTAAGCTAGTTAATGCCGAGCTAACGCCCAACCATCTGCAGTCATTAGCCTATTTGCATACCTTGGCGCTGCTACAACAGCCGCCATTTGCGGAGCATTTTCAACAAACCGGCGTGCTCTGGCTTGATCAAGAGCGCAGCTTGCAAGATGTCGACGCCACGCATCCGTGGTGGCAAAAGCAGGTTTGGCGCCTAGATGCTGAGGCCGCTAGCGAGCAGGCCGGAGTTACGCTAAATCGCTCAGCGTTGTGGTTTCCACAAGCTGGCTTTATTCGCACGGATGGGCTGTTACGCGCGCTCTTGGTGCATGCAAATATTCGCACAGTGTTTAACGCCCGTGTGCAAGCTGCAGAGGCGCTAGATTCGCAATGGCGCGTTAACACCACACAAGGCTACTTCTCTGCCGATTCGATAGTGTTGGCCTACGCTGGTGGCTCATCAATTCCACTCACCGATGGCCTGCCTTTGCGCCCTGTGCGTGGACAAATTTCGCAATTTCCAACGGCATTTCAGCTGCGTACCACGCTTTGCTATGGCGGATACCTAACACCTAGCGATAGCGGCTACCACTGTGTAGGCGCGACTTTCTCGCCCATGGACTTACAAACAGATATTCGGCGCCATGATCATCAATTTAATGCCAATGAGTTGAGCAAAAGTGTTCCTAGCGTAGCAAACGGCTTGCCGCCACTGGACGACTGGCAAGCCCGCGCCAGCCTGCGCTGGCAAACGCCCGATTTTTCGCCAATGGCAGGACGTCATAATCCATCGCTGCTGAGTGCATTAGTTGCACATCCACCGCGAAAACACCAGCCAGAGCTAACAATGCCTGATCTACCGCCGCTCTATGTCAGCATTGGCCACGGAGCCAAGGGCTACACACAAGCTTGGGTTGCGGCCGAAATCATCGCCAATGAAATAACGAACACGCCCTCGCCATGGCCAGAGTCGATTGCCACGCAGTTAGCACCAGATCGGTTTATTTGGCGAGACTGGCAGCGCGGGCGCTTATGGACGCCACGCCGCGCACGAGGCTAGCTGCGCCCGATAGTTCTGCTCAGTACCCTGAACACGATCGGCATAGGCCATTAGCCAAGGCTTGCGCAAATAATTATTGCGCGCAAAGCCAGCACGCCCTTCGTGATAGGCCAAGTAAAGATTGCGCATATCGCCCGCTTGAATGCCCAGCTCCATGCGCGTGCCATAGTGATACCAGCCAACAAAGTCGATGGCATCGGAGAAATTATCTCGACTCGCAAACCATCGATTTTGCTTGGTCACGTACTCGTCCCAGGTGCCATCTAGCGCTTGCGCATAGCCATAGGCCGAAGAGGCGCGGCCCCACGGAATAAAGCCTAATAAATAGCGCTTTGGCGGACGAGCATCGTGGCGATACGAAGACTCGTGATAAATCGTCGCCATTAACACGGAGGCGGGAATACCCCATTGCGCTTGTGAGTCGCGCGCTGGCTCACGCCAGGCTTTTTTTTCGGCAAATACAGAGCAGAGGTTAAGTGCATTTCTAGGCGGCGATGTCGATGCGCAAGCAGCTAACATTAAGGCGATACATGCCACGATTAAGCCCCTCATGACATCTGCTCATGTACGGCTAACAGCGCTAATAACGCAGCTTCATCTAAGATTTGCACTTGGTGCTCTTTAGCTGCATCAAGCTTGCTGCCAGCACGCTCACCAGCCACCACGGCATGGGTCTTTTTCGAGACACTGCCGCTGACTTTTGCGCCAAGTGCACGCAAGCGATCACCGGCCTCATCGCGACCAATTGTTGCCAAAGTGCCAGTTAAGACCCAAGTTTGGCCGGCCAAAGGCTGCGGTAAATCTTGCGCTGCCGCCTGATCTGACCATGTCACGCCTGCGGCCTGTAATTGCGCGATGATCTCTTGGTTGTGCGGCTCAGAGAGAAACTGGCGTATCGAACTAGCCACCACTGGGCCTACATCGGGCGTGGCTAAGAGTGCGGCCTCATCGGCAGCCAGCAAGGCATCTAAGCGGCCAAACTGACGTGCCAATGCCGCCGCCGTGGTCTCGCCAACATCACGGATACCTAGCGCATAGAGAAAGCGCGCCAGCGTCGTATCACGACTTTTCGCAATCGCATTGAGCAAATTGCTTGCGGATTTTTCTGCCATGCGCGGCAAGGTTAATAGCTGCTCAAGCGTTAGTGAATACAGATCTGCGCTGCTGTGCACCAACTCTTCAGCGATGAGCAGCTCAATCCATTTATCGCCTAAGCCGTCTATGTCCATGGCGCGTCGCGAAGCAAAATGCTTCAGCGCCTCTTTACGCTGAGCGGGGCAAAAAAGCCCAGCGCCGCAACGTGCAACCGCTTCATCTTCAAGCCGCACCACCGCTGATTGGCACACGGGGCATTGGGTCGGCAGCGACACGCGTTGGCGTTGCTTGTGCGCCGCGTTGTTTTCGTCAAGCCGGCGCATAACTTTAGGGATGACATCGCCAGCGCGATATATCACCACACGATCGCCAATGCGCAAATCTAGACGCTCGATCTCATCAATATTATGCAAGGTGGCATTGCTCACCATAACGCCACCGACCGAGACAGGAGTTAAGCGAGCCACTGGCGTTAAGGCACCAGTACGGCCAACCTGAAAGTCTACCGCCTCTAAAAGCGTGCTCGCCTCTTGCGCAGGGAATTTGTAGGCCACGGCCCATCGAGGCGCACGCGCGACAAAACCTAAGTCACGCTGAAGTTGGCGATCGTCGACTTTCACCACCATACCATCGATGGCAAAAGCTAATGACTCACGCGCATCGAGTAATGCCTGCCATGCTTGTTGCACAAACACTGGGCCGCGGCCTTGCTTAACTAAATGGCTTTGCTTGAAGCCTAGACTTGCCAACCAGCTTAGAGTTTGGCCATGGCTATTGGGCCAGTCACCACCTTCAATCTGCGCAACAGCATAGGCATAAAAATCTAACGGGCGTTGCGCGGTAATGCTTGGATCGAGCTGGCGCAGAGCACCGGCGGCAGCATTACGGGGGTTTGCAAAAAGTTTGTCGCCACGTGCGGCTTGCTGGGCATTCAGCGCCTCAAAACCTTGTTGTGGCATCAATACTTCACCGCGAACCTCAAGCAGGCTAGGTTCATTGCTTGTATGTATTAGGCGCAATGGCACGCTACGTATGGTGCGAATATTCGCGGTAATATTTTCACCGGACTGGCCATCGCCGCGCGTAGCTGCTTGCTCTAAGACGCCATCACGATAAAGCAGACTAACTGCAAGGCCATCGAATTTTGGCTCACACACATAGGGCAAGCCAACGCTTAAATCCCAGCCTAAACGCTCGCGCGCACGCTGGTCAAAGGCCAGCCACTCATCTTCAGTCAGGGCATTATCGAGCGATAACATCGGCACGCTGTGCGTTATGGTTTGAAAGGCTGAGTCTGGCGCAGCACCGACACGCTGGCTGGGTGAATCTGGCGTGATGAGCTCAGGATGAGCTTTTTCTAGTGCGAGTAACTCAGCATAGAGTGCATCGTATTCGCCATCAGGTAGGCTGGGCTCATCGAGAACATAGTAGCGATGGGCATGATCGCGCAGAGCACTGCGCAGATCATTTATCCGTGCGCTCACAGAAGCAGGTGCCGACATTAGGCGCTGGGCGAGCGACTATCGATAGCCACTACCTCATCGCGCCAATCAGCTAGTTTTCCAGCCGTTAGCATCTGGCCTTGGTCATCGAGCATATCGGCTTGCAGCGCGTTCGCTAAGCGCCGTGCGGTATCGATCATTAAGTCATATGCGACGAGGCATTTATAACCGGGTAAGCCGAGAAATAAGCTCACGCCTGGCACACTATCGCGCGACAAGGTATCGATATCAAACGTACCTGGCTCCATGGCCTGTGCGAGGCTAAATAAAATTGCGCCTTGTCCTGTCGGATGTTCGTGGCGATGAAAAATGGCCATATCGCCATAACGCAAGCCATATTGTAGTAAATGCTCGAGCAGTAATCGTCCAGGAATACTGGCCTCTCGCGCCATGATGTGAATGGATATTACGCGATCGAAAGCGAGCTCAGACTCATCGATACCACCAAGTGAAGGTGAGTCATCTTCTGCTTCTGGAAATAAGTCCTCCTGAGTTAACGCAGGTGGCTTCTGCTTGTCGACTTCGGCGATTTCGGTGATTGCTGTATCTTCAGCGATAGATTCACTGCCGCCTTGAAATCCAGGATAAAAAGTAAGTGGCTCATTTTTCTCAGGCTCTACTACAGCTGTAGTGTCAGCGCACACTGGCTGCGCAGTTGACCCCAGAGTGATTTCTGCCGCTGGCTCACTCGCAAATGCTGCAGGAGCTGCTTCGATAGGCCTATCGATAGTCGGCTCAATACGAGCCTGTTCTGCAGCTAGTGCTGCAGCCTGCTCACGCGCGCGCACACGCACTTCACTGACTATCTCATTTCGCTCTATCGGCGTGTTGTCGAGACGATCCGGAGCGACATGTTCAATGCGTAATCGCAGGCGACTCGCACGCTTACGCCATAAATAAATAATAACTGCGACCACTAATGCAGCTATAAGAAATTGAACCCATTGTGTATTCATAGTGGCACTCATGTTGATTTGGTTCGTCGAAATGCTGGCTTATTGATTCGCCAACGCGGCGGCTTCATCCACATTGACCGAGACTAAACGTGAAACGCCCGGTTCTTGCATCGTGACACCCATTAGCTGTGTGGCCATTTCCATGGCAATTTTATTGTGCGTAATATAAATGAACTGGACCTGCTGTGACATCTCTTCTACCAATCTAGCAAAACGCGCCACGTTGGCATCATCGAGCGGCGCATCGACCTCATCCAATAAGCAGAATGGTGCCGGGTTAAGCTGAAAAATTGAGAACACCAAGGACAATGCCGTCAACGCTTTTTCACCGCCCGAGAGTAGGTGAATAGTCGAGTTTTTCTTGCCTGGCGGGCGCGCCATAATGGTCACACCGGCTTCGAGCAAGTCATCGTCGGTCAGCGCTAAATAGGCACTACCGCCACCAAAGACCTTTGGAAACAGCGTCTGCAAGCCTTCGTTGACCTTCTCGAAAGTCTCCTTAAACAAGGCACGAGTCTCGCGATCAATCTTGCGGATGGCGTTTTCCAATGTTTCTAGCGCTTCCATTAGATCGGCATCTTGCTGGTCTAAATAAACTTTTCGCTCAGACGAACTGGTGAATTCATCAATGGCTGCTAAGTTAATAGCGCCCAAGCGCGCAACACGCTGACCCACTCGATCCAACGATAACTGCCATTCTTGCTCGCTCGCCTGCGCCGGTAGTTGCTCAAGCATTTGCGCTAAGTCGCCCTGCGCTTCTTTCAGTAAATCGGCTTGAGCATCGCGGCGAGTAGCAATATTTTGCCACTCCATACGCAGGCTATTAAGGCTATCGCGAACGATCTGCTGCTGCTGATCGGCGCGAGCGCGACCAGCCTCGGCATCACGTAACTGCGCTTGCAAAGCTTCAACGTGATCACGAAGTTGCGCTAACTGCGCCTCGGTTTCCAAATGTTGTTCGAGCAAAGCCTCAAGCATTTGCGGATCTTCAGAGGCCGCTTGATTAACACTCAACAGCTGCTCAGCCAAACTTTCGCGGCGCTCGCGCAGATCATCGACCTGTGAGCTGACACGCTCAAGACCGGCACGTAAGCCTTGGCAGCGCGCGGTTAAGGTTTGTACAGCCAAGGCACTGCGGTGCAGAGCATCGCGCTTATCGCGTTGCAGTTGCCGAGCCTGCTCCACCCGCTCTCGTAAGCCTTCACGCTGGCTCAGTAAAACTTCACGTTGATGCGTGTCGTTACTCATCAAATCAATGGCTTCTTGTAGGCTTAATCTGGCCTCAGCTAAATACTCTTGATCGATTTGTGTTTGCCGGCTGACTTCATCAACTTCTTGCAAGATACGGTCGCGGCGAGCAATGAACTGCTCCAGTCGCACCTGCCGCGCGCCAATTTGCGCCTGCGTGTCGCTCACTTGTCGATAACGTGCCGTGACATCGCGCTGCTGTTGCTCGCGATTAACCTCAGCATCACGCAATGACTCGCGCAGCTGCTGCTGTTCTGCTTGCGCGGCATCAAGCTCGGCACTCAAAAGCTCACGTTGCGCTGCCAACTCACCTAACTCACGTCGACGCGCTAACTCACCAGCATTGGCATCTTGAGCCTGCGTTTGCACTCGCAGCCAATGCTGGCCCAACCACAAGCCATCCTGTGTGATCAGCGAGCAAGAGGCGGCCAATTGATGGCGTTGCGCCAAGGCCTGCGGCAACGATTCCGCAGTCAGTACTTGACTCAAGGCTTGTTGCAACCAGTGCGGTGCTCCTATTACTTGCGCTGCCAATGTGCCATCAATATTCAGCGCTGACCCCTGCGAGGCCTCAGCGACAGACAGCACACCTTGCGGCAAGTCCTTAAGCTGATCAGCCAAATAATCTAAGGAGTCCACTGACACAGTGTGCAGCTGCGCACCGAGGACAGTTTCAACTGCCCGCTCCCAGCCCGGAGTTACTCGCAACGCTTGAGCTATTGGTGTGGTATCGATTTGATGCGCTTGCAACCACGAGTTAACGCCACGTTGACCTTTTTCAGCAGCCTCTTGTAGCGCTAATAATGCCGACTCACGCCCCGATAGTGCCTGTAAGGCTTGACGCTTAGCATCTAAGCGCGTGCCCGCATCACCCAAAGCCACACGTTGCGTTTGCAAAGACTCGACAGTGTCATCGAGCCGTTGCTGCGCTTCATCGGCCATGAGTTGATGTTCTGCGGCTTGTTCATTGAGTTCATCAAGCTCCGCCTGCAAAGTGCCACCAGACAGTCCTGCTTGTTCAGTCTCCAAGCGCCCTAGGCGCTCTTGGCTGCGGCGCAAGGCCTGTTCTTGGTGGGCAATGCGTGATTGCTCAACTTCAGCACGCTGGCGCGGTGCTTGTGATTGCTGCTGAAACTGCTCCCAGCTTTGCTGCCACTCATTTAGCGTCAGCTCCGCTTCAGCGACTTGTTCATTGGCGGCTTCTGCTTCTGCCTGCAAAAGATCCTGTTGCGGCGCTAGCTCCATGAGTTCCGATTCAGCTAGGGTTAACGCTTCACGATCGGTCGCTAAAAGTTGTTGAGCTTGCTCACGCTGCTGCTCAACACTGTTTATCGAAGCGTTAATTTCACTAATACGCTCAAGCTGATAGCGCTGCGATTGCTGTAGACGTGCGATATCGCTACCAAGTTGGTAATACTGGCTTTGCACACGGTTGAACTCATCGCTCACGCTAAACTGCAGCTCACGATCTCGCGTAATTGCAGCTTCAAATTCACGTACGCTGGCCGTAGCCGCCTCTAACCGTATTTCCAGCTCACGAATCTGCGCTTCTTGTTGCGATACTTGACCCTCAAGGCCGCGCCAGCGCAAAGCATAAAGCTGGTCGCGAAGCAGGCGCTCTTCTTCCTTTAATTCTTTATAACGCTCGGCATCGCGCGCTTGCTTTTCCAGGTGCGACAGCTGCTTGCCTAATTCATCACGAATATCGCTGAGGCGAGACAGGTTTTCGCGAGTGTGCCGCATGCGATTTTCGGTTTCACGGCGACGTTCTTTGTATTTCGAAATGCCTGCAGCCTCTTCGATATACACACGCAACTCTTCAGGCTTGGACTCGATCAAGCGCGAGATCATGCCCTGTTCGATAATCGCGTAAGAGCGTGGCCCCAGGCCGGTGCCTAAGAAAATGTCAGTAATGTCTTTACGACGGCAGCGCGTGCCATTAAGGAAATAGTCTGAGCGCGCTTCACGAGTGACTACGCGCTTGATGGAAATTTCAGCGTATTGTGCATATTCGCCGCCCAGGGATTTATCGGCGTTATCAAAAACTAGCTCGATGGCGGCTTGGCCTACCGGCTTACGCACGCTGGAGCCATTGAAAATGACGTCAGTCATCGACTCGCCACGCAAATGCTTGGCTGAACTTTCGCCCATGACCCAGCGAACGGCATCGATAATATTTGATTTGCCGCAGCCATTTGGCCCAACAACAGCAGAAAGGTTGGTCGGGAAGTGTGCGTTGGTCGGATCAACAAACGATTTAAAGCCCGCCAGCTTGATGGTTTTCAGACGCATAAAATATTCCTAGCGGCGGTGACGACGAGCCCAAGCCATTTCAATCTGTTTAACACGAAGTAACGATTCCAGCACTAAATTACGCTGATGTAGTAAGTATTCTTCTAGCAGTTCTACTGCCCGATCGCCCTGGCGCAACATAATGGCGTCAAGTAACCCCTTTAAAAAACCAAAAGCCTCCTCCATTTCGCGTCGACTAACTTGTAAAGCCAAATATGCCGCACGTCGTGCGCTAGGCTGTAAATCAGCCAAGATGGCATCGAGGTATGGATTATTCGCAAACGGTTGCGCTAAACGTAATAGCTCATAGCCACGCTCATAGAAGCGCTCGATGTCTTGTGTGCTTAGCGCCTCCTCCATTTCAGCCAAGGCTGTCATGAAAGGTGGTAAGTCAGACTGAAGCCAGAGCGTAGATATACGTCGCACAATCAGGCTGTAATGCAGAATCAGCAGTTCGTAGAGGCTTTTTAAGGATGCAGGGCTGAGTTCAGTCACCACCGCTCCGCGGCGCGGGAAAATTGTAATAAGGTGGCGCCGCTGCAAAATTAGCAGCGCTTCGCGAACCGCGCCACGGCTAACGTCGAGCTCGCCGGCAATGCGCATTTCTTGAATACGCTCGCCTTCAACTAGCTCGCCAGCGATAATGAGCTCGCCAACATGATGGGCAATTTGTTCGGCTAGGCTGTCGTTGGCTCGAAAGCTCATGTATGTCTCTGCTGAAGTCCGCCAACGGCGCATTTAGTGTGGCGCTATGCTAGCACAGGCACGAGCTAGCTCCAGCACACTGTCGATTGTCCGACAAATAGCAACTTAAACAGTATTACTGATACACAGACTCAGTAAATCTCAATTTAATTATATAAAGTAGCCTGTTAAAGTGCGCACTGACTAAAATGGTGAGTGAGCTATGTACCGCTATGATGCTTATGATCAACGCATTGTCGATGATCGCGTGGCCCAATTTAAAGACCAAACTGAGCGCTACTTAGCTGGCGACTTGAGCGAAGATCAATTCCGTCCTCTGCGCTTGCAAAATGGCCTTTATATCCAACGCTATGCGCCAATGCTGCGTATTGCGGTGCCTTACGGCATGTTGTCATCAGCCAAGTTCCGCAAAATTGCCGACATTACTCGCCGCTACGACCGAGGTTATGCCCATGTCAGCACACGGCAGAACATACAGCTGAACTGGCCAAAGCTCGAAGATGTACCAACGATACTTGGCGAGCTAGCCACGGTTGAGATGCATGCCATCCAAACCAGCGGCAACTGCATTCGCAATACCACGACTGACCAATTTGCTGGTGTAGCCGCCGGTGAAATCGAAGATCCACGGCCGACCTGCGAATTAATTCGTCAATGGTCAACGTTTCACCCTGAATTCGCTTTTCTCCCGCGCAAATTTAAAGTGGCAGTGAACGCCCTACCTGATATCGATCGCGCGGCCACACAAGTGCACGATATCGGCGTTTATATTGTCCGCAATGATGCCGGCGACATTGGCTATCGTATTTTAGTTGGCGGCGGCTTAGGCCGCACACCCATCCTTGGCGCTATCATTCGTGAGTTCTTACCACGCGAAGACTTAATTGCCTATTTGGATGCGATCTTGCGCGTCTACAACTTGCATGGCCGTCGCGACAATAAATTCAAAGCCCGCATCAAGATTTTAGTGAAAGCGCTCTCACCAGAGGTTTTCGCTGAACAAGTCGAGGCAGAATTTGCGCATTTGCAGGGTGGCGCATTAACCGTGCCTGAGGCTGAGTTTGCCCGCCTAGCCAGCTTCTTCACCGAGCCTGACTATGTTTCATATGCTGGTGATAGCGCCGACTACTTGAAGGCGCGTCAAGAAAACTCAGTGTTTGATAACTGGGCGCACCGCAATGTCAGCGCACATAAAGTGCCGGGTTATGCCATTGTCACGCTGTCGCTTAAACGAACCGGCGTTGCCCCAGGCGATATGACTGCGGAACAAATGGATGGCATTGCAGGCTTGGCTGAGCGCTATAGCTTTGCTGAAATTCGCACAACCCACGAGCAAAACGTGGTGCTTGCCGATGTCGCGCAAGTTGATCTGCTTGAATTATATGGCGAATTGAAAAAGCTCGGCTTTGACACCGCCAATATCGGCTTCTTAACCGACATTATTTGCTGCCCAGGTGGTGACTTCTGCTCGCTAGCTAATGCCAAATCACTGCCTATTGCCGACGCCATCCAACGTCGCTTCGATGACCTTGACGCGGTATATGACATCGGCCCATTGAATCTGAACATTTCCGGCTGCATGAATGCTTGCGGTCACCACCACGTCGGCCACATTGGCATCTTGGGCGTAGATAAAAAAGGCAGTGAGTTCTACCAA
>JBFJJU010000026.1:0-28499 GCA_041612115.1 Perlucidibaca sp.
AATGCTTCCCGCACCATGCTGTTTAATATTCATACGCAATGCTGGGATGAAGAGCTGCTAAGGCTCTTTAATATTCCCGCCGAGGTGTTGCCGCTGGTGAAAGATTCCAGTGATGATTTTGGCCAATGTGCGCCAGATTTCTTAGGCGCGCCCATCCCTATTTGTGGCGTTGCCGGCGACCAACAAGCGGCACTCATTGGTCAAGCTTGCTTTGAGCCAGGCATGGTGAAAAGCACTTACGGCACAGGCTGTTTCATGATTACCAACACTGGCAGCACCATTGTGCAGTCGGAAAATCGCCTGCTCACCACCGTGGCCTATCGCCTCAATGGCAAGGCTACCTACGCCGTGGAAGGCTCGATATTTGTTGCTGGTGCCACTATTCAATGGCTACGCGACGGCCTCAAGCTCATTGGCTGTGCCTCGGAAACGCAGGCGATAGCCGAGGCCACTGGCGATGCACGCGGAGTCTACATGGTGCCGGCGTTTACCGGTTTGGGCGCGCCCTATTGGGACCCGCGTGCGCGTGGGGCCATCTTTGGCTTAACCCGCGACACCGGCATTGGCGAAATTGTCACCGCTGGCTTGCAGTCGGTGTGTTTTCAGACCCGCGACTTGATGGAAGCGATGACCCGCGATGGCGCGGCACCGGTGACCACGTTGCGCATCGATGGCGGCATGGTGGTCAATAATTGGGTGGCAAAGTCGCTCGCCGACATCATTGGCGTACCGGTAGACAGGCCCGTGGTGACGGAAACCACCGCGCTGGGTGCGGCATTTTTGGCTGGCCTGCAGGTCGGTATTTTTGCATCCTTGGATGATATTTCGCAGCTGTGGAGCTGTGATCGCCGCTTCGAGCCAACCATGAGTGAAGATAAGCGTAGTTCGCTCTACGCCGGCTGGCTCGATGCCGTGCGCCGCGTTGCCTCGGAGCCAACCCCATGACGATTTTAGTCACTGGCGGCGCGGGTTATATTGGCTCGCACACGCTGATTGAATTAGTGGCTGCTGGCCATGATGTGTTGGTGTTGGATAACTTCAGCAATGCTAGCGCTGAGTCATTGCGCCGAGTCGAGCAAATTTGCGGGCAGCGCATCGCTTTAGTTGAAGGCGATATTCGTGATGCAGCTTGCTTGAAAGCGCTGTTTGCAGCGCATGAAATTTCTGCGGTGATTCATTTTGCCGGCTTGAAGGCGGTGGGCGAAAGCGTTGAGCAGCCGCTGAAATATTACGATAACAATGTCCATGGCTCGCAAGTGCTGGTCGAAGCCATGCGTGAGGCAGGCGTGTTTACGCTGGTGTTTAGCTCCTCGGCCACCGTCTATGGCGAGCCTGCCGAGATGCCAATTAGCGAGCACTGCCCAGTTGGCCGACCGACCAATCCTTACGGCCGCTCTAAGCTCATGGTCGAAGATATTTTGCGCGACTTGAGCTTGTCGGATGCACGTTGGCGCGTGGCCCTGCTGCGCTATTTCAACCCCGTAGGTGCCCATGAAAGCGGCCTGATAGGCGAAGATCCGAATGGCATCCCGAATAATCTTGTGCCGTATATTAGCCAAGTGGCGGTGGGCAAATTAACTAAGCTTTCGGTTTTTGGCGATGACTACAACACGCCTGATGGCACTGGCGTGCGCGACTATATCCATGTCGTGGATTTGGCGCAGGGCCACGTTGCGGCGTTGGCATTTTTAGCGCGCGAGGCCGGTGTGCACACGTGGAATCTTGGCACGGGCCAAGGTTATTCGGTGCTGGAGATGATTTGCGCCTTTGAGCAAGCCAGCGGGGCAGGAGTGCCTTATGCGATAGTGCCGCGCCGCGCCGGTGATATTGCTACCTGCTATGCCGATCCGCAAAAAGCTTTGGCGGACTTGGGCTGGCAGGCATCGCGTAATCTCGATGCGATGATGCAAGATACTTGGCGTTGGCAATCGCAAAATCCGAATGGCTTTAAGGGCGCATGAGCTTCGTTGCCATCGGCTTAGAAAACCCGAAAACGCCAGATAATGTTGGCGCGGTGTTGCGCGCTGTCGGCTGCTTCAACGCACAGGCGGTGTACTACACTGGCCAGCGCTACGACATTGCCGCCAAGCATCACACCGACACTAAAAATGTTCAGCAACGAGTCGCATTAGCTCGCACTGAGTCTTGGGTAACGCTTAAGAAAAGTTTGCCTGAGGGCACTAAGCTGGTCTGCGTGGAGTTGGCTCTGGGTGCCACAAGCCTGCCGGACTTTGAGCATCCCGAACGCGCACTTTATGTGTTTGGCCCTGAGGATGGCAGTTTGCCGAAGTCGGTGGTGAGCGAGGCCGATGCCGTGGTGTATATCCCGACCATTGGCTGCTTAAATTTGGCGGCGACGGTGAATGTGCTGCTCTATGACCGTCTGCTGAAGTGCGGCTTAAGCGCTGAGATGAAAACCGGCGATGAGCTAATTTTGGCGAGCCGAGACAATCGTAATCGGCTGAAGATGTAAGGCACGCGGCTGCTTAATGGGCACTGGGCGAGCTTGCGAAGGCGACCAACGCTGCCGTTTTTAGCGCGCACCCACCAGTAAAAACTCCAATAGCGCTTTCTGCGCATGCAGCCGGTTTTCAGCCTCATCCCAGACCACACTGCGCTTATCATCGAGCATGTCTTCTGAGATTTCTTCGCCGCGATGCGCTGGCAGGCAGTGCATAAACAGCGCGTCATCGGCGGCATGATCCATTAGGCGTGGATTGACCTGATACATCGAAAAGCGACGCTTACGCACGCTTTGCTCTGACTCTTGGCCCATGCTCGTCCACACGTCGGTCGCCACTAAATGCGCACCTTCTGCGGCTTCTTCAGCGGTTTTCACCAAGGTCGCGCAATGCGCATATTGTTCGAGCATGTCGGGGTCAGGCTCAAAGCCGTAAGGGCAGGCGATGCGCAGATGAAAGCCGAATTGATGCGCGGCATGGACATAGCTATTGCACATATTATTGCCATCACCAACCCAAGCAAATTCGCGGCCGGCGAGCGCGCCACGATGTTCGACAAAGGTTTGCAAGTCGGCGAGTAGCTGGCAGGGGTGATGATCATCGGTGAGGGCGTTAATCACTGGCACCTGCGAGTAAGCGGCAAAACGCTCGATGGTGGCATGGTCGAAGGTGCGAATCATCACGGCATCGACCATGCGCGAAATCACTCGCGCGGAGTCTTCGATGGGTTCGCCGCGACCGAGTTGGGTATCGCGCGGCGATAGAAAAATCGCCGAACCACCAAACTGTGCCATGCCCGCTTCAAACGAGACGCGGGTACGGGTCGATGACTTCTCGAAGATCATCCCCAACACGCGATTTTTTAGCGGCTCATAAATTTCGCCAGAGCGTAGTATGCGCTTCAGCTCGATGGCGCGATCTAAAACACCCTGCAACTCAGCTGGGGTGAAATCGAGTAGCGTGAGGAAGTGCCGCGTACTCATGCGCTTGCCTCGTTTGTCGCAGCAGCTGGCGCTAAAAATGCCCGCACCATGGCGCTAATGCGAGTGACGAGTTCATCGGCCTCAGCGGCGGTAATAACCAGTGGCGGCAGTAAACGGATGCGATTTTCGGCGCTAACAATCAGCAGCACACCAGCGTCACGTGCAATAGCCACAAGCTCTGTGCAAGGTTTGGGCAGCACGACGCCGAGCATCAGGCCTGCGCCTTCTACATAAACGCCGAGATCGGTCAGCTCACGGGTGAAGCCATCGCGGATACGCTGGCCCATGGCTTCGGCGTTGTCTACTGCACCGGCTAGCAGGCCATCCATGGTGGCGAGTGCAGCGGCGCAGCCTAGCGGCGTGCCGCCATAGGTGGTGCCGTGTTTGCCTGGGCCAAACAGTTCTGTGGCCTTGCCTGCAGCTAGCGTGGCGCCAATTGGGAAGCCGTTGCCTAAGCCTTTAGCCGTGCTCAACACATCTGGCAAAATGCCCACGTGTTGATAAGCAAAATAGCGCCCAGTCCGGCCGTTGCCGGTTTGAATTTCGTCGAGCATGAGCAACCAATCGTGTTGGTCGCAGAGCTCACGCAAAGCTTTCAAATAACCGAAGCCATTTTTCGCCATGCGCACGCCGCTTTCACCCTGAATGGGTTCGACCAAGATCGCTACGATGTTGGGGTTGCGCGCGGCCACTGCTTCGATAGCAGCGATATCATCGAATGGCACACGCTCGAAGCCTTGTACCAGCGGGCCAAAGCCTTCTTGCACTTTCGGGTTGCCGGTAGCGGTCAGCGTTGCCATGGTGCGGCCATGGAAACTATTTTCCATGACAATAATTGTTGGCAATGCGATGCCTTTTTTATGGCCATAGAGCCGCGCTAGCTTGATTGCGGCTTCGTTAGCTTCAGCGCCGGAGTTGCCAAAGAAGGCACTGTTCATGCCGGAAACTGCGCAGAGCTTATCGGCGAGTTGCTGTTGCAATGGCACTTGAAACAAGTTTGAGGTGTGCACCAAGGTGCTGGCTTGTTCAGCAATGGCTTTCGCAACGCCAGCGTGGGCGTGACCCAAACCACAGACAGCAATGCCAGCGGTGGTGTCGAGGTAGCGCTTGCCATCGCTGTCGTAGAGCCAGACGCCTTCGCCTCGCACAAACGCTACGGGCTGGCGTGCGTAGGTGGGCATTAAGGTCGGGGGCGTTAGGGCGGTCATGATGGCGAGCCTGCAGGTCATTGAAAAAAGCTAATCGCGGAGTGTAGCGCTGGGGCATCGTTTCGCCAAGACACTTCAGTATCTGCTATATTGCGAGCCATATTTTCAACCGAGATGTAGCCATGGAAATCGAAGAGTTAATCAAGAAGCAAATCGCCGATAACGCCGTACTGCTGTTTATGAAAGGCACCCCGCAATTTCCACAATGCGGTTTTTCTGCGCGCACGGTCGAGGCGCTAGTGCAAGTTGGCGAGCCATTCGCCTACGTTAATATTCTGGAAAATCCTGAAATTCGCGCCACCTTGCCGAAAATCGCAAACTGGCCAACCTTTCCACAGCTGTGGGTTAAAGGTGAGCTCATTGGTGGCTGCGACATCGTTATGGACATGGTTCAGAAGGGCGAATTAGCCACGCTCGTGAAAGAAGCCTCAGCTACTTAAACCGTAACAGTGTTGAATTAAAGTCGCCGAGCAGAGCCTCTGCCACTGCGCTAATTGGAGTTACATATGTTACCTATCTTCTTAATGGTCTTAGTTGCATTGGCCGTACTCGTGGTTTTAATGAGTGTGAAAACCGTGCCGCAAGGCTATGAGTGGACTGTGGAGCGCTTCGGTCGCTACACCGCCACACTGAGCCCCGGCCTGCATTTCATCATGCCGTTTTTCGACCAAATCGGGCGCAAACTCAGCGTCATGGAGCAAGTGCTAGACATTCCTGCCCAAGAAGTGATTTCGCGCGACAACGCCATGGTGCGTATCGATGCCGTGTGTTTCTACCAAGTCATTGACACACCACGCGCTGCCTATGAAGTGCAAGGTTTAGGTTACGCCATTCAAAATCTGGCGATGACCAATATGCGCACTGTCATTGGCTCGCTAGACCTCGACGAGATGCTCTCGCAGCGCGATCAAATCAATAGTCGCTTGTTGGCGGCGATTGACCAAGCTACTGGTCCGTGGGGTATTAAAATTACCCGTGTTGAGATTAAAGACATCACGCCGCCACACGATCTAGTCGATGCCATGGCCTCGCAAATGAAAGCGGAGCGCATGAAGCGTGCCTCGATTTTGGAGGCTGAAGGTCGTCGCCAAGCGGAGATTTTGGAAGCTGAAGGCGAGAAGCAAGGCCAGATTTTGAAAGCTGAAGGTGCTCGTGAAGCAGCGTTCTTGGAAGCTGAGGCGCGTGAGCGTGAAGCGCAGGCTGAAGCCAATGCTACATCGATGGTGTCGGATGCTATTGGCAAAGGCAATATTCAAGCCTTGAACTACTTTATCGCGCAAAAGTATGTCACTGCTTTTGGTGAAGTCGCCGCTTCAAACAATAGCAAAGTCATCATGATGCCGATTGAAGCCACGCAGTTGGTGGGCAGTGTTGGCGGTATGGCGGAATTGTTGAAAGCCGTACGCGACGATAAGGCCTAAGCCATGACGGCCACAGTGTGGTGGATTATTGCGTTAGTACTGGCGCTCAGCGAGTTGCTCTCGGGCTCGCTGTTTTTGCTGATGTTAGCCATTGCCGGTGGCTTAACGGCGCTGGCAACGCACGCGGGTTTGACTGACTGGCCGTATCAAGCAGCTTTGTTTTCAGTGCTCTCCGTGTTGCTTTGCTTTGGCTGGGCTAAACGTCGTGCTTCAAAAGCTGCAGTAGCGCCGAATGGTCTAAACAGTGGCTCGAAGCGCTGGATTGGCCGCGAGTTGGTGCTGACTGAGGCCATAGTACAAGGCCGTGCCCGTATTGCGATGGACGATACCTCGTGGACGCTGAGTGGCCCAGACCTGCCTATTGGTGCGCGCGTTCGTGTGACTGCAGTACAGGGCAATACTTTTGTGGTAGAGCCTATTTCCCAGTAGTCATTCAGACTGGTGATCCTCGGTTGAGCGAGGATCACACGATCTGGCATATCCTTTGCTTATACATGGTATGACGCGGTGTTTCGCGTCAGCTTTGTAGGCTGCGATGGTCTGTCGCAGCCGCTATAGGGATAGCCAACATGACTGTACTCGAGCCCGCCTACGATGAAATGCACGACGCCCAAGGCCAGGTTCGCTCGCATTACCGCCTATTTAATGATTGGCTGAGCAAGCATCCTGCTGAGGAGCTAGCTCAGAAGCGCCAAGAGGCCGATTTATTGTTTCGCCGTGTCGGCATTACCTTCGCGGTCTACGGCGATGAATCTGGCGCTGAGCGCTTGATCCCATTTGATGCCATCCCACGTATGATTCCCGCTAGCGAGTGGGCGGTATTGGAGCGCGGCTTGCGCCAGCGCGCCTTAGCCTTGAATCAGTTCCTGCACGATATTTATCACAAGCAAAATATTCTCAAAGCCGGCGTCATTCCAAAAGATGTGGTGTTAGGCAACGCTGACTATCAAGCCATGATGGTTGGGGTGGCTTTGCCTAACCAAATCTACGCACAGATTGCGGGCATTGATTTGGTTAGGCACCAGAACGGTGCGTATTACGTGCTGGAAGATAATTTGCGAACGCCTAGCGGCGTGTCGTATATGTTGGAAAATCGCAAGATGATGATGCGCTTATTTCCTGAATTATTTGCCAGCCATGCCGTGGCTCCCATTGATCATTATCCGGCTATGCTGCTTCGCACCTTGCGTGACGCCTCGCCACAAACCAGCTCAACACCGACTGTGGTGGTGCTCACACCTGGGCGTTACAACTCTGCGTATTTCGAGCATGCGTTTTTAGCGCAGCAAATGGGCGTGGAGTTGGTTGAAGGGCAAGATCTTTTTGTGCGCGATGGTTGGGTATGGATGCGTACTACCTCTGGCCCGCAAAAAGTGGATGTTATCTATCGCCGTATCGATGATGACTTCCTCGACCCACAGGTGTTCCGTGCCGACTCAGCGCTCGGTGTGACTGGCCTGATCTCGGTCTATCGCGCCGGTCGTGTGGCGTTGATCAATGCCGTTGGCACCGGCGTTGCCGATGACAAATCTATTTATCCCTATGTGCCTGACATGATTCGCTTCTACTTGAGCGAAGAGCCTATTTTGCAAAATGTGCCAACGTGGCTGCTGCGTAACCCTGATGATCTGCGCTATGTCCTTGATCATTTGCCGGAACTGGTGGTGAAGGAGGTTCATGGTTCAGGTGGTTACGGCATGCTCATTGGACCAACTAGCAGCAAGGCTGAAATTGAGGCATATCGCCAACGTATTTTGGCAAATCCGGCCGAATTTATTGCGCAGCCAACCTTGTCGCTGTCTACCTGTCCGACCTTTGTTGAAAGTGGCGTAGCACCGCGCCATCTCGACCTGCGGCCCTTTGTGCTGTCGGGCAAAGAGGTGGTTATTGTGCCTGGCGGGCTCACTCGCGTGGCCTTGAAGGATGGCTCCTTGGTGGTGAACTCATCGCAAGGTGGTGGCACTAAAGATACTTGGATTGTTGACGATGCCTCGGAGGCCACATGTTAAGTCGTACTGCCTCAAGCTTGTTCTGGATGGGTCGTTACATGGAGCGCGCCGAGAATTTAGCGCGCCTGCTAGACGTTAGCCAACAGTTAGCCCTGATGCCAGGTGCTAGCAGCGATGTAATCGCTATGCCTTTGGATGCGATTGACCAGCGTGAGCTTTTTGATACCACTGGTAAGCCCATCAGCGCCGAAGAGATCGCTTACTTTCTGATGCTGCACGAAGATAGCCCATCAAGCATCATGAGTTCATTGCGCCAAGCGCGTGCCAATGCGCACGTTGTGCGTGGCACCATTACCAGTGAGTTATGGGAGTCGCTGAATGCGACATGGCTGGAAATGCGCCTGAACACGCGCGCTAAAATTCGCGCGCAAGGACAGGCGCGATTTTTAGAATGGGTGAAAGAGCGTTCGCATATGTATCGCGGCATTTTGATTGGTACAAGCCAGCGCAACGACGCCTATTTATTTGCGCGCTTAGGGACTGACCTAGAGCGTGCCGACAACACTACGCGGCTGTTTCGCTACCATTTGGAGGCGTTCGCAGCGCCAGATCAAACTGGGCGGCCATCGTATTACGCATGGGCTGCATTGCTGCGGGCATTGTCTGCCTATGAAGCCTATCGCGATACTTATGGCGATAGCCTGCGGGTGAATCGTATTGGCGATATGTTGCTGATGCGCGACGATTTACCACGCTCATTGCTGGCGTGCTTTAGTGATATTGCGCAAACCTTAGAGGGTATTAATGGCGAGCAAAGCCGAGAGGTTCGTCGCCGTGTTGCGCAGATTCAAGCGCAACTACGCTATGGCAGCTGGGACAGCGACTTTGCCCAAGATGCCGTAGCCACGCTCGATGACTTACTGGTGCAAATAAGTGAAGTGGGTGATGCGATTGAGCAAGCTTATTGGGCCGCAGACGAAGTAGTAGGCGCTGAGGCGCTTGATGACGCGGTGGTTAGCGCCGCTGCCTCAGAGCAAAGTCAGAGTAATGCTTAAGGCGTTGTGGCTCGGCGTAGCACGCCCAGTAAGCTGGCGGCTTGGTTTTGTTCTGGAATGACGCCTGCCGCTTTCAGCTCTGCATGCAGTTTGGGCAGATGCCAGCAGGGTGCTGTTGGCATGAAGTGATGCTCTAGGTGGTAATGCTCATAATGCGGTGCAAATAACAGTTTTTCGAACCAATTCGCCGAGGTGGTGCGCGCGTGCATCAGCGGATTTTTGCTGAGAGGGTCGGCAACCACAGCGTGATCGGCAATCTGCCGTATGCGCATGCAGGTTGGCAGCACAAAGATGAAGGCGATGGCCCAGAGACCATAGAGCCAGCCATTGCCGAGTGCGTACAACGCCCCCCAAATAGCGATCTGCCACAATATGGCGACATGACCATTGTTGCTGATGAAGATTTTCGCATAGCCACTGACACCTTG
This sequence comes from Perlucidibaca sp., assembly GCA_041612115.1. Taxonomy (GTDB): domain Bacteria; phylum Pseudomonadota; class Gammaproteobacteria; order Pseudomonadales; family Moraxellaceae; genus Perlucidibaca. Next base: position 9,507 of record JBFJJU010000026.1, read on the forward strand.
TGGCGCTGGCATTAAGCGTTCAACTTTGCCAGTAAGTTCGTATTTCCAATAGCCCGCGTACATACCCATGAGGCCAATGATGGACTTGATGCCGGTTTGGCCGCTGATGTCGCGCCACAGTTTGCGTTTCAGGCTGCCGGGGCTGACTGGGTAGCTTTCGGTCATGATGCGATCGGGATCTTCCACGGTGCCAGCGAGGCGATGATGCACCATATGGTAGGCGCGATAGCCGGGCATGCTTTGCAAAATTGGTAGGGCAGCTAAGTATTCACCAACCCATTCATTGAGCGATGGCGTAGCGAACAGCGAGCGATGCGCAGTTTCATGCTGAAGAATAGCAAAGCCAGCCATGGCACTGGCTAGCAGAAATACGCTGAAAGCATAGGTCAGCGGATGCGGCCAGGCCAAGCTGATAGCAAAGCCAGCAATGACCAAGGCCCAATCTTTGGCGACCTCTAGCGTGCCGCGCCAGTTTGATTTTTGGTTGAGCTCGGCGCGACGCGCTGGGCTTAGGCTGTAGGTGCTCATGGCGATGCTCATGAAATAATTAGCGTGGATTTATATTACGCATAAAAATCTATGTGTGCAAATGATGTAATAAAACTAATTCATTTGCCGCAATATTGACCCTGAGCAAGCGAGGCTGAGTTTCAGGCTCTATAATAGGGGCATTGGTCATGCGCTAGAGCCGTGCTCTGGCCTTGGCAGACTGTTTTCGGAGTGTGGTTATGTCCTCTGTTTCATCTTCTTCCGCATCTACTTCAGCATCGCCAAGTCGCGAGCAGCGCATCATGGCTGCGGTCACGCAGGCACTGCAGCCTAGCCATATTGAGCTGATTAACGAGTCGCATAATCATGGCGGCCCAGGCACTGAGACGCATTACAAGCTGATTGCCGTGAGTGAGGTGTTTCAGGGCCAACGCGCGGTGGCAAGGCATCAACGCATTTATGCCGTCACTGCTGCTGAGCGCGACACAGGCCTGCATGCCTTGGCCTTGCACCTGTACACACCAGACGAGTGGGCGGCTACTGATGCCGCACCGGCAAGCCCTGCCTGCCGTGGAGGCAGCCAATGAGCGAAGCATGGATTCAGGCGCGTCAAGCGGCCGATGAGCCGGTGGTGGTTGCGGCGCTATATCATTTTGCTGATTGGCCGGAGTTCGCCGAACACAAAGCTCCGCTCACAGAGTTCTGTGTCGGCTTAGGTATCCGCGGCACCTTATTGCTCGCGCACGAGGGCATCAATGGCACGGTGTCGGGCACACGCTCGGCCATCGATGCCTTGCTCGCACGTTTGCGTAGCGACAGCCGCTTTGCCGATTTAGAGCACAAAGAATCGTTTTCTGAGCGTCATCCATTTTTGCGTTTGAAGATTAAGCTTAAGCGCGAAATTGTTACCTTGGGTAAGCCGGTTGACCCAACAGCGGTGGTCGGTACCTACGTAAAGCCGCAAGAGTGGAATGCGCTGATCAGCGATCCATCGGTGTTATTAATCGATACGCGCAATGATTACGAGGTGGCCATTGGCACCTTTGCTGGAGCAATAGACCCTAAGACGGCAAATTTCAGCGACTTCCCAGAATATGTCGCTAGCCAACTCGACCCTGAAAAGCACACCCGCGTGGCGATGTTTTGCACTGGTGGCATTCGCTGTGAAAAAGCCTCGAGCTATATGCGCCAACAAGGTTTCGATGAGGTGTATCACTTGCAGGGTGGCATCTTGAAGTATTTAGAAGAGGTGCCTGCCGAAGAAAGCCTGTGGCAGGGTGAGTGTTTTGTTTTCGATGAGCGAGTGGCGGTAAAGCATGGCCTAGAGCAGGGCGAAGCCACTGTCTGTTATGGCTGTCGTCGTGCCTTAATGCCAGTGGATTTAGAGTCACCGCTTTATGAGTACGGCATCAGCTGCGCGCATTGCCACGATAGCTTGAGCGATGATCAGCGTAAGCGTTTTGCCGAGCGCCGCATGCAGCTGGCGCTGGCGACAAAACGCTTAGGCAAGTCTTAATGCCCTTCGGGTGCGTGGAAGTGCAGGTAAATCGAGGTGATGAGTTCGGGGATCTCACTGGTCATGCCGGAGAGCATTTTGCGGTCGCGGCGCAGCGGCATCAGATCAGGGTCTTCGATCAAGTCCGAGAGCACCAACATGGGCAAGGTCATGTCGGCGATTTCATCTTCGTCCTGCGTGTACCAGTCGTCTTCGTCCAAAAACAGCGCTTCCATAAAGCCTGCACACCAGCTGTTGAGCGGCGTGTCGTCGTCGGGCTCGGCATGCAGAGGGCAGGGCAGTTCCAAACGCACGCCGTGGTAGAGCGCGGCGTGGATGCTTTTTTGCCATGCTTTGAGGTCGGCGTAGAGGTCGGCGCTGGCTTGGGCATCGGGCAGCGGTGCTTCGTCATCGAAACAAGCCAGCATGGCCTCGTCGTCGAAGGTGCCGCGCGGGCCAACGGTCAGACCGGTGAGAAAGCCATGTACGCCGGCAAAGTCGGGGCCGTTGGGGTTGGCATCGCCATCGAGAAAGGTTTCCAGAGCCAGCAAAGTGGACTCGGGCAGGGCGTATTGTTCATGCATAGCGGGCACTCCAAAATGTCTCAGCATTGTACGAGAGCAGCATGATGTCGGCCAGTAAAGATCGCGCCCGTGAGGTGCTGCGCCAAGTCTGGGGCTATAGCGATTTTCGTGGCCGCCAAGCCGACGTGGTCGATACCGTTGCCAATGGCGGTGATGCCCTTGTGCTGATGCCTACTGGCGGTGGCAAGTCGCTGTGCTATCAGGTGCCGGCTTTGATGCGCAGTGGCACGGCGATTGTTATCTCTCCGCTTATTTCACTGATGCAAGACCAAGTCGCGACCTTGCTGCAGCTAGGCGTGCGCGCGGCGTATTTGAGCAGTAGCTTGGATTTACACGAGGCGCGGGCGATTGAAACGCAGCTACTCGATGGTTCTCTCGACCTGCTTTATATGGCGCCAGAGCGTTTGGTCACGGCGCGTAATTTAGCGCTGCTGTCGCATGTGCCGATTTCATTATTTGCCATCGATGAAGCCCATTGCGTGTCGCAATGGGGACACGACTTTCGCGCAGATTACTTAGGTCTGTCGGTACTCGCTGAGCAGTTCCCGGATGTGCCGCGTTTGGCATTGACGGCCACCGCCGATCTGCGCACGCGAGCTGATATTGCACGCCTGCTTAAGCTCGATCATGCGCCAGTATTTTTAAGTAGCTTTGACCGACCAAATATCTATTACCGCATCTTGCCGCGCCTGAGCGCGATGGATCAACTCACCGACTTTATTCGCCGTGAACACCCGCAGGATGCTGGCATTGTCTATTGCTTGTCGCGGGCGAAAACCGAACGCGTGGCGGCCGCGCTGGTCAAGCAAGGCTTTCCGGCGTTGGTCTATCACGCCGGTTTATCGCCAGCTGAACGCGAGGCCAACCAAACTCGATTTCTGCGTGAAGAGGGCATTATTGTCGTCGCCACCATTGCCTTTGGCATGGGCATCGATAAGCCCAATGTGCGTTTTGTCGCGCATTTAGATTTGCCCAAAAGTCTCGAAGCCTATTACCAAGAAACCGGTCGTGCTGGCCGCGATGGCCTGCCCTCGACGGTGTCGCTTTTTTACGGCCTGCAAGATGTCATTAAGCATCAGCAAATGCTCGCGCAGTCCAATGGCAGTGAAGAACATAAGCGCCATGAGCGCCGCCGTATCGATGCCATGTTGCAGCTGTGCGAAACGGTGAGTTGCCGCCGGCAACTGCTGCTGCGCTATTTCGATGAACATATGCCTGAGCCCTGCGGCCACTGCGATGTTTGCACGGAGCCAGTGGCGACATGGGATGCCACTGAGCCGGCGCGCATGGCATTGTCGGCGGTGTATCGCACCGGTCAGCGCTATGGCGTTGAATATGCCGTGGAAGTGCTCAGCGGCAAGCGCTCTGATCGTGTTTTGAGCAATGGCCACGAGCAGCTCGCGGTGTTTGGCCAAGGCGTGCATTTGAGTTTGAAGGCTTGGCGCAGTATTTATCGCCAACTTTTGGCGCACGGCTTGTTATTGGTCGATGCCGATGGCTACGGCACGCTGCGTTTAGCGCCAGAATGCAGGCCATTGCTGAAAGGCGAAGTGAGCTTGCAACTGCGCAAAGATCGTGACACCGCCAGTGCTCAGCGTACGAGTAAACCTTCGCGAGCGGCGAGCAATATCGAGCCGGCAGATGAGCCGTTATGGCAAGCCTTGCGCGCACGCCGCAGCAAATTGGCGAAGGAGCAAGGAGTGCCACCCTATGTCATTTTCCACGACAGCACCTTGATTGATATGGTCATGCGCCAGCCGCAAAACCTACAAGAAATGAGTGCTGTTGCCGGCATCGGCGAGAGTAAGTTGGCGCGCTATGGCGAGGCCTTCTTGGCAGTGATTTTGGATCAAAGCTATCCGGTCATGGGCTGATGAGCGGCGAGCAGGCGTGGCAGCTGAAGCGTTCATCGCGGCGCACGGTGGCGATTCATATTCGCCGTGATGGCTATGTTGAAGTGCGTGCACCGCTACGTTATCCACTCAATGCCATCGAAGCCTTTGTGCGTAGCCGCCAAGCGTGGATCGATGAGCAACTCAAGCGTGTGATTGAGTTGCCGGCATTGCCGCAGTGGGGGGAAGGTAGACAGTGGTGGCATCAGGGTCAGACATGGCCAGTGCATATCGAGCAAGTGACTAATCAGCGTGCGCGAGTGCAAGTGTGCTTTAGTACCACTAATGCAAACTTAGGCAGCACAGATGCTGCTGAGTATGGCTTTACGCTAAGCACGCCTATGGAGCCTGCGGCATGGCCACAGCTCATCACTAAGTCTTTACAAGCGTGGCAGGCAGCCCAAGCCAAGCAAGTATTGCCCGCTCGTGTTGAGGCTTTAGTGGCGCAACATGGTGAGCAATGGCGACCGACAGCTTTGCGTTTTCGCTGCTTACGGTCGCGCTGGGGTAGCTGCAGCGCAGATGGCCGCATCATGCTCAATACGCAGCTGATGCAACTGCCTGAGCACTTAGTTGATTATGTGATTTGCCACGAGATGGCGCATTTGCGCGAGATGAATCATAGTGCGGCGTTTTATGCTGTGCAGACGCGCTTGAACCCCGAGTGGCAGGTTCAGCGCGCCGAAATGAAGCAGTGGGCCACGCGCTTAGTTACGAGCGGCGACGTCTAACCAGTCTTTCACGCGGTTGGCATCGCCAATTCGCGTATATTTTCCCCATGAGTCCATCAGCACGATAACGACGGGCATGTCTTGGATATGCGCCATCATGACTAAGCAACGACCGGCTTCGTTGATAAAGCCAGTTTTCGAAATATCGATTTCCCATTCAGGCTTTTTCACTAAACCGTTGGTATTACGGAAGCGCTGAACTTGGCCACGCACCGTCACGCTATATTCGGGAGTGGTTGAAAAAGCACGAATGTCGGCGTAGCGATACGCCGCTTGCACCATTTTCGTAAGCTCACCAGGGGTGGAGACGTTTTCGCCATGCAGGCCAGTGCCGTCGTAAAACTGTGTATTGGGCATGCCTAAGCTACGTGCTTTGCGGTTCATGGCCGCGATGCCAGCAGTCAGGCCACCAGGGTAGTTGCGAATTAAGGCTGAAGCGGCGCGATTTTCTGAGGCCATCAGTGCTAGTAGCATGAGATCGGCACGCGGCAGGCTAGTGCCAACACTGAGGCGTGAGTGGGTATGGCGAAGATGATCAATATCATCTTTAGAAATGGTGACTAGCTCATCCATAGATTGTTTTGCATCGAGCACCACCATCGCTGTCATGAGTTTGGTGATTGAGGCGATTGGCATGCGCTGATGGATGTTTTTTGAGTACAGCACTTCGCCAGTTTCAACATTAGTAATAAGTGCGGCACGGGAGGCAACATCCAATGGTGTGGTTAAGCTACTGTGGATGATGTCAGGGCCAGCACGGCGCTGCTCGGCGGCGATTTGAGCTGGTGACACGGGTGCTGCTGCTTTCGCTGCATAGGCTTGTGGCACCACTGCGAGAAGGCTAAAAACAGCAACAGCAAAAGCCCTGCGCGGGCTAAGAGTTTTGGCGTTTGGCAACATGAAAAGAGTCTCGGTATTTATGACTAAATTGCGTTCAAGCGTTATGTAACATAAGACGGTGCAGTTATGATAGTGGGCCGGATGAAAAGTAGGGGGTATCGTGGCGTTAACGGTGGCTATCGTCGACAATAATGCGCTCCTGCGAGATGGTATTGCAGCGCTACTTTTCCTGCCTATTTCGGGCTTACGCGTGGTGATGACCAGCGACTGTAGTGATACTGCAATGACTACTTTGCAGTCGATTAATTTTCGGGTCGCTTTGATCGGTATTTCTGGCTCACATTCGACATCAAGTATTAGCAGTGCTGCAAGCGCGCAAGTAGATGCTCCGCAGACTCAATTTGAGCTTGCCATGCACCTGATGCATTTAGCCAATAAGCCGCGTGTGGTGTTGATGAATCAAACGCCTGAGATATATCCAAAAGCTATGATTCAGGCGGGTGTTTCGGGCTTTTTATCTACCGATGCCGATCTTGAGGAATTAGTGAAATCGTTGCGTTTGGCAGGGATGGGCAAGTCGTATATTTCGCCGAGTTTAGCGAAGGCTTGGGCACAACAGGTCGCGCAAAATGAGCAGGCGCGTTTTGCCGATTTGTCGACGCGAGAGTTGGCTGTTATGCACTATGTATTAGCGGATAAGCGAGTGGCTGAGATCGCTGAGTTATTGAGCATTAATCCGAAAACAGTAGCGACGTATCGCAGCCGAATGATGGAGAAGCTTGGTGTCCGCTCAGATCTCGGCTTACTCAAACTCGCACAGTCTGCAGGGCTGCGCTTATGACGGATGTCTCGGCCACTTTGGCGGCAGCTGAGCCGTTGGAGCCTACGCCAAATAGCAAGCGTGCCGACGCATTACGCCTAGAGGCTTTGCGCGACACGGTGAAAACTCTGCCGAGTGATCCCGGTGTTTATCGCATGCTCGATGCCGCCGGCGCAGTACTTTATGTTGGCAAGGCCAAAGTGCTGAAAAATCGTGTGAATTCATATTTTGCCAAGCAGGTCGATAGTCCAAAAACGAAAGCCTTGGTGGCGCGCATTCATGCAATTGAAGTGACTATTACGGCCTCAGAAACAGAGGCACTGTTGCTTGAGCAAACGTTGATTAAGTCGCTGAAACCACCGTTTAATATTCTGCTTCGCGATGATAAAAGTTATCCATCGGTGCTCTTGACCGAGGGCGATGTTTGGCCTCGCTTAAGCTTTCATCGTGGCCCGAAAAAACAAAAGGGCCGTTACTTCGGCCCATTTCCTAGCTCTGCGGCAGTGCGCGATAGCCTGAATTTATTGCAGAAGTTATTTCAAGTTCGGCAATGCGAAGACAGCTTTTTTCGTAATCGCACGCGACCATGTTTACAACATCAGATTGGCCGCTGCCGTGCGCCCTGCGTGGGCTTGGTGAGTGACGAAGATTACCGTCGAGATGTTATCAATACACGGCTGTTTTTAGAGGGTCGCAACGCCGAAGTCACCGATGATTTAATTGCACGCATGGACATGGCCGCTGAAACCTTAGACTTTGAGTCGGCCGCACGCTACCGCGACCAACTCAGCGCATTGCGGCGCATACAAGAGCAGCAGTTTGTGCTCAATGATTTGGGCTCGGCCGATGTCTATGGTGTGGCGGCACAGCCCGGCGGTGTTTGCGTGTCGGTGTTGCAAGTGCGCGATGGCCGCGTTTTGGGCAGCAAAAATTGGCATCCCAGCATGTTCGGCGAAACCGCTATCGAAGATATTTTGACTGAGTTTTTAGCTTCATATTATTTGCAAATAGGCGCTGGCCGCGAGTTGCCGCGCGAGATTATCACGCCAGCGGCTTTACCTGATGATGCGGTGCTAGCCGATGCGCTGCGCCAACATTTTGGCCGCGACGTTGAAATCAAGTCACGGGTGCGCGAGACGCGAGCCGCATGGTTGACCATGGCACAGCGCAATGCCGAGTCAGCGCTGGCGGCTAAGCTCAGCCATCGCGGCCATACCGCTATGCGTTTTGCCGAGCTGCAGCGTGTGCTGGCTTTGGCGAAGCCGATTAAGCGCATGGAGTGTTTTGATATTTCGCACACCATGGGCGAGGCCACGGTTGCTTCCTGTGTGGTGTTCGATGGCGAGGGGCCGCGTAGCAGTGACTATCGCCGCTTTAATATTGAAGGCATCACGCCTGGCGATGATTACGCCGCCATGCATCAAGCCTTAACGCGGCGCTATAGCAAACTTGACCCTGATGATGAGCGCCTGCCCGATGTCTTATTTATTGATGGCGGCAAGGGGCAGCTCAGCCAAGCTATCGATGTTTTAGCTGCATTAGGCATCAACTCTGTACAGCTGATTGGCATTGCTAAAGGCGAGGGCCGCAAGCCAGGATTGGAGACACTGCATTTTCCAGATAGAGAGCCTCTGAACTTGGATGCGCAATCGCCAGCCTTGCATTTGACTCAGCACATTCGCGACGAAGCTCATCGATTTGCCATTACCGGCCATCGTGCACGCCGCGCCAAGGCGCGTAAAACCTCAACGCTAGAAGGCATTGATGGCATTGGCCCAGCTCGCCGGCGTGCCTTAATTCAACATTTTGGTGGCTTGCAAGAAGTCCTGCGCGCCAGTGCGCACGACCTTGCACGCGTCAATGGTATCAGTGATGCGTTGGCACAAAGCTTATATGCCGCCTTGCACAGTCATTGAAGTTCTAGGATAGTCTGTGACTTCATTCTGACCGTATGGAGACGGTGTTGGCCGCACGTCCACTCTGGAACATCCCAAATATTCTGACCGTCTCCCGTGTTGCCCTAATTCCGGTGCTGCTGGTGCTCGCGTATTCGCCCATCGCCTTTCGTAACGAAATCGCCGCTGGCGTGTTTGCGTTAGCCGCAGCGACTGATTGGTTCGATGGCTATTTGGCGCGCACGCTAAACCAAGGCTCGGCATTTGGCCGCTTTTTAGACCCTGTTGCCGATAAGCTGATGGTTGCCGCCGCGCTTATTTTGCTAGTTGAATGGCATGCTCATGTGGTCATGGTAGTGCCGGCCATTGTCATCATCTCGCGTGAAATCACCATCTCGGCATTACGCGAATGGATGGCCGAAATTGGCCAGCGCGCGCAAGTGGCGGTCAGTGCTATTGGCAAATGGAAAACCGCAGCGCAAATGGTTTCAATTACCTTGTTATTGCTCGATTGGGCCGTGTTAAACCCATTGGCATGGGGTCTGTTGTACTTGGCCGTTGTGCTGACTTTATGGTCGATGTGCATTTATTTGGTTGCAGCATGGCCATCTCTGCGCGAGGCAGATTAGGTGGCTGGCTAAACTTTGCGCAGACGCGCTGCGTAAGGCTTGACTTGGCGCTGCTAGAGCCTACAATGCGCGCCTGTTCGAATGACGAATGTCGTTTGATCAATGCGGGTGTAGCTCAGTTGGTAGAGCGCAACCTTGCCAAGGTTGAGGTCACGAGTTCGAGCCTCGTTACCCGCTCCAAATCGACAAAACGCCGACCATTGTGTCGGCGTTTTGCTATCCTGCGTTATTGATTCGCTAGATGGACTCGCGCATGGCCGCAACCGCCCGCTCCGCAATTGGTGTATTTGACTCCGGTATTGGTGGCCTCACTGTGGTGCGTGCACTCATGGAGCGCCTGCCATTTGAAGACATTGTCTATTTTGGCGATACCGCACGCGTGCCTTACGGCGTCAAATCCAACGACACCATCCATAGCTTTACCACGCAAATCGCCGATTTCTTACTCGCACGCGATGTCAAACTGCTGATCATTGCCTGTAACACCATGGCTGCTGTTGCGGGCGAGGCGGTGCGCGCGCGTTCGCCGGTGCCGGTGCTCGATGTCATCGATGCGGGTGCGCGAACGGCGGTGGAGATAAGTCAACGCGGCATCGGCGTGATCGGCACGCCGACCACTGTTAACTCCAATGCCTATGCGCGCAATATTCACGCGCTCAACCCTGCACTTAGTGTTTATTCACAAGCTTGCCCTTTGCTAGTGCCATTGGTGGAAGAAGGGTGGCTTGAGCACGAAGTCACGCGCCTAACCTTGCGTGAGTATCTGAAGCCGGTGTTTGTTGAGTCTATCGATGCTTTGGTGCTGGGTTGCACGCATTACCCGTTGCTGAAACCGCTTATTGGCCAGATCGCAGGGCCGAATATTCGCTTGGTGGATTCAGCGGTGACTATTGCCGAGCAGACCGCGCGAGTATTGACCGAAATGGACATGCATAACCCGCAGCGCATCGCGCCACGTTATGACTATGTAGTGACCGACATCCCGTTACGCTTTCAAACCATCGGCTCGCGTTTCTTAGGCCGTGAGCTAAGTCATCTGGAGCAAGTGCGCTGGTAGTTCTGCAAAAAAATGACCTCGGAGTCAGTCGCCTAAGCCTTTTTGTCTACACATTTGGTTACACTAGCGCCGATTTTTCGGACAAGGAGAGGCGCAAGTGGCAGTTATAGAAGCTCGAAAACAGCAATGGCAAACGCTGACGACAACGGCATGGGATGTGCTGGTGATTGGCGGCGGCATCACTGGCGCTGGTGTGGCGCGGGAGGCCGTGCGACGAGGCTTGCGCACGGCACTGATTGAGCAAACTGACTATAGCTGGGGCACTTCTAGTCGCTCATCGAAAATGGTTCATGGCGGCCTGCGTTATATCGCTCAAGGTGAAGTGCGGCTGACTTGGCATTCGCTGACTGAGCGCGAGCGTCTGCTGCGCGAAGCACCAGGCTTAGTCGAACGCATGGGCTTTCACTTTGCCCACTTTAAAGGCGTGTTTCCGGGGCGCTGGCCATTTCAGTTTCTCATCACGATCTATGACTTGCTTGCTGGCATGCGCGATCATCGCTACTTTAAAAAGCTCAATTTCTTGGCACGCATGCCTGGCCATCGTGGCGAAGGTTTGACTGGCGCCACACGTTACACCGATGCCGTGGTCGATGATTCGCGCTTAGTGCAACGTGTGCTCGATGAAGCTGTGGCTGATGGCTTGGTCATGGTTAATTATGTGAAAGCCACTGATCTAGTGATGACAGGTGATCGTGTCACCGGCTTGCGCCTGCAAGATACATCGGATGATTTCGGCAGTGACCGAGGCGAGACCGCTGTGGTGGCGGCTAAGGCTGTGATTAATGCCACTGGCGCCTGGGCCGATCATCTACGCCGCAAGCTCATCGATGAAGTGCGCGTACGGCCTTTGCGTGGCAGCCACTTGGTATTTTCGTCACATCGCCTGCCCTTGAGCGAGGCCTTAATTTGCCATCACCCAGATGATAAACGCGTGATGTTTATCTACCCATGGGAAGGACGCACCATTGTCGGTACCACGGATCTTGATCATCGCGACGATTTAGACATTGAGGCGACGCTTAGTAGTAGCGAAATGCATTACCTATTGCGCGGCATCAATGCCCAGTTTCCTACCGCGAAATTTACTGTTGAAGATATTATTTCAACCTGGTCTGGCGTACGCCCTGTGGTTAGTGCGGGCGACGGCAATGATCCATCGAAAGAAAGCCGCAGTCATAGCGTGTGGGATAACCAAGGCTTAATTACTGTGACCGGCGGCAAGCTCACCACGTTCCGCCTTATTGCGCTCGATGCCTTGCGGCTGGCGTCAGGGCAGCTTGGCATTAATGTGCGTGATGATGGCGCGGCAATTTTTCGCGCACCACAGCCAGGCCCTGCGCCTGAGCATTTATCGCCGGCAATGTTTGCCCATGTGGTGGCGCGCTTTGGCATTCATGCACAACGGTTCCTGCGCGATATGCCCGCGGGCGAGCTAGTGCAAATTGCCGACACCAATACCTTACTAGCCGAAATACGCTGGGCTTGTCGTCACGAGCAAATCGTTCATCTTGACGACTTACTATTGCGTCGTGTGCGTTTAGGACTATTGTTGCCGCGCGGTGGCTTGTCGTTGATTCCACAGCTCGATACGATCCTGCGTGATGAGCTGCACTGGTCGGCGGAAAAAATCAGCGCTGAGCGTGTACGCTATGAGTCGATTTGGCGACGTTATTACTACCTGCCAACAGCAGCTAAGGTGTAACGCTTAGTATATTTAGTCGTCGACACCATTATTTTTGGAGTATCCAGCGCATGAATGTGAAGCATCTTGCTCAAAGTAGTGGCTTGGCGCTGCTTTTAACCTTTGGCCTCGTGGCTTGTAGTACCACAACTCAGCAAGGCGCTACAGGGATTAGTCGCCAGCAATTACTGTTGGTCTCGTCTGAGCAAGTGGAGACTATGGCGGCGCAGAGCTATCAGGAGGAGCTGACTAAGGCCTCAAGTAAGCGTGCGCTTAATACCGATAAAGCCAATTTGGAGCGTATTCGCCAAATTGCCGACCGCCTGATTCCGCAGGTCGCGACTTTTCGTAGCGATGCTCTAGCGTGGCGCTGGGAAGTTAATTTAGAAACGCGCGATGACCTGAACGCTTATTGTGCTCCCGGTGGCAAAATCATGTTTTTCACCGGCATCATCACCAAACTAAAACTTACTGATGATGAAATTGCCGCGATCATGGGGCACGAAATTGCCCATGCCTTGCGTGAGCATGGCCGCGAGCGCGTGTCGCAAGCCTATGCGCAAAATGCCGGCTTAAATATTGTGGGGGCACTCACTGGCATGTCGCAGGGCACGAGTGCTTTGCTGCAGCAGGCGGCGCAAATTGGATTAACCCTGCCTAATGGCCGTGGTCAGGAATCAGAAGCCGATATCATTGGCTTGGAGTTACTCGCACGCGCCGGTTACAACCCCAATGCAGCGGTCACGCTTTGGCAGAAAATGGCTGCAGCCACTGGCAATAGCAGCGGTTCGTTTTTAAGCACTCACCCAGGCAATGCTCAGCGCATTAGCGATCTGCAAGCAGCTATTCCGAAAGTGATGCCCTTGTATCAGCAAGCCAGGCGTAGCCCAGCGCCTAGCCGAGCCATTGTGCCGCGCACTTGAGTTTATGCGTTCCAGCGCAGCCAGTGTTTCGCGGGCGTAGGTGTGTCGGTGATTAAGCCATCCACGCCCATGGCCTCTAGCGCTAACGCACGCTGATGATCATTTACCGTCCACGTCGACACCCATAAGCCAGCGCTGTGAGCCTGAGTCACTAGTTCAGCTGTGAGCAGGTTCGCGTGCGGGCCTATGGCATCGCAGCCTAAGGCTTGTGCGACTTGCACGATGTCGCCGGCAAAATCATCCTCGACTAATAAGCCACGTGGCAGCTCGGGCGCTTGTTGCTGTAAGCGGTGTAATAGCCGAGGGTTAAATGAAGTGCAGCGCGCACGTCCTGCCAAATTAAAGCGCTGCCAGATGGCGGGCAGAGCGGCGACTACAGCGGCCTCGTCGTCTTCATGCTGAACTTTGAGTTCTAATTCAATATGGTTGAAGTCGCTGAGCTCAGCCAGCACTTGCGCCAGCGTGGGCACGCCTTCGCTGCTTGGCCAAGGTGCAAAGCCTTTGTGTGCAGGTTGATGGCAGGCATCCAGTGCGGCTAGCTCGGCCGCGCTATGCTCGCGCACCAAACCATGGCCAGAGGTGGTACGCGATAGTTCAGCATCGTGAATGACCACGAGCTCGCCATCAGCACTGATATGAATATCAAACTCGACGGCACGCACGCCGAGTGCACGTAGATGCTGGAAGCCGCCGAGGGTGTTTTCGGGGGCTTCGCCACGGGCGCCGCGATGACCAATTAAGCGCATGCTGCGCTCCTTATATTGCATTTATGCCTAGTGTAGCCTGCTTGCTGTGAAATCTGTGTGACGCCGCGACGTGGCTGTGATGTAATCGCGCCCATGTATAAACCACTCTCTGTTTTTATCGGGCTGCGCTACACACGTGCGCGCCGCCGCGACCAATTTATTTCCTTCATGTCTCTGAGCTCGATGATCGGGCTGATGCTCGGCGTGGCAGTGCTCATCACGGTGTTATCGGTGATGAACGGCTTCGACCGCGAGCTTAAGCAGCGCATCTTGGGCATGGTTTCGCAGTCGACTATCCACGCTACTGAGCCCGTGCAGAACTGGCGCAAGCTCGTGCAGCTCGCCGAAGCCAGCCCGGGTGTTACTGCCGCTGCACCAATGTCACAGGTACAGGGCATGCTCACTGCTAATGGCCAAGTCAACGGTGCAGTGATTACTGGCATCGCGCCCGAATTTGAAGCCAAGGTGTCGATCTTGCCGGACTTCATGACGCAAGGGCAGATGAGCGACCTCACCGATGGTAGCTACGGCATCGTGCTAGGCCAACAGCTCGCCGACGTGCTTGGCGTGCGCATGGGCGACTCGGTGACACTGGTTTTACCCGAAGCTACCTTGAGTGCTGCCGGCGTCATTCCTCGTTTTAAGCGCTTTAATGTGGTCGGTGTATTTAAGGTTGGCGCTGAAGTCGACGCGCTATTGGCTTACGTGCATTACGCCGATGCTGGTCGACTATTACGTATTGGCGACCGCGTGCAGGGTGTGCGTTTAAAGGTCGATGACCTGTTTGCCGTGCGTGCCACTAATGAACGTTTACTGGCCACACTGCCGCCGTATTTTTATGCCAGCGATTGGACTCAAACTCAGGGCAGCTTGTTTAACGCCATCAAGATGGAAAAGGCAATGATGTCTTTGCTGCTGCTGCTGATTGTAGCGGTGGCGGCGTTCAATATCGTGTCCAGCCTAGTCATGGTGGTCAATGACAAGAAATCAGACATCGCTATTTTGCGCACCTTAGGTGCCACGCCGGGCATGATTCAGCGCATTTTCTTAGTGCAGGGCACGGCAGTTGGATTAGGCGGAACCATCGCCGGTGTGGGCTTGGGTGTATTGCTATCACTCACAGTAAGCGACATCGCTGCTGGCTATGAGCGTCTGATGAATGTGCGTTTATTCGATGCCTATTTTGTCAATTATCTGCCCACGCAACTCGATTGGTTTGATGTCACCTGGGTCGGCCTCACGGCATTTATTTTGAGCTTCTTGGCGACGATTTATCCGGCGCGCCAAGCTGGACGCATCCAACCAGCGGAGGCGTTACGCCATGAGTGAGATCGTTCTAGCTACCCATGCTTTGGGTCAGCAATTTTCTGAAGGGCCGCAAGCTATTACGGTCTTGAAGGATGTCAGCTTTCAGGTCATGCGCGGTGAGCGTGTGGCCATTGTCGGCCGTTCAGGTTCAGGTAAAACCACCTTGCTACATTTGCTCGGAGGCCTAGAGTTGCCAAGCAGCGGTCGCGTTGAGCTCATGGGCAATGATCTTGCCAGTATGAGTGAGGCTCAGCGCAGTAAATTGCGTAATCAGCACATCGGCTTTGTCTATCAGCTGCATCATCTTTTGCCGGAGTTTACGGCATTGGAAAACGTTAGCCTGCCAGCAGTTATCGGCGGCATGAGCCCTGCATTAGCGCGCAAAAAAGCCCATGAGTTATTGGCGCGTGTAGGGCTATCGGAGCGTGTTGAGCACAAGCCATCGGAGCTGTCTGGTGGCGAGCGTCAGCGTGTGGCATTGGCGCGTGCACTGGTCTGCGACCCTGCGTTGGTATTGGCGGATGAGCCTACTGGTAATCTCGATCGTGATACTGCCGAATCGATTCATCAGCTCATCGTTGAGCTAAATGAAACCTTGGGGATTAGCTTTATTATTGTGACTCACGAAGAGCGTTTGGCATCGTTGGCACATCGACGTTTGAGCATGAGCAGCGGTTGCTTAGTCGAGCTTGATCAGGCCCAATAGTGCAGTGCCTTACTGTGCCGAAATATCATTAGATTTTTGCGCGAGTCGGGCTTTTAGTCGCTTACGCCAAGCTGTAACCACATGCCAACGCCAGAAGTAGCGCATAGCGATATAGCCTAGCGTGCCCAAGATCAAACCTAAGACGATCGAACCAAGAAAAAATGGTTTGAGCTGCTGCAGTAGACCTACCTCAAAAGCGTCTACGGGCGCATCTGACATATGCAATGCGCGGGTAGCCAAATGCTCTAGCTGATGCCAGGTAAGCATTGGCACATCAAGTATCTGACTGCCGAGCCAGTAGCCGCTATACATGAACGGCAATAAGGTCAGAGGATTAGTTATCCATACCAATAAAATAATCAGCGGTAAGTTGATGCGAAAGACTATTGCGATGGCGGTGGCCGGCAGCATTTGAAAGGGTATGGGTAAGAAGGCGCAGAATAGGCCCCAAAACATCGCCCAAGAAGCTGAGCGGCGATTTAAGTGCCAGAGACTAGGGTCGCTTAGGCGGTTGCGTAAAAAACCGAGGCCCTTCATCTCGCGGATCTGCTCCGGAGTGGGAAGGTAGCGACGAATAAAAGCCTTAGCCATGAGGTCTTCCATGTTCTGCCCAGAAAGAGGGCAGGCCGTAGTCTACACTGAGAGTTGATTCAACTGGAATGGATGCCAGAGGAGCAACTACGTGTCTTCGCTATTATTTGGTTTTGTTTCAGGCGTGTTTTTGTTGCGCCTCTGGGAGCAACTGCCATCACTGGCGGTTTGCTTGGCCTATTGCGCCGTGATGTTGGGCAGTCTTTTCCTTGCTCAAACTCTGCTTCAAAAATCCACACTTAAGGTGTTTTCCTTTAGTTGGCCGGCATGTTCCGCCATCGGTTTAAGTCTGGGCATGCTCTGGTCTGTGTTTATTGCAACACAGGCAATGACACAGCAATTGCCAGCGGCGTGCGAAGGCGAGCGCCTGAGTGTAACGGGTCGAATTATTGGTTTGCCACGACCAGCGCAGCCAGTTGGCGAGCGCTTTGTCTTTCAGCCTAGCTCTGGCGCCGAGTCATGTTGGCAGCGCGGCGTTAAATGGCAGCTGAGCTGGCGCGGCGATACGGTATTAAAGCCTGATGAGTTGTGGCGCTTTCAGCTACGTTTGAAACGCCCCAATGGCGTAGTGAATCCAGGCGGCTTTGATGGCGAGCTCTGGTGGCATCAGAGCGATATTAGCGGCACTGGCTGGGCTAGCACAGGGGAGCGCGTTGCCATCGCCGAGGCTACGCTCGACGGTCTACGTTGGCGTATTCGCCGACACTTGCTAGCGAGTTTTCCTGAGCAGCCCGATGCTGCCGGAACGGTGCTGGCGCTACTCACCGGCGATCGTGCGGGCATGTCCATCGAGGCTTGGGACAGATACGCCCGCACTGGCATCACGCATTTGGTGGCAATTTCAGGTGTGCACATCACCATGGTTGCGTGGCTAGTGGCCTGGTTTGTTCGTCGCTGCTGGTTGCGTGCGCCGAAGCTGGCGTTGTGGCAGCCCGCTGTGCGTGTGTCGGGAGTTATCGGCTGGATGGCAGCGTGTGGCTATGGCGCGTTGGCAGGCATGGAGGTGCCAACGCAGCGCACGTTATTGATGCTAGGTATGATCGTGTGGCTGCGTTGTCTGCCGGGAGAAATGCGGGCTACACAAAGCCTGCTCTTGGCTCTAGCGGCGGTGTTGCTGCTCGATCCTTTAGCGATTCATTCGGCTGGTTTGTGGCTGTCGTTTGCTGCGGTTGCCTTGCTCATGGCAGGTGGCATGGCGCCTGGGGAGGAAGTGAGCTGGCGCGCGGGCTTTCGGGCGCAATGGCTGGCGACGTGGGGCTTATTGCCGCTGACCTTGGCGCTATTTTCTCGCTTGGCGTGGCTGAGTTTGCCGATCAATATCATCGCCATCCCGTGGGTGACGTTTACGGTGGTGCCAGTAGCAATGGCAGGCTTGTTGGCGCATAGCGTCTCCGAGCCACTGGGGCATGCGTTATGGGCTCTGGCCATTAGCAGCATGGCTACGCTCGATGAGCTACTGAAATGGGCTGCAGCGCTGCCAGGAGCGGCTATCGATTGGCATTTACCTGGCGCAACGGTGTGGGCGTTGGGTCTAAGCATTGCGTTATTGCTGATGCCGCGTGCACTGCCTGGGCGGCAGCTGGCATGGCTGCCGCTATTGGCACTGTGTTGGCCGCAACCGACTTTGAGCGAAGGGCAGCTGCGGCTGAGCATTATTGATGTCGGCCAAGGCTTATCGGTGCATGCGGAAACGGCGAAGCATCAGCTGCTATTTGACACCGGTGCGGCCTTTAGCGATGACGCCGGTGCTGGCCAGCGCATTATTCTGCCGTATTTACGTTGGGCTCAGGTGCGCTCGCTCGACGCTCTCGTGTTTAGCCACGATGATAATGACCATACCGGCGGTGGCGGAGCTATTTTGCGTGCGCTGCCGGTGGCGAATGTGTGGGGCGAATGGCCATCGCATTTGGCGCAATGGCCCTTAGCTGAACGCCCATCTCAGCAAAGCTGCCACAGTGGTCAGCGTTGGCAATGGGATGGTGTCGAATTCGAGTTTCTTTGGCCAGATCCGACGTTTTTGCTCAAACGCGATAACGAGCGCTCTTGTGTGTTGCGCATTCGGGCGCAGGGCTTCACTGTGCTGATTCCGGCCGACTTAGAGGCGCAGGGTGAGTTAACACTATTAGCTCTGCAGCCCGATCTTCGCGCGGATTTACTCTTGCTTGGCCATCATGGCAGCAAAACATCTAGCACCGAGAGCTGGCTAGATGCAGTTGCGCCGCGCGAGGTCATTGCCACCATTGGTTATCGCAATCGCTTTCATCATCCGCACCCTACTGTGCAGCAACGCATTGCGGCCAGAGGCATTTCGCTGTATCGAAGCGATGACAGCGGAATGCTGCGCTATGAGTTTCTTCAGGTAGGGCAATGGCCGCAGGTGCAGCACTGGCGATTGCGCGAAAGGCACTATTGGCGAGCAAAACCGTAGATGCTTTCGCCTCAGTCATCCGAAATGCCGCCCTAAATGCTTGGCGCACTGGCCGCCATCCCTTAGAGTAGCGGCTATTCGCGATGAGGAGATGAGCCTGTGTTTGAGATGATGAAATCTGGCGGGTATTTGATGCTGCCGTTGTTAGTGGCGTCGGTGCTGGCCTTGGCAATCATCC
>JBFJJU010000027.1:0-28395 GCA_041612115.1 Perlucidibaca sp.
AGCTGTGGCACCAATCAGCAGGCGGCGGCGATCAACATTTACGCCGTCAGTACTCATTAGACGCACTCTCCGAATCAGCTTAAGGCCGCCATTTAGAGGCACGCGCTGGTACCTGGCGGAGCTTGAAAAAGCCCACACATGGTAATGAAATAGCTCGGAACTGACAAGGTAAAGAAGCCCATATCCACACAGAGTTTCCGCTCATTACTCAGAAAAATAGACCAAATGCAAAAAGCCCGCCGGTAAACCGTGCGGGCTTTTTGTATCGGCTTCGGCGACTAGCGCCGAGCAGATTAACGCTTCGAGTACTGAGGACGCTTACGCGCTTTACGCAGACCAAGCTTCTTACGCTCAACTTCACGCGCATCACGCGTTACAAAGCCTGCTTTACGCAGTGGCGATTTCAACTCTTCGTTGTACTCAACCAAGGCACGTGTAATGCCATGACGAATTGCACCGGCTTGGCCACCGATACCACCACCAGCAACGGTGACTTTGATGTCGAATTGAGTCAGCAGCTCAACCAACTCTAGTGGCTGACGCACCACCATACGAGCAGTTTCACGACCAAAGTAAGTATCCAACGGGCGGTCATTAACGACGATGTCGCCTTTGCCCGGAGTGATAAACACGCGTGCTGTCGCAGTTTTGCGACGGCCAGTACCGTAATTCATTGTCATAGCTTAGGCGCTCAGATATTCAGTTCTTGCGGCTGTTGGGCAGAATGGGGATGCTCAGCACCACCATACACTTTCAACTTAGCCAGCATATCACGACCCAGTGGGCCTTTTGGCAGCATGCCTTTAACGGCGATTTCCAGAGGAGCTTCAGGGCGATGAGCCACCAGCTTCTCAAAGTTCACACCTTTGATACCACCAGGAAAGCCTGTGTGGTGCCAGTACATTTTGTCCTGCACTTTATTGCCAGTGACAGCAATTTTGCTAGCATTCACGACAACAATATAATCGCCAGTGTCGACGTGCGGAGTAAATTCTGGCTTGTGCTTACCGCGCAGACGCACGGCAATAGCGGAAGCTAGACGACCCAGCGTTTTACCGTTTGCGTCAACCACAAACCAGTCACGCTTTACGGTCTCAGGCTTGGCACTGATAGTCTTCATGTCAACTTGCCTTCAAAAATCGAGTTGTGCGGCAACCCAAAAATGTTGTCACCGCAATGAGGTCGCGAATGTTACTCAAGGACGAGGCCATTGGCAATGACTGCTTGAAGATTTTTTCGCTATCCTGAGCACTGCCACGCAAAATAGATCAATGCGCGAGCAATAACGTTCGCTTACAGCACCTAGCCGCCACAAAGCCGGTCTGTTTTTACTACACGCCATAGAGCTAAGGGCGATGTGGACGCATTAAATAGTCGCCAGATTGCATTTCTTGCAATCGACTTTGCGTACGCTCAATCTCAAAGCTCAGTCGCCCGCCAGCATATAGCGATAAAATTGGCTGCTCAGCAGATGCCACCAAGTTAACGCAGCGATCGTAAAACTCATCAATCAAGTTAATAAAGCGTCTTGCGGCATCGTCGTTATCGGCACCCAACGCAGGAATACCAGCAAGCACTACTGAATGATACACACGCGCCAATTCAATATAATCATGAGCACTTCTAGGCTGCTCACAAAGCTCTTCAAAGCTTACCCAGAGCACATCATCGCTACGACCAAGCACGCTCAGCGTCCGATCATTAATTTCAATAGGCGAAGTTTGCACACTCTGCCCAAGCGTTAGCTCCTTAAATCTCGACTGTAAAGCTTGCGCTGCCAATTCATTCACTGGCGTGTAGTACAGCGCCGCCTGCGTTAACACGCGTAGCCGATAGTCAATGCCAGCATCAACATTAAGCACCCGACAATGCTCCTGCACTAGCGCAATAGCAGGAAGAAAGCGCTGGCGCTGCAAGCCGTTTTCATACAAACGTTCAGGCACGATGTTTGATGTCGCTACAAGAGTCACGCCGCGCGCAAACAAACGCTCGAACAGACCACCCAAGATCATCGCATCAGCAATATCGGTTACAAAAAACTCATCGAAGCAAATAACAACAGCTTCGTCATGCAAGGTGTTAGCAACATGAGTGAGTGGGTCTTTGGTACCTTGCAGCTCTTTCAGCTGCAGATGAACCCGCTGCATAAATCGATGAAAATGCACGCGTAATTTACGACGAAATGGCACTGACTCAAAAAACAGATCCATCAGCCAAGTCTTACCTCGCCCCACCCCGCCCCATAAATACAGACCTTGAGCTGGCAATTTTTGACGCCTAATTTCTCGTATTCGTGCAGGGCCTCGCACGCGCTGAGCACGCTCAAAGCGCGCAAGAAGCTCATCAAAGACTTGCTGCAAGCCCGCAACCGCATCTCGTTGCGCAGGGTCAGCAGCATAGCCTTCCTGCGCAATGAGTAGCTCATAGCGTGGTAATGGCCCTAAATGCCCACCTAGATGCTCAGCCATTACGACCCTCTCTTGCTTCAATGCCATCGCGAACCCAATCGCGTAAATCGGTCAAGCGACCATGGAAAAAATGACTGGCGCCCAACATCACATGCTCCTCTATCTCAGCCTTCTGCGTACCTAGCCAATCGCTAATGGCCTGCGGGTCGACAACCTCATCCTCATTGCCATAAATCACTCGCGCACCGGCCGGCAACTGGAAGCCAGCCATCGGGAAGCGCGTCACCGGCGGTGCGATCAGCATCAACGAGCGACCTTGCAAAGAGGCTTGCGTCGCCTTATCCCAAACGGTTGCAGCCACAAAAGCGCCGAAAGAAAAACCAATAAGCGTGAGCTCATCGACGCCTAATGTTGCCTGCGCCCAAGCTAGCACAGCCAGCACATCATGCTGCTCGCCCGCCCCGTGATCGAACACTCCGGCGCTTTCGCCCACACCACGAAAGTTGAACCTAATACTTGCTATACGCGCATCGCGACATGCTCTATGCACAGTGAAAATAACTTTATTCTCCATGCTGCCACCAAATAGCGGATGTGGATGGCAAAGTACGGCTAAAGACTTAGCTCGCGCATGCGGCGGCACAGATAAAATGGCCTGTAACGAGCCCATTGGGCCAGATAGTGTCAGCCGATGATCACCGACCGCGTACTTAAAGGGGGAGTTTTCGTTACCGGCCATGCCGAAGTCCTCAACGTAGATCTTTCGCAAGTAGCGGCGAGAATGGTATAGATACACACATTGATCGCCAACGCTGTTATTCCGATGAATAATACGCGCTTAGGTGGTAGCTCGGCATTAAGTCGATAGGGAGAGTTCAGATGACGGCGTTGTGGAGCACAGTATTCTTTTTCATTGGCGTTGCAATTGGCGCTTATTATATGAAACGTCGGACCTCCGATCATCGCAGTCATGAGCTAGAGGCCTTACTCACCGACCTGCAAAATCGCCACGAAAACTATCAAAACGATGTACGCAGCCACTTCGAACACTCAGCCCAGCTAGTGAACGAGATGTCGCAGCGCTATCGCGAAGTTCATGAGCATCTGCGCACTGGTGCGCAAGTACTTTGCAACGACCCTAAACGCGCTCGTGAAGACAACCCCGCCAACCAGTTTGTTGGCCTATCAGGACCTGCACCAGAGCCACAAGCGCCAAACCCCTATGCGGGCATAGAGTCGGGTGATTTTTCGTACTATGAGCCGCCACGCGACTACGCCACAAAGGACCCGCTTGATAAGGGCATGCTCGATGAGCGTTATGGATTTAAATAAGACTTGCTAGAAAAATTGCGCATAGACTGCAAGCTGGCCTCAGACGATTGGACGAGTGCCGACCTTACTTTTCGTGCGCCTATAGATTATAATTTTCAACCGAATTCACACTAAACCATCGTGTGCATTGGCCTCAGTGGGCCGATTATCGTGGTGGTTTAGCTTTTACCGCCCCCCTCCAGAGGACTCCACTGTGCTCGAAGCCTATCGTCAGCATGTTGCCGAACGCGCCGCCCTCGGCGTACCCCCAAAACCACTTGATGAAGCACAAGTCGCCGCCTTGGTGGAGCTTTTAAAGAACCCACCCAAAGGCGAAGAAGACTTTTTAGTCGACTTATTAGAAAACCGTGTTCCACCAGGCGTTGACCCCGCGGCCTATGTGAAAGCTGGTTTCTTAGCCGCTCTCGCTACTGGCAAAGCTGATTCAGCCCTTATTAACAAGCAACGTGCTGTGTATCTGCTCGGCACAATGCTCGGTGGCTATAACGTAGCGCCCCTGGTTGCCTTACTAGACGATGCAAATCTAGCAGCCGAAGCCGCCATTGCGTTGAAAAAGACCCTGCTAGTGTTCGACGCTTTCCATGATGTTGAAGAGAAAGCTAAAGCTGGTAACGAGCACGCCAAAGGCATCATGCAGTCATGGGCCGATGGCGAATGGTTCACCAGTCGCCCAGATGTTGCGCAAAAAATTACCGTCACCGTATTCAAAGTGACCGGCGAAACCAACACCGATGACCTGTCGCCCGCGCAAGATGCGTGGAGCCGCCCAGATATTCCACTACACGCCAACGCCATGCTGAAGAATGCTCGCGATGGCATTACTCCTGACAAGCCCGGTGAAGTTGGCTCGATCAAACAAATCGAAGCATTGAAAGCTAAAGGTCATATGGTTGCCTATGTTGGCGACGTAGTCGGTACCGGCTCCAGCCGTAAGTCAGCGACCAACTCGGTACTTTGGCTCACAGGCGATGACCTACCATATATTCCAAACAAGCGTGATGGCGGCGTTTGTATTGGCAACAAAATCGCTCCTATCTTCTTCAACACCATGGAAGATGCTGGCGCGCTGCCATTTGAGTGCGACGTAGACGCTCTCAATATGGGTGATGTCATCGACATCTATCCATTCGAAGGCAAAATTTGCAAGCACGGCACCGATGACGTCATTGTAAACTTCGAGCTGAAATCACAAGTATTGCTAGATGAAGTACGTGCCGGTGGCCGTATTAACCTGATCATTGGCCGTGGCTTGACCAACCGAGCTCGTGAAGCACTAGGCCTTACTGCATCAACGCTATTCCGTCAGCCACACTTACCAACAGACACCAAAAAAGGCTTCACGTTGGCACAGAAAATGGTCGGTCGCGCTTGCAACCTGCCAGAAGGCTTAGGCGTTCGCCCCGGCACCTACTGCGAACCGAAAATGACCACCGTGGGCTCGCAAGATACTACTGGCCCAATGACCCGTGATGAGCTGAAAGACTTGGCTTGCTTGGGCTTCTCGGCCGACTTGGTTATGCAATCGTTTTGCCACACCGCCGCCTATCCAAAACCAGTCGACGTTGGCACGCACCACACACTGCCAGACTTCATCATGAACCGTGGCGGCGTCTCGCTGCGCCCAGGCGACGGCATCATCCACTCGTGGCTGAATCGCATGTTGCTACCTGACACCGTCGGTACTGGCGGCGATTCGCACACACGTTTCCCACTGGGTATTTCCTTCCCAGCCGGCTCCGGCTTGGTGGCCTTCGCCGCCGCTACTGGCGTGATGCCATTGGACATGCCTGAGTCAATCTTAGTGCGCTTCAAAGGCAAAATGCAGCCTGGTATCACCTTGCGTGATTTGGTGCATGCGATTCCTTATTACGGCATCCAAAAGGGTCTGCTCACCGTTGAGAAGAAAGGCAAAATCAACGCCTTTAACGGCCGCATCCTGGAAATCGAAGGTCTTGAGCACTTAACCGCTGAACAAGCCTTTGAACTTTCTGATGCCTCCGCTGAGCGCTCAGCTGCGGGCTGCACCATCACGCTGTCTGAGGCCAGTGTGAAAGAGTATCTGACCTCCAACATCACCATGTTGAAATGGATGATTTCCAATGGCTATGGCGACGCTCGCACCATCGCGCGCCGTATTGGCAATATGGAAAAATGGCTAGCTAACCCAAGCCTGCTACGCGCTGACAAAGACGCTGAGTATGCTGAGATCATTGAAATCGATCTGGCCGATGTAAAAGAGCCTGTGCTCTGCTGCCCGAACGACCCAGATGACGCCAAGTTGCTATCCGATGTTGCCGGCGCGAAAATCGATGAAGTTTTCATCGGCTCGTGCATGACCAACATCGGACACTTCCGCGCCGCTGGCAAGCTGCTGGAAAAAGTCCCTGGTGGCTCACTGAGCACGAAACTGTGGATCGCTCCGCCGACCAAGATGGATCAGCATCAGCTCATGGAAGAAGGCTACTACAACATCTATGGCCGTGCCGGTGCACGTACTGAAATGCCTGGCTGCTCGCTGTGCATGGGCAACCAAGCTCGCGTGGCACCTAACAGCACTTGTGTGTCGACATCGACACGTAACTTCCCTAACCGCTTAGGCCAAGGTGCCGATGTTTACTTGGCCTCGGCTGAGCTAGCATCTGTTGCCGCGGTGATGGGCAAACTGCCTACCGTAGCCGAGTACATGGACTACGCTAAGCAAATCGAATCGATGTCAGGCGAAATTTACCAATACCTGAACTTCGACAAGATGGAAGAGTACACCGAGCAAGCCGGTAAAATTGACATCGCTCAGCTGACTTAATTAGCTGTTGTGATGCATAAAAAAGCCCGGCTTATGCCGGGCTTTTTTATATCTATTACTTCACGAATAAGCAGTTGGCTTGCTCAATCTATGGGGCGTAGCTAAGCCCTCATACCTCGTGCACAAATAACTCTCGCTCAAAGCGTAGCTGCGGCCAAAACACACCATCCTCAGCACGCTCACCAGCACCCACGACCATAATTGGGAATGATGCGTCGCCTAGATTCAGTAGCTTACGCACACGCACCTCATCAAAACCTTCCATCATGCACGTGTCGTAACCATGAGCCCGAAACGCAAGCACAAGGTTTTCACAGGCCAAGGCCGTGCTTTTAGCTGCCCACAATTCAACTTCTGACTTGGTATAGGGTCCGCGCGGCACTGCCGCCACCAAACCACCAACCGAAAATGCCGCCTTCTTCACCATGGCAAAGCTGTTGAGCGGGCCTGGCGCGTAGTTATAAGGAATAAGCTGGTAATAGCGCTGCACTAATTTCGGCACATCAGGCATTGGCCACTCACGCAGCATTTTTCGTGAAAACTCATCAATTCTGTCGGTACGTGCAACACAAACAATCAACTCCGCTGCAGTTTTAGCGGCTAGTTGACTCATACAGGCTTTGACTAACTTGGCCTTCTTATCGGCCGAACGTACGATGAAAAATTCCCACGGCTGCAGGCCTGATGAACAAGGTGCTAGCAGCGCCATATCCAAACAATCATCCATGACCGCCTGTGGAATCGGCTTATTGGTGAATTTGCGCACCGAGCGTCGACTAATCACTACTTGGCGAAATGACTCTAGGTCAACTCCTGTTGGCGCTGGTTCGTGATAGCGCGCCTTGCCATTAACAGAAACAACAGCGGGCTTGGAGTTTTTTGTTGATTTGGCGGACATAAGGATCTCGTTCATACTAAAGTTTGAGCACGCTAGCCAAGCTCATCGACACTGTCAAACCGACAAAGACAAAGTGCGTGACATTCTATCACTGCATGATAACCTAACAATTGTTTGATTATACATCGGAAGAACTACTTTATGACCACTCCACATCACGACATTATTGTTGTTGGCAGCGGATTTTCAGGCCTAGGCATGGGCATTTTTCTGAAAAAATCCGGACGCCACGACTTCCTCATATTAGAAAAATCCACAGACTTTGGCGGCACTTGGCTTGATAACAACTACCCAGGTGCAGCTTGCGATGTGCCATCGCATATGTATTCGTATTCATTCGAGCAAAATCCTGATTGGTCACGCTTCTACTCCGGCCAAGCCGAAATCTTGGCCTACATGAAAAAGTGTGCGAAAAAATATGATCTATACCCTCACTTTCGCGGCAATAGTGAACTGGTTGAGGCGCGCTGGAGCGACGCAGACAAACACTGGAAACTCAAAACAGGCGATGGCAAAGAATATACCGCTCGCGTGGTGATATCAGGTATCGGTGGTTTAAGCCGTCCTGCACTGCCAAACGTAAAAGGCCTCGATAAATTCAGAGGCACGATGTTCCACTCTGCGCGCTGGAATCATGACTACGATCTTACGGGCAAGCGCGTTGCAGTGATTGGCACCGGCGCTAGTGCCATCCAGTTTGTGCCGCAAATCGCACCAAAAGTAGATGAGCTAGTCCTCTTCCAACGCACACCACCTTGGCTTGTACCAAAGCCAGATGGCGTCATTAATGCCGGAGTGAAAAAACTCTTTAACTTCTTACCAGCATCACAAAACTTGGTACGTGCTGGCATTTACTGGCAGGCCGAAGCATTTGCTTTAGGCTTTGTGCACCCGAAACTCATGGTAGCGATTGAGAAACTAGCTCGCTGGCACTTGAAGAAGCAAATCAAAGACCCCGCATTGCGCGAAAAATTAACACCCAACTACACCATTGGCTGTAAGCGTGTGTTGTTTTCTAATAACTACTACCCAGCCTTGGCTCGCGATAACGTCAATGTTATTGCCGCAGGCGTTAAAGAGGTTCGCGCTAACAGCATCATCGACTCCAATGGCCAAGAGCATCAAGTTGATGCCATCATTTGCGGCACCGGCTTTGATGTTAAAGACCCGTTGGGCCCACTACACTTATATGGCCGCGATGGTACTGAAACGCGCTCCAAAGAAGGTGGCCTAAGTGCTTACTTAGGTACAACACTAAAAGATTTACCAAACCTATTCATGTTGCTTGGCCCCAACACTGCTCTCGGCCATAACTCGATTATTTTCATGATCGAGCAGCAAATTCGCTATGCCATCAGCTGTTTAGATGAGATGGACAAACGTGGTGCTGCTGAAATATCGGTCAAGCCTGAGGTTCAAGACGCTTACAATGAGCGCATCCAAGCCGAGCTACAGAAAATGGTCTGGAGCGAGGGTGGCTGCAAAAGCTGGTATATCGATGAAGACGGCAAGAACTTCACTATCTGGCCTGGCTTCACTTGGAAATACTGGATGCGCATGCGTAAGCCAAACTTCCGACACTTCCAATTTAAGAAGGCTTAACCCGACAACGCTCGATACTAAAAAGCCGCTTATTTAGCGGCTTTTTAGTTAAAGTCATAAGCGAGCATTACAAGCCATCTGCCTAATAGAATAGATGCTCAATGGCCGCGCGTAAGCTCGTGAATTTTCGCGATATAGCGCGGCATCATGCCTATGTCCTCGAAGATCTCCTCACCCTCTTCGACACGAATCACTCGTGTGCCTTTTTGGTAAGGCATGCGTGTTTCTAGCTCAAACAAGCCGTGGTGCAAGACGCTCGCAATAATTTCTTGCTCACTAATGCTATAAACAGCTGCAAGCGCCTGAATTTTAACGAGATCAGTATCAAATACACTGACCTGTAAAGGCACTTTTTGTCTGTGCAATAACTGCCGAGCTTCCCACTCTTGAATTAGCTCAGCAAAGGCATTGTGCGACATAGTCATCTCTCCGAGGCACTTCAACCCAACTCTAGTCGGATCAATTTACTTTACTCTCGAGATGGCTAAACAACACTACCTCTCATCTGCTCATTGCTGCCATTGGCACCATTGAGCACTCATGAAAATCGTCTAGCCGATTAAAAAAGGAAAAATTGCCTCCCACACTTGCTCAGGTCGCTCGACTTGCGGGTAATGGCCCAGGCCAGACAGGACATGCGTATCGGGCTGAGTAATCAGCTCTCGGTAACGTGCAACCATATGCTCACCTGAAATAGGATCGTCAGCACCTACCACTACCCTCAATGGGCTCGCCGTATGTTGCAATGCACCTACCCAGCGCGCTCGCTGCTGCTGCCGCTCGGCCATATAGCCAATAAGCTGTGGCATGCGCAAATGCCCATCATTGTGCCTCAGCAATGCCCACATATCGCTTACAGCCTCACCAGGTAGCTGATGGCAGCAAGCCGCCTGCAAACGCCCAATAAACACTTCGCGGCGCATCAGACGTGCGACTAAGAAGCCAAGTGAACTCGCCAAGAGCTTTTGTGTGAGTAGCGCGCGATGCGTTTCCGGAAATAGCCCGCCATTAAGTAGACAAACTCTGCCTATTTGACCATGACCGCTGCCATCGAGCTGACGCGCCAATAGCTCTTGCGCCACCGTGTCACCAATGTCATGAGCAAGGATATGATAGTGCTCAACGCCTTCGGCACGCAGTAGCGCCTCTACGCGATCTGCTTGATCGAAAATACTGTAATGGTGTTGCTTAGGTTTGGCGCTGAGGCCAAAGCCGAGAAAGTCAAAGGTGTAGCAGCGAAAATGTGCTGTCAGCTGTGGCCATAGCGGCGCCCAGTCAACGCTAGCAGAGGGAAAGCCATGCAGTAGCAGCAAAGCAGGACCCGTGCCGGCGATGTGAACAAAGTGGCGCTGACCTTTAAGCTCTCGATAGTCGCCACTACGCTCCCAAGCATGCAGCTGGCTGGAGAATGTCATGGGCAGGCTCCTAATCTAGGCAAGGCCCGCACTGTGCGGGCCATCGGCTAACGGATAAGCCATAGCGCTTAAAAAATAAATATCCATGCCAACAAACCACCAAGAATTAACCACTTCAGCACGTAATACAGCGTGCGATTAGTCTTTTTCAAGGCTTTTGCACGCAAGCGCACCAAGTATAAATAGCTAAATGCCTTGTTGATGCCGCCGGTTTTATCGCTGTCTGTATTGGGCGAGCTGGCCGCGGTCATCACGGTGCGAGCAAACCAATGGTTAAAGGCCTGCGCCCAACGCCGCGTCATCGGCCGCTCAATATCGCAAAGCAAAATGATGCGGTTCTCGTCAGTCATGTTTTCGGCGTAATGGATATAGGTCTCATCGAACATCACGCCCTCGCCGTCGCGCCAGCTATAACGTTCGCCATCGACATCGATAAAGCAGCGATCATCGTTGGGTGTAATCAGACCTAAGTGATAACGCAATGAGCCGGCAAACGGATCACGATGGCGAACCAGGCGACTACCGGGTGGTAGCTCAGTAAACATCGCGGCTTTTACTGAATCTAGGCTGCGCACCAAGGCAGTAGTTTTCGGGCATAGCTCTGCCGCAGATGGATGGCCATCTTCATACCATTTCAAATAAAAGCGCTTCCAGCCAACTTTGAAAAATGAATTAAACCCGGCGTCATTGTATTCAGCAGATGCTTTTATTAGGCCCTTTTCGCCCAAGGCTTTAGCCTCATCACGAATCTCTTCCCAATGCTCAGCAAGCACCGCCACTTCAGGAAAGTGATCTTGCGACAGATACGGCGTAGTTGGCACTTTTGACCACCAATACATGATGACGTTGATCGGTGCCATCAGTGTCGAGTGATCGAAAAACTGCCGTGAAAACTTATGTTTCACCTTGCCGCGACGCTGCACAAAAATTGCCGATGCGATAAAAATCGCGAGAATGATCCACTTCATATCTGCTTACTCAAAGGTTTTACCACATCAAATCGTCTGGAATTACATAGTCCGCATAGGGGTCATCATCTGCCACAGCCTGCGCCTGGCGCTCGACCTTCAGTACCACGGGGGCACTATCGCGCTGTGCAATTTTCTCCGCAATGGCCGTAGGCACTAAGGCAAACTCGGTTGATGTCGCTGCACCAATACGCACGATAGCAATCTGGCCACGAGCCAGTTGATCGATTTGAGCGGGACGCAACCAAAGTTTGCGTACTTTGCTGCCGTCGGCAAACTGATAGGGCTGATCACCGCCACTGCGATCGATCTGATGCATCTCAATGAGCTGTCGAATTTGCGCAACAATAGCTTTCTCAGCTTGAGCATCTTGCTGCGCCTTATTAGCAGCTTGATCACGCACTAATTGCTCAGCCCGCGCCTGCTTTACCAACTCAGCCGCTGGCACTTCCTCATGCCGACCTTTAGCAGCTTGGCGCTTGGCATGATCGGCTTGGCGCGCACGCTTGGCATTGGCTAGCCCTGCCTGCATTAGCTGATCTTTCAAGGAGACCATGCTTAAGCTCCCTGCTCAGCCAGTATCGCCTCAATGCGGCCAGACTGATAAAACGGCAGTAATTGGCGGCGCACAATGCCATCGAGCAATTTCGCCTTATGTAACGCCGCAATTGCCGGTGGTGCAAAGCGCGAAAGTTCAGCGAAAATCATCTCGCGCGTGACGCCAACTTCATCGAGCAAAAACTGCAGCGTGGCGTCCTCATATTTATCGAAGAAACTATCGATTGCCACTTCCAATAAGACTCCATAGTACGGCGTGTGACGCAGCTCGCCGCGCCAAAATTCATAACCAATGACGAATATTTCTTCTAGGCTTGCTGCGCTCACATATTCACGGAAGCGGCTAGCTGGCCAATGCTTAATGTCAGCCCAGACATCAAGCGCAATACGACGCACAGTCTCGTCACTAAGCTTGGCCTTAAGCGACTCCTCACTGGTGCGCAACGTTGCTTGCGTGCTTTTACGCACATAGGCCTGCAAACCATCATCTAATGACTTCTCCAAGCCCGGCGAGGCTTTACTCAGCACCGATTTACCCAAGCCCATTAATGCTGAAGCGCCGGGGATGCCTTTAGCTGCGGCATTACCTTGTGCCAAATAGCCTTTTATGCCGCGCGAAATCAGGTCTGCCGACATCTCCACCAACAAAGGGTTGCCTAAGACGGCGTGAATAAGCTTGTCGCGCAATTCATTCAGTTCAACGGCCTTGTTTATGATCTCGCGCGCTTGCTTATCGGAAACGATATCGCTGAGCTTGGTGTCATCGTGAATAGGGTGTGCATGCAAAACGCGAGCGATATCGCCTACCAGCTCTGGAATGCCGCCCGACATCGGCATCTCAACGGCATAGGCGCGTGCAGTGGCAAGGATCTGCTCCTTGCTCACCATTTGCGTGAGCTTGAGCTTCTTGGCATTGGCTAAGTCAGCATCTAGCTCGGCAGACAGGTGCTCTAGCAGGCCATCGCCTGTGAGTAAGGCCATCGAATGTGAGACATGTGCCTCGTATAGAGCAGCAACTACTGGGTGCGCGGGCGTTTTTTTCTTGGTCATGATGAGCGAACCTTATGTTTAGATTGCGTAGTTTGCTTTTAAGTAAGACAAAATCGCTTCGGACTCAAAAAGCTCGGTACCGGTATTTGGATCTTGCAGAAATGGCAGCTGTACACGGCCATGCTGCTGCATAAACCCCTCACGCTTGCCACCAACTTTTGGCACATAAGGGCCGGGCTTCAGGCGCTGCACAGCTGGGCCAATTTCGGTCCAATGCTCTTTGCCTAAGTTATGCAGGCTATAGGGAATTTCCAGCTCACAGAGCAGTTCGCGCACGGGGCGAGAGTACGGGCTGATTTCAAAGCTCCACAGCGCCAATGGCTTCTTGGGTGCTCGCGAAGGCTTCACGCGCATGCCCGCAGTCGCGCGCGTAGCGCTAGCCAAAAGGCTGCTTGCGGTATGTAGCGGCGTTTTTTTATAACTAGCTGGCGCTGGGCGATTAGCATAGGCGCGGAATAAATAGTCGATGATCGCGCCCGACTCGTAGAGCACAGTGCCGGTATTAGGATCTTGCAATAATGGAAACTGTAGCTTGCCACCTACTTCAATGGCCTGTGCGCGAAAACGCGTGCCATTTTTCGGGCATGGACGAATATCTAAATCTAAGTGCAAAGCGGTCGCCGCCTCACGCACCATTCGGCAATATGGGCAGTTTTCAATATCAAATAATACCGGGCGTTGTTCAGGCTGCTTAAAGTAGGCACGCCCCGCGCCACCGCGCCATCCAGCAGCTGTTGACGTCAGTACTGAGCTTAAAATATTGAGTTGATGAGCGAATGACATGAGAGAGATCCCGCGAACAAAAGAAGGCGATGACTTTGCCACAATGCCGCGTTGACGCCAAACCCATTCGTTCACGGCATTTAGGCCACTGTCAATGACCGAATAGTCGCTATAGTTCGCACATTATGTACGCGCTGCGAATACTCAGGCCGTTAACCTGAACTATGTCCGCCGCTCAGGAGCCATTTATGTCACGTCCAACATTACCCGAACGCCTTAGCCATTCGCTACAGCAGCAACGC
The DNA here is from genome assembly GCA_041612115.1 of Perlucidibaca sp. Taxonomy (GTDB): domain Bacteria; phylum Pseudomonadota; class Gammaproteobacteria; order Pseudomonadales; family Moraxellaceae; genus Perlucidibaca. The sequence continues at coordinate 14,060 of JBFJJU010000027.1, forward strand.
CACAAGCTGTCGAAGCGTACAGCCGTGTTGCGTCGCGAAGGCAGTCGCGTACTGACCAATGCCAATGATCGCTTTCTACGCACTCGTGAGCTGACTTTATCAGGCCAAACACCTTATGAGGTCTTGCACGACAATGGCTTGGTGAAGCTGCGCCATTATCTGCCCCTTACCGACACCGAAATTGCGCTCGGCGAAGGCACTTTGGCGGTGAATCCCAAACGGCATCGCGTGCCGGTAGTATTAGTCCCGCCACTGGCGGTAAACATGAATATCTATGACTTCTTCCCTGAGCGCAGCTTGGTCAAATTTCTGCTCGCACACGGCTTCTCAGTATATTTGATTGACTGGGGTCGGCCGACACTGCGCCATACGCACTACAACTTAGAGACCTATATTGCCGACTTTATGCCCGACTACTTAAGCCATATTCGTCGTCATGCGGGAGTTGAAGAACTCAGCTTGCACGGCTGGAGCATTGGTGGCGTACTGTCGTTGGGCTATGCCGCACTCAGTAAAGATCCAAATATTCGCAACTTGGTGATAGTCGGCACACCCATCAACGGCCACGCCTCCGGCGCACTCGGCAAAATGTATCAACGCCTTGCCAAGCAAGCTGCTTGGGTGCGCAAACACACAGGCTTTCGTGTGCACAATCTCAGCCCACGATTACTGCACACACCAGGCTGGATTAATTCGTTATCGTTCAAAATGCTCAGTCCAGCCAATAGCCTGTTGGGCTACTGGGAGCTAATCACACGCCTCGATGATCGTGAATTTGTCGTCAATCATGCCACCAATGGTGCCTTTCTCGATGACATGGTGGCCTACCCCGGTGGCGTCATCCAAGACATGATGATTCGTATTTGGCTCGATAATGATCTGGCTGACGGCCGCATTCGTCTCGGTAAGCAGCAAATAGACTTTGCCGACATCAAGGCTTCGTTGCTGGCCTTTGCTGGCAAGCAAGACACTATGGTCACGGCTGATGCCATGCGCCCACTGCCCGACCTAATCAGCAGCAATGACACCACGCTAGCGCTTATTTCCGGCGGCCATATGGGCATTTTAGCTGGCAGCAACACACCAGCTGAAGCTTGGCCGCAGCTTGCTGAATGGCTAGCACCCCGCTCACAATGACTAGAAGCATTCGAGTTTCTGATAGGTTTAATCAGAATTACCCGATAGTACTGATTAAATTTGCATCATAAAATGGCTACTAAATCGGCGATACTTTAACATTCGCGCTCGTCGCCTCAGCCCCGATAAGAGATTTGATCATGTCTAACGTAGCCCAAGAAACCGTTCTAAGTGTTCATCACTGGAATGACACTTTGTTCAGCTTCACCACCACGCGTGATCCTGGCTTACGCTTTCATAACGGCCACTTTGTCATGATCGGCTTAGAGACTGAAGGCAAACCGCTGATGCGCGCCTACTCGATTGTCAGCGCCAACTACGAAGAACATCTTGAGTTTTTCAGCATTAAAGTGGCCGATGGCCCACTCACCTCACGCCTACAGCATTTGCAGCCTGGCGACACTCTGATGGTTAGTCGCAAGCCTACTGGCACGCTAATTATGGATAACCTGCTGCCCGGCAAAACCCTCTATATGCTATCAACCGGTACTGGCTTGGCACCATTCATGAGCATCATCAAAGACCCTGAGGTTTATGAGCGTTATGACCATGTCGTGCTCTGCCACGGCGTGCGTGAAGTCAGCGAACTGGCTTATGCCGACTTCATTTCTGAGCAGCTGCACGACAATGAGTTCTTCGGCGCCGAATCGCGCAAAAAATTAATTTACTACCCCACGGTTACCCGCGAAGAGTTTCGCAACCAAGGCCGCCTGACTGATCTCATTGAGTCCGGCAAGCTCTTTACCGATATCGGTTTACCACCATTAAATGCCGAAACCGATCGTGTGATGATGTGCGGCAGCCCAAGCATGCTGAAAGACTTAGTTGTGATGCTTGAAGCGCGCGGCTTCACCGAGTCGCGTCATGGCCAACAAGCGCACTACGTCATTGAGCGCGCATTTGTTGAGAAGTAAGCTCCGCGCTTAAGTAGCAACTGCAGCTGAGACACTCTTAGCGCGCAACAAAATGCCCGTCGTCAGTAAACAGGCGACGGGCACGATCAAAGTAGCGCATCCAATAACGATTGCTTAGCGGATCGATGCGAATCACAGCACCTGTTCGTGGCGCATGCACGAAACGATTGTCGCCAATATAAACACCAACATGATTAATCGCGCGGCTATTGCCTAAGCGAAAAAATAATAAGTCGCCAACGACCAACTCTTTTTCTGTGACATCGCGGCCCGCTAGGCTTGCCATTTGCGCTGCCGTACGCGGTAGCACCACATCGCTAACATCGCGATAGATATACTGTACCAGCCCCGAGCAATCGAAGCCTTCTTCCGGTGATGTGCCGCCCCATTTATAGGGGGTACCCATCAAGGTTAATGCGGTCATTACCATATCATCGGCAGCCGCTGGTGATACAAGACTGCTGTCAGCAAATTTCTTAGGCGCTGCGCTGCTAAGTGTGCGCGGTCCATCGGCCCATACTGTCGAACTCATGAGTATCAGTCCAACCATGCCTAAAACGCTTCGATGAAGGCCGTTTATCATGGTGTAAATCCTCTTATCTTTTGCGAGGTGCGCATGGATTTTGCGCCCTCAACCCGCTATGTTGCAGGCTGCTAGTTATTATCATTTCGCGAGCAATTGCTCACGAGCGGGAGACCTGAATGAGCCACCCTGCCGAGGCGCTTTTAAACGCTCAGCTGCAATTTTTTCTACAAGACTTCACAGGTGAAGCACTCCGCTCTCACCTAGACATCGAAGCCAACGCTTACTGCGACTTACTAGAAACTATTAGCGCTAGAGACTTGCTAAGTGAAAGCCAAGTTATCTCATGGATAGAGCGCAATATCTTAAGCTATTCGCCAACCGACACAATGCGCGAGCAAGCTGTCATGTTGGTGGAGCTTGGGTTAAATAACCCCAGCCACCAGCAACAACCTATGCGGCAGCTCATTAATAAACAAATTTACGACCTAATGGTACAGCGTTTAGTCGAAAGACCAGCGTTACGCCAAGAGCTCATTCACAGTGCACTTAGCAGCCCGGTCTATACACGCGTGCTCTCCGATGTGGTTTACCACAGCATCGTCGATTATTTAACTACCGATAACGCCATCGCTCGTCGCGTCCCCGGCTTTAGCTCTTTGGTAAAGGCTGGCCGCGACATGCTAGGCCGCATGGGCCGCCTAGATGACACTATCGAACAAGCCATCAAAGCATATTTGTCGCGCAATATTTCTGTCACCGCCAAATTCAGTGAGCAGCTGCTCGATAAAGCCTTAAACAACGATGCCATCGCCCAATATGCTGAGCTAGTGTGGCCGCGCCTAGAAGCTTATCAACTCGGTCAAGCAACACGTCACTTAGAGATTCAGGGCCTGAGTTATTTGGCTGTACTGTACTGGAATCAGATCCGCCAAACAGACTATATGAAGCAACAAATCAGCCTACTGGTGCAGGCGTGGTTCGCTCATGCCGGTGATATGCCGGCTATGCACTTCCTACGCCTCATGGGCATTGAGCGCGACCACATTGCGCGTGAAGTTGTCGCTATTGGAGAACCCATGGTCAATGCCTTAAATGGCTCAGGTTATATTGAACGGCGCTTAAAAGAGCATTTCACACGCTTCTTTGACGCCCCTGAAACCAGAGATTTAATACAAGATCTCGTAGGAAAACCCACATGAACTTAGCAGATATTCGACTCGACTATGGCCTCAAAGGTCTAAGCCCAGACCAGTGCCACATCGATCCTTACGGTCAGCTACAACAGTGGCTCGATGAGGCGCTAAAAGCGGGTGTACCAGATGCAACAGCTATGCACTTAGCTACCGTAGATTCAAATGCGCGACCATCCGGGCGTATCGTTTTACTAAAAGGCATTGCTGATGATGCCGTGCACTTCTATACCAATTACGACAGCCGCAAAGGCCATCAATTGGCTGCAAATCCTTATGCAGCTAGCACGTTTTTTTGGCCCGAACTTGAACGCCAAGTGCGCATTGAAGGTCGAGTTGAAAAGCTTCGCACTGGCGACTCCGATGCGTACTTTGCTTCACGACCTTATGGCAGCCAAATAGGTGCTTGGGTTTCAGCACAAAGCCAAGCACTGGAGGCCCCAGAGCAGCTGCTAGAGCGAGAACGTGAACTGAGGGCGAAGTATCCTACTGAGGTACCTAGGCCACCGCACTGGGGCGGCTATCGGCTAGTAGCTGATCGTATGGAGTTTTGGCAGGGTCGCCCAAGCCGACTGCATGATCGTGTGCTGTATTTGCCATCGGGTGATGGCGCTTGGCATCGCAGCCGACTGCAACCTTAAGACCATAAAAAGAGTAAATTAAGCCGGGCTAGCGCAGTCAATAAACTCGTGCGCTAGGCCTAGGTGCTCCGCACACCATTCGCCCAATGCCTGCACGCCATAACGCTCGGTGGCGTGATGGCCAGCGGCAAAATAATGCAGGCCGCACTCACGCGCAATATGCACCGTGGGCTCAGAAATTTCGCCACTAATATACGCATCAACACCATGACTTGCAGCCTGCTCAATAAACCCTTGAGCACCACCTGTGCACCACGCCACGCGTTGAATTAGTGCCGGACCACCGGCGACATGTAATGGCTTGCGCTGTAAAACATGCGTCATAAGCTCAGCAAAAGCCTCAGCACTCATAGGCGTCTCTAGACGTCCCACATCGCCAACTTGGCGCGGATCATCAAATAGTGAACACTCATGCAGCAAGCCTAAGCGCATTGCTAGCTGTGCGTTATTGCCAAGTGTGGGGTGGGCATCTAACGGCAAATGATAGGCGATCAAGGAGATGTCATGCGCTAACAGCTTTGCTAAGCGCCGGCGCTTCATACCCACCACTTGTGCCGCTTCGCCTTTCCAAAAATAGCCGTGATGCACCAAAATTGCATCTGCATTTGCGGCAATGGCGGCATCGATTAATGCCTCGCTTGCGGTTACACCACTGACGATCTTGCGTACTTCATCGCGCCCCTGAACCTGTAAGCCATTGGGGCAATAATCGCTGAATTTATCTGCACTTAACTCGTCATCGAGCCGCGCCACTAGTGCGTTTAATCGCATGCAACCTCCTTGATGTGCTTGATGCTGTGACATCGAGCCCGTACTGTAATGCCCTGCTTAAATAGTGAGAAGGATAAATTATGCGCGTAGCAACTGCACTTCCATGGATTTTACTGGCCGGCGTGGTTGGCTATATTGGTGTTGAAAAAAAATGGCCTGATGCGTTTTCATCAGCACCAACGCCCGCGCCGATTACCTTGAATCTGCCGCAAGCAACAGAAAGCCCTGATCTACCAGCACTGAGTGGGCCTATCTCTTACGCCCCAGCTGTGGCTAAAGCCGCACCCGCCGTAGTGAATATTTACACCACGCAAACCGTGAAGCAAAACATCGACCCTTTTTTGGAGCAATGGCTACGCTTTCATGGCCAAGCAGCGCCGCGTGAGCGCTCAGCATCGAGCCTAGGATCCGGCGTTATCGTCTCTAACGATGGCTATGTACTGACCAACGCGCATGTCGTGGCCGGCGCTGATGAAATCTTAGTCGCCACGCATGATGGCCGCGAAGTCCAAGCCAAGCTCATTGGCACCGACCCTGACACCGACCTTGCCGTGCTGAAAATCGCCTTGAGCGATTTACCTGCCCTGCCCTTCCGCCAAACCCCTAGTGCGGTTGGCGATGTCGCCTTAGCTATTGGAAACCCGTTTGGCGTTGGCCAAACCGTGACACAAGGCATCATCTCAGCACTCGGTCGCAGCGGTTTAGGCATCAACACTTATGAAGACTTCATTCAGACCGATGCCGCGATAAACCCAGGTAATTCCGGCGGAGCATTGATAGATGTGCAAGGCAATTTGATGGGTATTAATACTGCCATCTACTCTCGCTCTGGTGGCAGCATGGGCATCGGCTTTGCTATTGCGGCACCGATCGCCCAACAAGTGTTGCAAGAAATCATCGCTCATGGTCATGTTGTGCGCGGCTGGCTAGGCATTGAAATAGCCGGGCAAAGCCATCGCGACGGCCCACCTAGCCGCCATAAAGATAGCCAAGTCACGGTCGCTGCCGTGATGAAAGGTGGCCCTGCAGACCGCGCAGGCCTTAAGCCCGGCGATGAAATCATCAATATCGAAGACAAAGATGTGGTTAACGCCGACCAAGTCATTCGACAAATTGGTGGTTATAAGCCCAATGCCAAAGTGGCCATTGTAGTGCGCAGAGGCAACGCAGAAAGGTCATTAATGGTGACGATGGGAGAGCGGCCGAAAGCCAAGTAGCTCTTGATCGCCCTACCGAAAGCCTTATATCGCCGCGCTTAAGCTAAAATTTCGCTAAGCGCGTCGATTAAAGCGGCATGCTGATCCGGCGTGCCCACGGTTATACGCAAGAAATTATCGATGCGCGGCTTATTGAAATGCCGCACTACCACCGCACGCTCACGCAAAGCCTGCGCTAAGGCCGCACCACTATGCTTTGAGTGCTGAGCGAATACAAAATTCGCCCCCGATGGCAGCACGTCAAATCCCAAACGCTCAAGCTTGGCCGTAAGGCTATCGCGCTGCATGATGACCATCTGTTGCATCGAGTCAAAGTACGCTTTGTCCTCAAATGCCGCCTGCGCACCGATCAGTGCAACACGGCCAAGCGGATAAGAGTTAAAGCTATTTTTGATGCGCTCTAAGGCATCGATTAAATGTGGCTGGCCTATCGCCAAGCCCACGCGCAGGCCCGCCAGCGCACGTGACTTCGACAGCGTTTGCGTGATTAATAAGTTGTCATAGCGGCCGACTAAAGCCACAGCAGACTCGCCACCAAAGTCGATATAAGCCTCATCCACCAACACCACAACATCGCGATTAGCCTGCAAGATTTGCTCAATCGCATCCAAGCTCAATACACAGCCCGTGGGCGCATTTGGGTTGGGGAAAATTACGCCGCCATTGGGGCGCGAATAGTCAGCAGGGTTAATGGCGAAGCTGTCGCTCAACGGCACAGTCTCATAGGCGATGTCGTAAAGCTGGGCATAGACCGGATAAAAGCTATAGCTGATGTCGGGAAAAAGCAGCGGCTTATCGTGCTGAAACAGACCGTGAAAGGCGTGTGCCAATACTTCATCGGAACCGTTACCGACAAATACCCATGACTTGTCGCCACCTTGAGCAGCCAGATCGTAATAATCAGCGATGGTTTGGCGCAATGCATCGGCGTTGGGGTCTGGGTACAGACGCAGGTCATCATTCAGAGCCGCATGCATCGCCGCGATGGCTTTTGGCGAAGGCCCGAATGGATGCTCATTGGTGTTGAGCTTGACCAAGTTGCTGATTTTTGGCTGCTCGCCCGGTACATAGGGCACTAGCTCGCGCACACGCGCACTCCAGAAACGACTCATCGCGTTTGACACTCCTAAAAAGTCTGGGCCTGAAGCGCTTTAGTCAGCCTTAGGCAACAGGCGATATTCAGCCGAACGCGCATGCGCTGTTAAGCCTTCGCCGCGCGCTAGTACCGAAGCTACTGCAGCCAGTGTTGATGCGCCTTGTGGCGAACAACCAATCAAGCTGCTGCGCTTTTGAAAATCGTAGACGCCTAATGGCGATGAAAAGCGCGCGGTGCCCGAAGTCGGCAATACATGATTTGGTCCTGCGCAATAATCACCCAAAGCTTCAGGCGTATGGCGACCTAAGAAGATGGCACCGGCATGACGAATCGATGGCAGCAACGCCTGAGGGTAGGCCACTGATAGCTCTAAATGCTCGGGCGCAATGCGATTAATCAACTCCAAAGCCTCGGCCTCATCGGTCACCAAAATCAAGGCACCTCGATCGCGCAATGAAATTCGAGCAATGTCGACACGATCCAAGCTTGGTAGCAGGCGTTCGACTGAGGCCTCAACAGCATCCAAATACGCCGAATCACAAGCGATCAATAGAGACTGAGCTTGCTCATCGTGTTCGGCCTGCGAAAACAGATCCATGGCAATCCAATCTGGATCGGTTTGGCCATCGCAATAGATCAAAATTTCTGATGGTCCGGCGATCATATCGATACCGACTTGGCCGAAGACGTGGCGCTTGGCGGTGGCAACATAAATATTGCCAGGGCCAACAATTTTATCCACACGCGGCACGCTCTCAGTGCCATAAGCCAAAGCTGCAACCGCTTGCGCACCACCTAGGGTAAAGACCCGATCAACTTCAGCCAGATGCGCAGCAGCAAAGACTAACTCGTTAATCTCGCCACGCGGAGTTGGCACAACCATGATGACCTCTGCAACACCAGCAACTTTTGCTGGTAATGCGTTCATCAGCACAGAAGAGGGGTACGATGCTTTACCGCCGGGCACATAAATGCCGACACGATCGAGCGCAGTAACTTGCTGGCCAAGTATGGTGCCATCGGCTTCGGTGTACTGCCAAGACGCTTGCACCTGATGCGCGTGATAGCGTCGAATACGTTCAGCAGCTTGCGTTAGCGCATCCCGCTCGGCATTTGGTAGGCCGTCATAGGCTTGCTTTAAGCGCTCTGGGCTAACTGATAAATCGGCCATGGAAGTGGCATTAACTTGGTCAAATTGATTACTAAGATCGACCAACGCCGCATCGCCTTCAGCACGCACACGTGAAATGATGTCAAGCACACGCGCTTGCACGTCCGCGTCAGACACGCCCTCCCACGCCAGCAAGGCATCGAGCTGCTGATTAAAGTTGGCGTCGCGGCTATCAAGTCTTTTCATGCCCTACCTATTCAGAAATATGTCGCGCCTGCCTTAAGCAGACACACATTCGCGCGCATCAACAGCGGCCTGTAACTTAGCCACCAATGGTGCAATCTGTGCTTGTTTCATTTTCATTGCTAGCTTGTTGACGATCAGTCGTGAACTCACCTGCATGATCAATTCACGCGGCTCTAAACCATTCTCTTTCAGCGTTTTACCGGTGTCGACGACATCGACAATAACGTCTGCTAAGCCCATTACTGGCGCTAACTCCATCGAACCATACAGCTTGATCAGCTCGACCTGCTCACCGCGCTCGGCATACCAACGCTTTGCTGTATTGATAAACTTGGTCGCCACGCGCAAACGCCCAGTAGGCGCTGGCGCATTGACCGCAGCAGCAGTCATTAGGCGGCACTGCGCAATGCGTAAATCGACTAACTCAAACAAGCCATCAGCGCCATGCTCGACCAATACATCTTTACCAGCAACACCGATATCTGCCGCGCCATTTTGTACAAATGTGGGCACATCGGTAGCGCGTAAAATAATGATACTCACGCCATCTTGCGAGGTTGGAAAAATCAGCTTGCGACTTTTTTCTGGGTCTTCTAAAAGCTCAATGCCCGCTTCAGCCAGCAAAGGTAAAGTGTCTTTTAAAATGCGCCCCTTAGATAAGGCAATCGTTAAACTCATGTAGTTCTCCGCGATAAACGCTGAACATCAGCACCCAAGCCGCGCAGCTTTTCATCAAGGCTCTCATAGCCACGATCCATATGATAAAGCCGGTCCATCACGGTTTCACCTTCGGCTACCAATGCTGCTAGCACCAGCGACATGGATGCGCGCAAGTCAGTCGCCATGACCGGAGCTGCGAGCAAAGCATCAACGCCTGTAACCACCGCAGTATGGCCCTCGACACTAATCTGCGCGCCAAAACGGCTAAGCTCAGGCACATGCATAAAGCGGTTTTCAAAAATGGTTTCGCTGATGGTGCTAACACCCTCCGCCACTGTGTTTAGCGCCATAAACTGCGCCTGCATATCGGTAGGAAATGCGGGGTGCGGCGCAGTGCGGAAACTCACGGCTTTCGGGCGACGACCATGCATATCCAAGCTAATCCAATCAGCGCCGGTTGTAATATCGGCGCCAGCCTCTTCAAGCTTTAACAACACTGCATCGAGTTGTGATGGGTCGGCATGGGTGGCGCGGATGGAGCCGCCCGTAATGGCAGCAGCGCATAAATACGAACCGGTTTCGATACGGTCTGGAATCACTGCGTGCGTGCAGCCATGGAGCTTCTCAACGCCATGAATTGTGATTGTTGAGCTACCAGCACCTTCGATGTTTGCGCCCATAGCAATGAGCATTTCGGCGAGATTAACAATCTCAGGTTCGCGCGCGGCGTTTTCAATAACGGTAGTGCCTTCAGCAAGACTCGCGGCCATCAAAATGTTTTCTGTGCCGCCGACAGTCACCATATCGAACACTAAACGCGCGCCTTTTAATCGGCCATTCACTTTGCCGTGCACGTTGCCGTTCTCTACACGAATTTCAGCACCTAATTTTTCCAATGCCTTCAAATGCTGATCGACTGGGCGCGAGCCAATGGCACAACCACCAGGTAAAGAAACTGTTGCTTCTCCATGGCGTGCAAGTAATGGCCCAAGCACCAAAATCGACGCACGCATGGTGCGCACCAACTCGTACGGCGCAACAGCGGAGTTCAGCGAGCTAGCGTTGATGTGCACGACATTATCATCGGTAAATTGCACATCGACACCCATACTGCCAACGACTTTTAAAATCGTCGTCACGTCTTGCAACTTGGGCACATTAGTGACGATGACTGGGTCATCGGTCAATAAAGGAGCGACCAATAAAGGTAGGGCAGCGTTTTTTGCGCCAGAAATGCGCACATCGCCACTCAGGCGACGACCGCCAACGATCAATAATTTATCCATGGAAGTGCGAGCCGCCTGTGCTATGAGTTAAACGAAAGGGTTCAGCCGAAGAGCTTCATTTTACGCCACTCTTCGGGCGTCAGGGTACGCATGCTTACCGCATGAATGGCACCACTGGAGATATGTGCTTGCAAGGGGCCGTAAACAAACTGCTGTTTAGCCACCGGGCGCATGGTTTCGAATGAGCTATGCACCACAGTGACATTGAATTTCCCGCCATCGCCTTCGACAGCAATGTGATCTGCATCGGTAATTGCAGCGCTCAGGAGTTGTTGGATTTCACTGGCATTCATAGCGTTACATTTCCTTCCAAAGTGCGCTCTACGGCAAAAATTTTATCTAAATTACTGGCGGCTAAAATTGACACCAAACGCTCAGGCGCTTGCGTTAGCGACAGCGTGCTATTGCGGCTAATTGCAAAACGCTGCCATGCCATGAGCACAGCGGCGGTGACGCTACTGCCAGTCTCCAGCGCAGATAGCTCGCATGTCCACGCACCATTAGCTGGTAAAGCAGCCAAAATGGCTTGGCCTTCACGCTGGCAAGCGCCGGCATTGCTATAATCAACACGGCCAGCCAAGCTCAAGCCATTGGGCTGCGCTGCGATCTGATGGCTCATTATTTTGCCTTTACCACTTCGATTGGTGCAGGCGACCAACCAGCAATAGCCTTATCCAAGTTGCCCGCATTTTGCTCGACAACTTCCGCAAAGCGCTTACGAAATGTTAGGCCAAGGTTTAAACCATTGACGATCAAGTTACGCGTCATCCAACGGCCATCGCCTGCGCGAATCATCTGGAAAATGACTGGCACAACAGTGCCGCTCTCCAAAGCCACTTCCACTTCAACCTGTGCGCGATTGGCATCATCACCCGGCTTATATGGCTTCACGGTGACTTTTTGATTGTCATAGGAGGTCAGGCCGTTGGCATAAGTGCGCACCATGCTCTGCTTGAATATAGTGGCAAACTGGTCACGTTGAGCATCGCTAGCTTGGCGAAAATACTGCCCCATGACGCCGCGCGCGATGCCTGGCACATCAACAAATGGTGTGATGTTTTCTTCAATCACCGCATTTAATGCTGTTGGGCTTTTGCGTAGCGCTGCACGGTCTTTATCGATGCGTGCCGTGAGCTGAGTAATGGCGGTTTGCACCACTACCTGTGGGTTGGTCTCAACAGCGGCTTGCACAACCACAGGCATTGCCAAAGCAAGCACAGGTGCAAAAATAGACCATGTTAGAAAGCGCGACATATCAAATCTCCAAACTTTTAGACTATGGCGTCTGCCAAGTTAACGCTTAAAACGCTTCATCTGCCGTTGGCGATGACGCAGCACCCGCAGGCGGCGTCTCAGTTGCTTTATTGAACAAGAACTTACTGATCAAATCCTCAAGCACCAAAGATGATTGGGTTTGATAAATACGACTGCCCTCTTTCAATACCTCTTCGTCGGCACCCGGTGTCAGGCCAATATACTTTTCGCCCAATAGGCCGGCGGTCAAAATTGCAGAAACAGTATCGGTGCTGATGTCATTAACGTCATTTTCAATCGACATTTCTACGCGAGCCAGCAGTGTTTTCGGGTCCAATGTAATGGACTCAACACGACCTATTGGCACGCCAGCCATGGTCACTTTCGCCCGCACAGTTAGGCCGCCGACATTTTGAAATAATGCATGCACGCGATAGCTGGGCTTGCTGAGCTCTCCCGACAAACCACTAACCTGGATCGCTAAAAACATTAGCGCGGCAAAAGCCATCAGCAAAAAGCTGCCCACCATTAACTCAACAGACTTAATACGCATCACACGCCTCCGAACATCACCGCAGTGAGAATAAAATCGAGTGCCAGCACTGCCAGCGAGCCATAAACCACTGTACGAGTGGTAGAACGGGAAATTCCTTCGCTAGTGGGCTCACTAGCATAGCCTTGGTAAACAGCAATCCACGTTACCGCAATGCCAAAAACCACAGCTTTCAGCAGGCCACGCAAGACATCATCGGCAAAATTGACCGACTGCTGCATATTGGCCCAGTACGAGCCTTCAAAAATGCCCAGCCAATCGACGCCAACTAAGCGGCCACCCAAGATGCCAACCGCGACAAAAATTGTCGCTAGCAAAGGCATGCTAATGACGCCAGCCCAAAAGCGTGGCGCGATGACGCGACGCAGAGGGTCGACACCGATCATTTCCATGCTAGATAGCTGCTCTGTGGCTTTCATCAGGCCAATCTCGGCTGTTAATGCTGAGCCCGCGCGGCCAGCAAAAAGCAGCGCCGTGACCACTGGGCCGAGCTCACGAGTGAGCGTTAAGGCAACCATGGTGCCTAGCGCTTGCTCACTGCCATAGGTGATGAGGATGTTATAGCCCTGAAGGCCAAGCACCATGCCAATGAAAAGGCCGGACACCACGATAATCACTAGTGATAAGACGCCGACAGAAAAAACCTGTGCGATGAGTAGCGGCAAGGCCAAACGCCAGCGCGGCCAGCACATAATGGCTTGCCAGAGCATGATGAAGGCGTCGCCTAAGGTGGCAACTGATGCCAAGCCACGCGCGCCTAAACGGGAAATTGCAGACAACATAGCTTAGGACCTCAGTGCATCGGCCCACGTGGGCGATGGGTAATGAAAACGCACCGGGCCATCGGCGCTACCATTGAGGAATTGCTGCACCAATGGTGACTCAGAGGCGCGCAGCTCATCGGGCGAGCCTTCGCCAACGACTTTGCCATTAGCTAAGACATAGATGTAGTCAGCGATCGAAAGCGTCTCGTCAACATCATGTGAAACGATAACGGTGGTGAGCTGCAAAGCCTCACGTAAAGTACGAATCAAACGCACCAAAACTCCCATCACAATGGGGTCTTGCCCAGCGAAAGGCTCGTCATACATGATCAGCTCAGGGTCTAGCACGATGGCACGAGCAAGTGCTGCACGCCGCGCCATGCCACCAGAAAGCTCAGCCGGCGATAGCTTTTCAGCGCCACGCAGTCCGACTGATTCAAGCTTTAAGCGCACGATGTCACCTATTAACTCTTCTGGCAGCTGAGTGTGCGCGCGTAGCGGAAACGCCACGTTTTCATACACCGACAAATCGCTAAATAGCGCGCCTGACTGAAACAACATACCCATGCGCGCACGCAACTTAAATAGATCATCGCGCGATAGTTTCGGGACTTCTTGGCCGGCGACTTTTACGCTACCGCTGTCGGGGCGCAGCTGGCCGCCAATAAAGCGCAGCAAGGTGGTTTTACCACAGCCCGACGGCCCCATAATGGCCGTGACTTGGCCGCGACGGATGCGTACATTGACGCCATCAAAAATCACCCGCTCACCACGCGTAAAGCGCAAGTCGGAAATGGTGACTAAATCATCAGCAGTATCAGACATGGCAAGACATCGCCTAACTAAAGAATGGCGCGCATCATAGCATCGATGATTACTGTATCGGAAACATCGCTTAGGACTGGCCGCGACTGGCGCGCTTGTTCATAATTAGCCACGATAATTTATTTAGCCTGAAAGGATGCCGATA
>JBFJJU010000028.1:0-27277 GCA_041612115.1 Perlucidibaca sp.
CGGCGTATTGCATCTTGCAGGCGTCCATGGTCACTCGTCGCGCGTAATCATCAGCAGCGCAATATCATCGGGCAGATCTTTAGCGGAAGGAAGACCTAAGCGCATATTTAAAGCCTCAAAATCATTTGTCGCAGCGGCTACGTGTGCTTTCAGCAAAGCCTCTTTGCTGGGCAGATCACCGGTTGGCATGATTTCAAGGATACCATCTGAAAGCGCGACAATGGAGAATTGTGGCGCTAACTCAACCATATGTTCTTCAAATTGGGCATCGGCAAACAAACCAAGCGGCAAACCATTGCCTAAGAGTGCTGTTACCTCACCACGCTGACACAAAAAAGCCGGCGGGTAATGCGCGCCTAAGGCGTAAGTCAGTGTCTGTTTATTGGTATCGATGACGCCGCAAAAAACGGTCAAGTGCTTACCGGTCTCAAGCGCGCGTAGTTCTTCGTTCATCGCATGCATTAGTTTCGCTGGTGACAATAAAGAGACTTTCGTGCGCTTTTCAAAATGCCGCCGGATACGGTTGGTCAAGGTTTTTAAAAACACCGTGACGAAAGCGCTAGAGGCACCGTGACCAGAAACATCCGCCAAATAAAATGCAGTACGACCGGGGCCTAAGCTGAAGTAGTCAACAAAGTCACCCGACAAAAATAAGGATGGCAAGATAACGTGATTCAGCGTTAAGCCATTGGTTTCGTGTGGTGTCGGCGGCAGTAATTTACTTTGAACTTGACGGCCTGCGCGCTGATCGTACTCAAGCAGCTGCAAACTTTTCTTTAAGCGCTCATTGCTGTCTTCGAGTGCGGCACGGTAATGCTGATTTTCTAATCGTAGCTGACGACGCTCAAGTGCGCGCTGCACGGATAAATGCATAATGTCTTGATTAAGCATGTACTTCATCAAGAAGTCGCTAGCACCTTCTTGCAGGCTGGAAATTGCTTGATCTAAGGAGGCTGTTTCGGTGACGACAATCACTGCCGTTTCTGGCAACTCATGCAGTAAAGCGCGTAGCAATTGCGAGCCATTGCTCAAGTTAAGCGTTAGCTCGCCTAAAATCAGTGAGGGCTTTAGCTCGCGTGCTAAGGCAAAGCCGTCGTCAGCATTGCTCGCAATGTGCACGTTATAACCATCGTGCACCAGCCAATCTTCTAAGCGATGCGCCAGTAAGTCATCCGCATCGATAACCAGGATAGGCCCTGGTGGCACAAATTTCATTGCGCGGTGGGCTCGCTCTCAAAGTCATCATCTAGAAATGGGTCGGATGTGACGACTCCATCGGCAATATCAAAAGCACGAACCTGCAAATAATAGTCTCGGATGAAATTGTAACGATCGCCCTGCACTAGTTTTTCTGCTTTCAGTAGGTCAGCGCGAGTATCGACTAAATTCAACGCTAAGATGCCGTAAGCGACATCTGTATGCATGTAAGCACGCGGATCGGCTGGTGCATCACCGAATCGGCCAAAAACGTCACGTACTGTGCTTGGGCCAAGCAAGGGCAACATCACGTAAGGCCCTTGCCCAACACCCCAAACAGCTAAGGTTTGACCGAAATCTTCATCCGTGCGTGGCATGCCCATTTTCGCGCCGATGTCGAAAATACCTGCCAAGCCCACCGTTGAGTTAAACATAAAACGTGACATGGTTGCTGCCGCTGCGTCGGGCTTACCTTGCAATAGCTCATTCACCAAAGTGATCGGCGATAATAGGTTTTTCAGAACGCGCGTAATGCCGTCATCCACAGGTTGTGGCGTGACCTTCTGATATGCCTTGGCTACTGGTTTTGCGACATAGTGATCAACCGTGTCATTGAAACGGTAAACACCACGATTAAAACCTTCCCATGGGTCGGTATCGTCGGCGCTAGCGACAATAGGCAGCAGCGAAGCCAAGCCAATGGCGACCAACAGTAAACGTCCTGTATTTTTCATTAGATGAATCCTTCTAAGCAATATTAGCAGCGGCGAACCAGCACACTGCCAATCGAGTAACCTGCGCCGAAAGAGCAAATAACACCAATGTCGCCAGTTACAAAGTCGTCGCGGTGACGGTGGAACGCAATAATTGATCCGGCCGAGCTGGTATTTGCAAACTCATCCAAAATAACCGGCGCATCATCGCGATTAAATTCGCGACCCAGTACGCGCTTAGCGATCAACTCATTCATGCTCAGGTTCGCTTGGTGCAACCACAGGCGTTTCAAATCAGACACCGCTAAGCCGCAATCGTTACTGTGCGAGACGATTTGTTCTGCAACCATTGGGCAAACTTCTTTAAATACCTTGCGCCCTTCTTGCTTAAATAATTTATCGCGCGTAGTCACGCCAGACTCATCGCAGCGATTTAAAAAGCCGAAGTTATTGCGAATGGCTGAGGAGAACTGTGTATATAAACGGGTGCCAATGACTTCAAACGCATCGGCGGCGGTACAGGTCTCTGCCGACTCAACCACAATTGCGGTTGCCACATCGCCAAAAATGAAGTGGCAGTCACGATCACGCCACTCAAGATGCGCTGATGTAATTTCTGGGCTTACCACTAGCACACAGCGCGCAGAACCACCACGAACGGCATCTGCAGCAGCTTGCAAACCAAAGGTAGCAGAGGAGCATGCAACGTTCATGTCATAGGCATAGCCACCTGCACCTAACGCTTGCTGAATCTCAATGGCAACCGCGGGATATGCACGCTGCATGTTGGAACAAGCGACAATAATGCCGTCGACATCAGCGGCTGTTTTACCTGCGCGCTTTAAGGCATCAATGGCGGCGGCAAGACCAATCTCAGCTTGAATGCCAAGCTCGTCATTGCTGCGTTCTGGGATATTCGGGAACATACGCTCAGGGTCAATAACACCTGACTTATTCATGACATAGCGGGACTTAATGCCCGATGCTTTCTCAATAAACTCGACACTTGACGGTGCTAATGCAGTGACTTCGCCAGTGGCGATTGCTGCAGCATTGGCTGCGTTAAAACGCTCAACATAGCTGTTAAAAGAGGCCACTAGCTCAGCATTTGAAACCGACTCGCTGGGCGTGAATAAGCCAGTTCCACTGATTACCACTTTATGCATAACGCCCCCAATCACTTGAAATGAAAAAACACGCCACACAAAAATGGCTATAAAAATCCACACGATGAGCCAGTGTATCGCAGCGCGCTCGCGCACACCAAGCCCGATGCGGCAAAATAGTCATCAAGCCGTCGGGTTAATGTGTTAACGCTTGCCAAAGTTTAGCGAGCCGCTTCGCCGACACAGGCTCAGCTGTTTTCATCGGCTGGGCAAATAATGAAATGCGATACTCCTCGAGTAGCCAGCGGTACTCACCCAGTGCAGCAATATCGCCGCCACGCTCTTTCGTGCGCTGAACAAGCGCTGTCCATTGCTGCCAAAGCGCCTGCAGCTCAACGCTGGCAAGCTCATCACGACTAATATTGTAGGGCAGCTTTTCTAGCCGTAAGCATGCTGCATGCAAATAGCGCACATAATGGCGCCAGCGTGGTAATGGCCACTGCATCATAAAATTCGCTAATTCCAGTGCCTCCAGCTGGCCCTGCAAATCCTTTAACGCCACAGCATAGCCTGGCTGAGTGAGGCTATCGATGCCGCGATAGGCTTGATGCGCTTTACTGAAAATATCGTCAAGCACAGGCAACTGCTCTAGAGCCGCGGGCACTAGCAAGGCCCGTATGCGCTTGAGCTCGCTTTGGAAGGCTTCATGGGTACGCGGCACTACTGGTGTTTGCGCTAACAGATGACGAATTACGCTTAGCGTAAATTGCTGCTCAAGTGTTGCTTGCGGTATCCAACGCGCCGATTGCAACAACAATCCTGCTGACTTCTTCAGTGCGGAGGCGATAGTTTTTTGCTCGCCGACACAGGCTAGGCGTATAAGCTCGGCAACACCGATTTCATGCGCTTGCTGCGCGTGTACGGCATTCGCCATTAGTTTTAATGCCAAACCTTTTGGCCCTAGCTGCAATGACGGAAAGGCGCGCGCGGGCATACCGTCCATATCGGTATCAATGGCTTCAGGTAAGTCAGGAAAGCTCCAACTTGTGATGCCTGAGCGCTCCCATTGTTGCCGCGTTTCAGGTGCACTGCCGGTAGCAGTATCAGCTTGGCTCGACAAAGAGGTGCGAAGCTTTACGATGTCTCGGGCAGTGGCCAAGACTTGGCGGCTAGTGCCAATCACCGCCATATTGAACACAAAATGAGGGGCTAGCTCGATCTCATCCCAGACGGCTCGCTCAATCATGACACCGCGTTGGCGCAAAGCCGCTGATAGTGCCTGCCTAAGATTGCCCTCGGCAAAGTCGAGCTGATTGACTAATTGTGCCGCGGTATCTGGTAGTGGCACCAGTTGGCGGCGATAGCTTTTTGGCAGGCCACGCAGCATAGCCTCGATTTTATCGGCAAGTAGGCCTGGCACCAGCCAATCTAAGCGATCTTCCGACACTTCATGCAGTAGACCAGCAGGAATGCGCAAGGTGACGCCGTCAGCGTCGTGGCCAGGCTCAAAGTGATAGCTCAGCGCCAACTCATGACCGGCAATGGCAATGGTGTCGGGAAAATCTTGTTCAGTATTTTCAGCGGCTGCTTTCGCCAATACATCTTCGGCGGTGAGAAATAGCACCTTAGGTTCAGTTTTTTCGATGCGATGGCGCCAATCTTCAAAGCTTTTTTGGCTGGCTACATCGGTAGGTATGCGTTGCTCATAAAAGCTATAAAGCGTGTGTTCATCGACCAATAAGTCGCGACGGCGAGTTTTATCTTCAATCCGCGTGACATCATCGATGAGCGTTTGGTTATGCTTAAGAAATGGTGCTTTGATGCTGATATCGCCAGTCACTAAGGCATCACGAATGAAGATTTCACGCGACTCCGCACGAGCGATAGGCTCGTAATTTACCAATTGCCGTGAGTGCAAAATCAGGCCAAATAATGCGGACTGCTCATAGGCCATTACTCGACCCTGCTTACGCCGCCAATGTGGCTCCGAATAGCTGCGCTTGAGCCACGGCTGCGCCAAATGCTCAATCCATTCTGGCGTGATTTTCGCCACTAGGCGCAAATAGACACGATGTGTTTCCACTAGCTCTGCCGCCATGACCCATGGCGGGCCTTTTTTGCTGAGCACGGAGCCAGGGAAAATCAGCGCCTTTTGATTGCGTGGTGCTTGGTATTCGCGCTCTTCGGTTTTATGAGCAATTTGCGACAACAGGCCAGTGAGCATGGCGCGATGAATTGGTTCATAAGGCGCAGGCTCGCGGTTGACCTTAAAGCCCATGCGCTCGCATTGCAGCATGAGTTGGCGATAGGTCTCACGCCATTCTCTTAAGCGCATCCACGATAAAAAATGCTTGCGGGCAAAGTCACGGCGCTGACGCTCAGTCAGTTCAGATTTTTGTTCAGCCAAAACCTGCCATAAGTTCACGAAAAATAAGAAGTCGGAGTCTTCGTGGCGAAATTGCGCATGACGCTCATCGGCCGCTTGCTGCTTATCGTGAGGACGCTCTCGCGGATCTTGCACCGAGAGCGCGGAGACAATGACCAGCACCTCATGCAAGGCCCCTAGCGGCGCAGCGGCAATGACCATTCGCGCCAAGCGTGGGTCTAGTGGCAACTGCGCCAACTGCTTGCCAATAGCAGTGATGCGCAAATCGGCATCGAGCGCACCGAGCTCATCGAGCAGGCGCAAACCATCATTGACTAAACGACTATCGGGCCTATCTAAAAAGGGAAAGTCATTGATGTCGCCTAGCCTGAGCAATTGCATCTGCAAGATCACAGCGGCTAAGTTAGTGCGCTGAATCTCAGGGTCGGTAAATTCACGGCGGCCGAGGAAGTCAGCCTCGCTATAAAGCCGAATGCACAAACCCGGAGCAATACGACCGCAGCGACCAGCACGCTGGTTAGCACTGGCTTGCGACACGGCCTCAATAGGTAAGCGCTGCACTTTCGAGCGATAGGAGTAGCGGCTGATGCGGGCAAAACCAGGGTCAATGACGAAGTGGATATTGGGCACGGTCAGCGAGGTTTCAGCCACGTTAGTCGCAATGACGATGCGCCTACCTTTGCCCTGCGAAAACACCTTCTGCTGCTCCGCCACCGATAAGCGTGAATATAGCGGCAGGATCTCGCAGTGCGGTGGACCGAAACGACGTAAATTATCGGCTAACTGGCGAATCTCACGCTCACTGCTGGCAAATACTAAAATGTCACCACTACTGCGCTTATGTTCACGTTCGTATGCAATGCATTGATCGACTGCCTCTACTACCGCGCGCGGCAAGGCCTCTTCAATCAGCTCATAGCCATCGTCTTCATCGCCACCATTAGGCTCTGCACTGATCGGCGCATACATCATCTCGACCGGAAAACTACGGCCTTCGACGATAAACACTGGGGCACCAGTGAAGTGCTGGCTAAAGCGCTCAACGTCGATAGTTGCCGAGGTGATGATGACGCGTAAATCTGGGCGCTGAGGCAGTAGCGTTTTTAAATAACCCAAGAGAAAGTCAATGTTGAGGCTACGCTCATGAGCCTCATCGATAATTAAGGTGTCGTATGCACGCAGCAATCGATCGCGTGCCAGCTCGGCGAGCAATACGCCATCGGTCATGACTTTGAGATAAGTCTCGGCGGCAGTTTGGTCACTAAAGCGCACCTTAAAGCCAACACCCTGCCCCAGTGTCGTGCCTAGCTCATCGGCAATACGTTGTGCCACCGTGCGCGCGGCAATACGCCGAGGCTGCGTATGACCAATCATGCCTGCACGCCCACGGCCTGCCGCTAGACAAATTTTCGGCAGCTGCGTGGTTTTCCCTGAGCCTGTTTCACCGGCAACGATAATGACTTGATTGCTTTCAATAGCCCCTTGAAGGCGCTCGCGCTCAGCCAATACTGGAAGATCGCCAGACCAGTCAATATTTTCAGGAATGATGCGGGCTACAGCAGACGGCAAAGACAAAAACTACACCTCACTAAACACGACAAATAAAAAAAGGGGCAGCCTAGGCCACCCCTAATCTTGAGCTCAAAGCCTATTGGTCGCGTAGTTCACGACGCAGAATCTTGCCCACGTTAGTTTTCGGCAAATCGGCACGGAATACGATAGAGCGCGGTACTTTATAGCCCGTGAGGTTGGCACGTAAATGCTTCATCAGAGAATCTTCGGTCAGCGCTGGGTCTTTACGCACGACAAACAGCTTCACCACTTCGCCTGATTTCTCATCAGGAACACCTACTGCTGCCGCTTCAAGCACACCTGCATGGCCTGCCGCTACATCTTCGATTTCATTTGGATAGACGTTGAAGCCAGACACTAAAATCATGTCCTTTTTGTGATCTACAATACGCAGATAACCATCAGGCTGAATAACAGCAACATCACCTGTTTTTAACCAACCATCTTCGGTAATAGTTTCAGCCGTAGCATCTGGACGCTGCCAGTAACCCTTCATAACTTGTGGCCCACGAACACACAACTCACCAGCCTCACCTAACGGCAACTCATCGCCATCATCTGAAATTACTTTTAACTCGGTGCTTGGCACTGGCATGCCGATAGTGCCAAGTTGGATTTTCGACAGTGGATTTAACGTGACTACAGGCGATGTTTCCGTCATGCCAAAACCTTCGCAGATTTTGCATCCAGTAATTTGCTCCCACTCTTCCGCTGGTTTAATTTGCATCGCCATGCCACCAGCCACGGTGAGTTTGAGCGACTTGAAATCAACCTTGCTGAACTCAGGATTGTTCATCAGGCCGACAAATAACGTGTTCAGGCCAGCCATTGCGGTAAAGCGCCAGTTGCTTAGCTCTTTCACGAATGCCGGAATATCGCGTGGGTTGGTGATTAACACAGTATGGCCGCCGAGCTCCATCATGCCCAAGCAGCACACGGTAAAGGCGAAGATATGATAGAGCGGCAATGGCGCAATCATGATCTCTTTGCCAGGCTCAAACGTTGAGGTCAGCACAGCACGAATTTGCAGCAAGTTAGCGACTAAGTTTGCGTTAGTCAGCATCGCACCTTTAGATACACCGGTTGTGCCACCGGTGTATTGCAGCACACACAGGTCATCGGGCTTGGCAGTATGGTCTACTGGCGCGCGACTGCGGCCTTTTGCTAAAGCCGCGTTAAGTTTGACCGAGCCAGGCAGTGAATACGCTGGCACCATTTTCTTCACATGTTTCACTGCAGCGTTAACAATCCAACGCTTTGGAGCAGGCAGCAAATCGGCTAGCTCAGTGACGATGACATGCTTAATGCCCGTTTGGTCGACAACTGCTTGAGCCATATGGCCAAAGTTTGCCAAAACAACTAGAGCCTTCGCGCCGGAGTCATTGAATTGGTGCAACATTTCACGCTCGGTATAGAGCGGATTGGTGTTGACCACAACAAGGCCTGCACGCATCGCGCCAAAAACAACCACGGGATATTGCAGCACGTTGGGCATTTGCACAGCAATACGATCGCCGGCTTTTAAGTCTGTGTGTTGCTGAATATAGGAGGCAAAGTTGGCACTGAGTCTGTCAATATCGCTATAACTTAGTGTGCAGCCCATGTTTGAAAATGCTGGCGCATCGGCAAAGCGATGGCAGGCTTCGTGGAAAACTTCCAACACTGAACTGTAAGCCTGGGTATCGATGCGATAAGGGATATTTTCAGGGTATTTGTCTTTCCAGAAATCAGTCAGCATGGACAGGCTCCAAGTAGTTTTTATTATGGTTCGATGGTGTAAGTGATGCCGGCCATACTGAGGAGTCTTCAGCGAATACCACACTGCAGGTATCGTGCGCGGCAAGAGCTACAACGCAGCGGCAAGAGAGCCACTCATCACGGCGGAAAGCATACACCGAGATGCTATCGCCGGCAGCATATTGTGCCATCCGTTTATCCCAATTAGCGGCATTTACACGTAAATTATCGAGCGCAATGATCACATCGCCCGCCGACAGGCCTGCTGCTGCTGCTGCACCGGATGGGTCAACGTTGCGCAATTGCACGCTGCCATCACTTGCTGCTTGTGTGCGCAGGCCCAAGCAAACGCTCTTGGCTGAACTAAATGTGACCTTAACTCCTACGTCTTCGAGCAGACTTTGCCATGGCAATTCCTCTGTGCTGTGCAAGGCTTGCTGTAAAAAATGCTCGGCGTAGGGCCCCAGCTTAGCAATCAATACTTCAGCAATATTTTTGCTGCTAAGGCCTTTTGACTCTCTGCCATAGCACTGCCATAGCTCACGCATTAGATCATCTAAACTATGGCCTTGAGCTCGTAACATAAGATCTAGGCAAAGTGCTAAAACCGCTCCTTTAACGTAGTAACTAACCACTACGTTGGGCGTATTTTCATTTTGCTGATAATACTTAGTCCACGCATCAAAGCTTGAGTCAGCCAAGGTTTGCACGGATCGACCTGGAGTTTGCATATGCCGAGTAAGATTTTGACTCAGCAATTTGGCATAGGCTTCTATGTCAATGACACCAGAGCGCAGTAGAAATTGATCGTCGTAATATGAGGTGATGCCCTCAAAAAACCATAGCAATTCGGTGTGCACAGGCTGGCGTAAATTCGGCGCAACCATAACATCAGGCTTTAAGCGCTTTACGTTCCAGCTGTGAAAATACTCATGGCTACACAGGCCTAAAAGCTGCGTATAGCCTGCACTGGGCATATCTGGCTCGTGCGCACTGGGAAGATCATCTCGATTGCAGATTAAGCTCGTTGAGCTACGATGCTCTAAGCCTCCATAGCCAGAGCCAACCACTCGCAGTAAAAAAAGATACTCGCTAAATGGTGCAGGCTCTGCAAAAAAACCTATTTGCGCCTGACATATACGCTTCAAATCGTTGATTAGACGAGGGATATTTCCTCTATGAACGCCACTAATAGCAATCGCATGTGGCACGCCATCAACATTAAAGGTCTCGTAATCAAAGACTCCTAGTTCAACTGGGTGATCAATAAGCTCGTCATAGTTGGCCGCGCAATACTCCCCGAAACCCAAAGGTTCAGCTCCGGCTCGCGCTAGCGTAGTAGCGACTCGCCATTCACCAGTTTTTCCTATCGGCAACTCGATGCCTTGTGGCTGCTCAATCGTCAGAGTTATTGGCCGCTGCTCTTGACCAGCAACGGCGAGAAATAGCGAAGTGCCATTAAAAAAGCCACCAAACTGATCGAGCAAGGCAGTACGCACAGACATATCCCAAGCATAGACGCGATATCGCACAATCAGCTCGCCGGCAACAGGTGCGCAGCGCCAAGATGACTTATCAATTGCTGCTATTGAAATGCTCTGGTCATCATTAGTGAAAGCCTTTAGCGGTGTCAGATGCCGAGAGAAGTCACGAATCATATAGCTGCCGGGAATCCAATCAGGGAGCCATAAAACTTGACCTTCGGGATCAGGCTCGGCGATGGTTAGGCAGATATCGAAATAATGTGATGCAGGATGTGCGGAACTCACGCCATAATGAATCGTGTTCTGCATAAATCCTCCATAAAAATAATCAGTGGTGAGGCAGCTTATATGAAGAGCGTTAGCACACAACAGCAAAGTGGCCCCGAGTTTGAGGGTGTGAGCTTTGTTTTAGCCGAAGATGGCCATGAGATTCCACTACGGCATTGGCCAGTCGAGCATCCGAAAGCACTGGTGCACATTGCCCACGGCATGTCTGAGCACAGTGGTTGCTATGCCGATACTGCCGCACGCCTCAATGCCGCGGGCTATGCCGTGATGGCACATGATCATCGCTGTCATGGCTTAACAGTTCCTATAAGTGCCCTTGGCGAAATTAGCGACACTCAGCATTGGGAAGCAGTATGTGCCGATATGCGCAGCGTTAATCGGCATGGAAAATCAATCTACCCCGATGTTCCGTGGGTTTTACTCGGTCACTCTATGGGCTCATTTATCAGTCTGGCCTATGTCGAGCGGCACTCACACACTGTCGATGCCTTAATATTAGAAGGCAGTAACTACGAGGCACCTTGGTTTACTTGGTCGGCTCATTGGTTTGCCAAACTAGAATGCTGGCGCCAGGGTGAAAATGGCCGCAGCCCTATCATTCACGCCCTCACCTTTGGCAAATTTGCTAAAGTTTTCAGCAAAGATAGCAGCAGTTATGACTGGCTCTCCCGCGACAATACCTTTGTCCAACGCTACACCAATGATCCACGCTGCGGCATCACCTGCACCAATGGTTTTTGGCGCGACCTGCTTGAAGGCTTAAGCCGAACTCAACGTATGAGCAATTTGCGTAAAATTCGCAATGATCTGCCGGTGTATTCGTTTGCTGGCTCAAAAGACCCAGTCGGCAACGACGGCATCAACGTAGCCATTCTCGATGACAAGCTTGAAAGCGCGGGCCTGATTGATGTCACCATGAAAATCTACGAAGGCGCACGCCATGACCTCTTCAACGAGACCAATAAGGACGAAGTGTATGCGGATTTGCTGAGTTGGCTAGATGACACACTGCTACGTGTGGCACAGCCTGCGTGCGAGTTCAAACCGCAGCAAGAACCCACTGCATGGTTGGCAGGAAACGGCTAACCACTATGCGGTCGCTAAAGGGACTAGCGACCGCTTACTTTGTAGCATTCATCGTTGTACGGATGCTCTCAATACGATCGCGATTAGCATCGAAGTCGTAATAGCCAATACGCGACGACGAGCGCACATCCACGCGCTGGCCATCAGCTTGCATGGCAAACTCAACATCATCGACAAAACCCATTAACGATGACGTGTATTCGGCGTACAGATACGCAGCGTCTTGCTTAACCACTTTCGCACCTGGCATATCGGCAACAACAGCGGCCAAGCGCGCCATATAAGTGCCCTTTTCGCCAACAACCATTAATGGCGCAACCGCTTTTTTATCACCCTTCGCCGCTTGGCTACCCACCGCATGTGGCGCAGATGGCAGTGGCGCTAATTGACCGCTCTCATTCACACCTAAATTTGTCGGGCGCGAGCCAGACATGATACCTGCCGAAGCACCCAAGCTCAGGCCAGTCAAAGCAATTGCAGCAACTATCAGCAGCTTTTTCATGATTATTTACTCAAGTAGCGCATGGCGTCTTCGATACCTTTCAGCGTTAAGGGATGCATTCGCTGATCGATTAATTGCAAGGTCATTTCAGTCGACTGAGTCATTTTCCAATGCTTTTCTGCTTCAGGGTTAAGCCAAACCACTTTATCGAAATGATTGGTTAAGCGCTGCATCCACAGCGCGCCGGGCTCTTCGTTGAAATGCTCAACTGAACCACCTACCGAGGCAATCTCATAAGGTGACATGCTGGCATCGCCAATGAAAATCACGCGGTAATCTTTACCGTACTTATGAATAATGTCGTAAATCATGGTGCGCTCGCTATGGCGACGCATATTGTTTTTCCATACCGATTCATAAATAAAGTTATGAAAGTAGAAAAACTCAAGATGCTTAAACTCTGTTTTAGCGGCCGAGAACAGCTCTTCACAAATACGCACATAGGGGTCCATCGAGCCGCCAATATCAAAAAACAGCAGCACTTTGACTCGGTTTTTGCGCTCTGCAACTAAGCGAATATCAAGCAAGCCTGCGTTATGGGCGGTATGACGAATGGTGTCATCAATATCAAGTATTTCTTCCGCGCCTTGACGGGCAAAGCGGCGCAGACGACGCAAAGCCAACTTGATATTGCGGATACCAAGCTCAACATTGTCATCAAGGTTACGAAAGTCGCGCTTTTCCCAAACCTTCACCGCACTTTTATTGCGCGATGGCCCGGCCATGCGAATGCCTTCAGGGTTGGCACCATAGGCCCCAAACGGCGATGTGCCACCGGTCCCAATCCACTTATTACCGCCCTGATGGCGCTTCTCCTGCTCTTGCAGACGCTCCATGAACTTCTTCATCAGCTCTTCAAGCGAACCTGACTTTTGCAGCTCCGCCATTTCCTCTGGCGATAGCTGTTTTTCCAACTCTTTGCGCAGCCACTCCTCAGGAATGCTTTTACTCAGCATATCGGCTGACACGCCCTCTAAGCCATCAAAGAATGCCTTAAAGGCACGGTCAAACTTGTCGTAATGGCGCTCATCTTTGACCATGCAGACTTTCGCGAGCTGATAAAACGCCTCGCTATCGGCATAGACCAACCCAGCTTTCAAGGCAGCATTGAGATCAAGCAGCTCACGGATGCTCACAGGCACCTTATGCTCTCGCATGGTCTCAAAAAAATGGACTAGCATCGCCCTCTCCTAGCGTTATTGCATCGGCGTTAAACGTCTTCTGACCTTAGGCGTTTTCACGGCGATTCATAAATGCCAAACGCTCAAGCAATGCCACATCGGCCTCGTTTTTCAGCAAGGCGCCGTAGAGTGGCGGAATGGCTTTGCGCGGATCGCGATTACGTAACACGTCTTCAGGAATGTCATCCGACAAAATTAACTTGAGCCAATCGATCAGTTCAGAGGTCGTTGGTTTTTTCTTCAAACCTGGCACTTTGCGCAGATCAAAGAAAATATCTAAAGCTTGCTTTAGCAATGTGCCCTTGATGCCAGCGTGATGCACTTCGACAATCGCCTTCATGGTCTCGGCATCGGGGAATTGGATGTAATGGAAAAAGCAGCGACGCAAGAAAGCATCAGGCAGCTCTTTTTCATTGTTTGAAGTAATGATGACAATGGGGCGATGCTTAGCTCTGATGGTTTCCCCTGTCTCGTAGACAAAGAACTCCATTTTATCGAGCTCAGTGAGCAAGTCATTAGGGAACTCGATATCCGCTTTATCGATCTCATCGATCAGCAACACCACGCGCTCATCAGCAGCAAATGCTTCCCACAACTTACCTTTTTTAATGTAGTTGCCGATGTCGTGAACGCGCTCAGTGCTGAGCTGCGAGTCACGCAAACGCGAAACCGCATCATATTCGTAGAGGCCTTGCTGGGCTTTGGTGGTGGACTTGATATGCCACTGAATTAGGCGTGTGCCAAAAGCTTCAGCAACCTGCTCAGCCAATAGAGTTTTACCTGTGCCAGGCTCACCTTTAATCAACAAAGGCTTTTGCAGTGTCACGGCGGCATTTACGGCCAAGGTCAATTCGGGCGTGGTGATGTACTGATCAGTTCCAATAAATTGCATATCTATTCCTATTGCTAAACGTTAAACCGCGTCATTGCGCGAAATCGCGGCATCGACAACTAAGACAATTCCTGTCATTAAACACCAAGGCAACAGGGCCTTTACAGCACCAATAGAGTTGTGTGAGAGCAACTCAAAAAGCAAGGTTATGGTGGCGGGCAATACCGCTAACTGACCATGCTGTAGGGTTAAGGTTGGTGTAAACACAATCACGGCCAAGAGCAAACGCGATATGCGCTTGAACTGACTATCGCCACGTAAAAGCAAGCTGCTAGCCAACCACCACACTATGATGGCTGACACCCCGTATAAAGCCCACATGGCTAAGGTAAAGTCAGACTCAGTCATTGGCTAGGCTCCTGTGGCTCGCGGCGCTTATGACTCCATGCCGGCGTCTGCTCTGAATTAATCAGCCATGGCTCACGTGGCGGTGGCATTTGTAAATAGAACCCTTGTGACTCAATTTGGCTTAACACTTGCGTGATATCAGCACGCGCTAAAGGCCGATCAATAGACAGCATGATGTCGGTGACATGCACTGGCGCACCAAATTGCGTTAACAAGGCCTCAGGCAAGCGCTTCAAGCCATCTGCCTTCAAGGCATAGATATACATTTCGTCTTTTTTGCGGCTTTTGTAAATGGAACAAAACACACGGCTCATTACTTTATCTCGATTTTATGCTGGCTCGGCGCAGTGCCGACCATTCATCTAATTGTGCCTGATGGGCGCTGAGCACCTCGGCGATTACGGGCGATACATAGGGTGCACGCCAACCACTGAGTTGAGCAAGTGCATCGACAACCGACGTGTCCACCGCTTGCAGCACAATGCGCTCAGCCAAGCGTTTACGCCAGAGTACTTCTAGCGGCATCGATAGATCGTTTGCAACAGTTTGCATGGCGCGCTTGAGGGCATCGAAAAGCTTGCTGGCCTCGCGTGGCAATGGCACTGCTACTGGCGTAGGCCAAGCGTCTTTATCGGCAGCAGCGTGGGCGATAATCGCGAGAATTTCCTCGCCATCTTTGCGAGCCACACGCGGGTTAAGCTCGCTAATACTGCGAAAATCTTGTGTTTGCTTGGGTAAATTATGAGCCATCTCAAACAGCGACAATGGCTTCAATAAATGCCCACGAGGCACGTCTCGGTGCATAGCTTCAACTTCACGCCAGCGCATCAGCGCCTGTAACACAGCGCTTTGTTGGCCTGATAAACGCCAAGCATTGCCGTGGCTACGCCACACTTCATCAGGATTAACCGCACTCGGTATGCGGCAAACCTCGGCGCACTCGACATCAAATATATGCCAAAGCTCTTTCGCTTGTAGCCGCTCACGCACAACCTCATAGAGTGCAGGTAAATGCCGAACATCAAGCGCTGCATAATTTAGCTGCTGATCACTGAGCGGCCGCGCCAACCAGTCTGAGCGCGATGCATCTTTGGGGATATCGATATTTAAGACTTGCGCCAAGGCTTTTTGATAGCCCAACTGCAAGCCTTCGCCAAGCATGGCCAAGCCGATTTGCGTGTCATGCACTTGGCCAACAGGGCCTTCGCTATAGGGCGTTAGCACTTCCAAGTCTTCAGAGCAGGCGTGCATGATTTTTAATGGCCCAGCCGCGCCCAGCAAGGGCGCTAGGCAGGCTAAGTCATTAATGGCGACAGGATCGACGAGCATTTCGCCGTGACCATCGCCCAGTTGTAATAAACCGAGCTTGGGATAAAACGTGTCGACTCGAATGAACTCGGTGTCGATGGCTAGCGGTTGGGCGTGCTGCCAACGCGGCACACTTTCGCTGAGCGCGCTGGCAGAGGTTTGATGAATAAATTCGGGCACTAAAGATCCAGTTGTTTGGCTATCACTTCGTTCATGATCTCATAGGTGCCGCCGCCAATGGAGAGAATCCGGTTATCGCGATACAAACGTTCGACTAAGGATTCGCGCATATAGCCCATGCCGCCGAAAATTTGTACGGCCTCAGTGGTTACAAAATCACTAACTTGGGTGGCAAAGTTTTTCGCCATCGATACTTCTTTCAATGATGGAATGCCTTCGCTCATGCGTGCTGCCACACGATAAGTGAACTCACGGCTAGCCTCTAGGCGCGTGGCCATATCGGCAAGCTTGTGGCGGATGATCGGCATGCGGCCTAAATGCTTACCAAAAGCTTCGCGCTCTTTTGCCCAGCGCAGGCTTTCTTCCAAGGCCAGCGTTGACGTCATGTTGGCCATGATAGAGAGATTCAAACGCTCCATTTGGAAATTGCTCATGATCAGCAAAAAGCCCGCATTTTCGCTGCCAATCAAGTTGCTTGCCGGCACTTTCACATCATCAAAAAATACTTCAGCGGTATCAGATGCCCACCAACCCATTTTGCGCAATGGTTTGCCAGTAGAGACACCCGCTGCCTTACGGTTAATCACCAATAAACTGATGCCGGCATAGCCAGGCCCACCCGTGCGTACGGCCGTGACATAAAAATCGGCGCGAATACCTGAGGTGATGTAAATTTTGCTGCCATTAACGACATAGTCATCGCCAACTCGTTCGGCTCGTGTTTTTAAACCGGCCACATCGGAGCCGCCTGAGGGCTCAGTAATAGCTAAGGCAGCGATCATTTTGCCCTGTAGAGTTGGCACGGCATAGCGCTGGCGTAGGTCGTCGCTGCCCCATTTCACGATGGGTGGTAAGGCAATGTCTAGGGAGCCAATACTGGCAGCAAAGCCACCGGAACCAGCGCGCATAATCTCTTCGGTCATGGCGATTTTTAAGAAGATATCCTCGCCTGTGCCGCCTAACTCCTCTGGATAACCAACTCCGAGCAAGCCGGCGTTTGCGGCCTTCTCATACATGTCGCGTGGAAAAGTACCGGCTTCCTCCCAATCATTAATATGCGGCAGTACTTCGCGGGTAACAAATTGGCGAGCGCTGTGGCGGGCTATTTCGTGAGTTTCATTAAAATATGATGGGTAAAGTGACATGACAGACTCCAAAATCGCCGATCGAAATAACGGCGTGACCGAGCGGTTCTATCATTCATTACGCATCTTCTCAAGAATTACTTTTATTGAGTAATACGTTGCGCTAAAAATCGCTCAATATCGAGTACTGAAAATGGCCAAAATAGAGTGTCGCCCTCGCCTTGGCGCAGCACTGGAATGTGCGCGCCAAACTGCTGACAGAGATCATCATCAAGCGCTATATCAACGTATTGCCATGCAATCGGACGCACTAGGCTAAGCTGCTTGAGCACACGCTCAGCATCATCGCAGAGATGACAACCGACGGTACCAAGCAGCTCAATCACGCCTTAGGCCTCAGGCCGATTGCGGTGACGAATTCGCCAACAGCGGTGAATTTTCTGATTACGCTGATAATCAAAGCCAATGGTCTCAGCGCTGATGTCCTCGATATCAAACTGCGCCATTAACGCTTCATCGAGCCCAAATTTGCGGAAATTATTGGAGAAATACAGCGTGCCGTCATCGGTTAGTAAACGCATGGTCAGTTGCAGCATGCGCACATGGTCGCGTTGCACATCAAAGACATCCTCGCTGCGCTTCGAGTTCGAGAACGTCGGTGGATCAAGGAAAATCAGCTCGTATTGCTCAATCGGGCGCGTCGCCACCTCCTCTTGCAACCAAGCCATTACATCAGCCTGAATCAAGCGATTTTGCTCATCGGGCAAGCCATTTAGCGCTAAGTTACGCTCAGCCCAAAGCAAGTATGTTGGCGATAAATCGATAGTCGTGGTGCTTAGTGCGCCACCTAGCGCCGCATGCACACTCACCGTACCGGTGTAGGCAAAAAGATTAAGGAAATGAGTGCCTTCAGCCTCACGTGCAATGCGCTCGCGCATCGGACGGTGGTCTAAAAACAAGCCGGTGTCGAGATAGTCTGTAAGGTTGACCAATAGCTGCGCCTTACCTTCTCGCACTTCAAAAAACTTGCCACGCTTGGCCTGCTTTTCATACTGCTGCTTGCCACTCTGACGTTCCCGCACCTTCAAAAAGACTTTATCGCGATGCAGGCCCATCACGTGGCGAATTGCACGTAAGGCTAGCTTGAAGCGCATGGCGGCCTTTTCAGGGTCAATGGTTTTAGGCGGCGCGTATTCCTGAACATGCAAGCGGCCATCGTAAACATCGACGGCCAAATTGAACTCAGGTAAGTCGGCATCATAAAGCCGAAAGCAGCGTATGCCGTCAGCATTGGCTACTTTCAGCGCCGCTTTCAGATTTTTTTGCAGGCGGTTGGCGAAATCTATGGCCTCAGGCGGCAGCTCATCATCGCTAGGATAAAACGCCAGCGGCAACTCATTCTCAGCAGGAATGACGCGACCATGGCGTGCAAAAATCGGCAGTGCCCCATTAAACAATCGCTGCGTGTTTTTATGCTCTAAGCCCAAGGCATCGGCATGCTCAATATTGGCGGCTAGTACCACGGCATCCCAGTTTGGCAAATGCTTGCGCAGCTCACGGCCAAGGGCTCGATATACATATTTAATGCTGTCTTCTTCACCCAAACGCTCGCCATACGGCGGGTTGGTAGCGACTACGCCCGGCACAGTAAAGTTCTCACCCGCCCCTGTCTCGGACGCATCCCAATCACTGGGCAATGGCCAGTCACCAATACTGTGTTGGGCGAAGTGCATCCACTGCGCTACACCCGCAGCTTGCGCGTTACGTTGGGCACTGCGCAATGCATCGGGATTAGTGTCAAAACCCACGAGTTGCGGCGGCACCTTGTCCAGCGCCGTAAGTCGCTTAGCGACAGCTTCATCTCGAACTTCGCGCCACACGCTCACGTCATGTCCCATCCAACCTTCAAAGCCAAAACGTACACGCGCCAAACCCGGAGCAATATCGGCCCACATTTGCGCGGCTTCAATGAGCACAGTGCCAGAACCGCACATTGGGTCAAATAAACGACCTTGGCCACGCGCTGGCCAACCCGCCTGCATGAGCAAAGCCGCAGCCAATGTTTCTTTTAAAGGGGCGTCGGTTTGCG
This sequence comes from Perlucidibaca sp., assembly GCA_041612115.1. Taxonomy (GTDB): domain Bacteria; phylum Pseudomonadota; class Gammaproteobacteria; order Pseudomonadales; family Moraxellaceae; genus Perlucidibaca. The sequence continues at coordinate 19,155 of JBFJJU010000028.1, forward strand.
ACACGCGATAACCGCGCTTGTGCAAGCTATCGCCAGAAAAATCGATGCTTACGCTGATATTCTCTTCTTCAATGAATAAGTGCAGGCTGAGATCTGGCTGCTCACTATCGACCGATGGCCGGTTGCCGGTGCGATCACGAAAGCGATCCACAATGCCGTCTTTTAAACGCAAGCTAGCAAAGCGCGTGTGGGTGGCCACACCCTTAGCAGCGGCGGCACGAATGGCAAAACTAGCGTCTTCACGCAGCACATTTTCCCAAGGATATTTCAGTGCAGTTTGGAATAATTTGTCGGGATCACCAGACGGCACGCTAAACAGCGGCAGCACCACGCGCGAAGCTAAACGCGACCATAAGCACAGACGATAACCAGTGGCCAGGTCGGCTTGCACTGAAATAGCACCTTTGAGCTGACGTGGCTGACTAGCACCAAGCGCAATTAATTCATCGACCAATAGCTCGTCGAGACCATCGGCACCGGTAACAATCCATTCGCGTAATTCGGTATTAGTGGCACTCATGATTCACGACTCACGGCTGCTTCCATCTGCAGGCCTGCCTTTATTTGTAGCGCGCGCGAGGCACCTAAAATCGCTTGGCGTATCACATCAGGCCCCTCATAAATAAAACCGGTATAGACCTGCAACAAAGATGCGCCGGCTTGAATTTTTTCAGCGGCTGAGTCGGCATTGGCAATGCCACCCACACCAATTAAGGGTAGTTTGCCATCGAGCGCAGCGTTTAATTCACGCAGTACACGTGTGGCTGATTCGCGCACTGGGCGACCACTGAGACCACCGGCTTCATCGGCATATTGCAGGCCAGCTACCGCTTGGCGGCCAATGGTGGTGTTTGTCGCAATAACGCCATCGATGCCTTGCTCAAGAAAAACTTTAGCCATCGATTCGACTTCTACTAAGGCTAAATCAGGCGCAATTTTCACCAGCAAAGGCACGTATTTACCGTGCATTGCGGCAAGCTCGAGCTGCTTAGATTTCAACACTTCTAATAAACGCTGCAGTGCCGCTTCGCCTTGCAGACTGCGCAAGCCTTGGGTGTTTGGCGAGGAAATATTAACCGTGATGTAACTCGCGTGGGCATAGACTTTTTCTAAGCAAATCAGATAGTCATCGGCAGCGTTCTCAACCGGTGTATCCGCATTTTTACCGATATTGATGCCTAAGACGCCGGTAAACTTAGCGCGCTGCACATTGCGCACGAGAGCATCCACTCCATCGTTATTAAAGCCTAGACGATTGATGATGGCACCCGCCGCTGGTAGGCGAAACATACGCGGCTGTGGGTTGCCAGGTTGTGGGCGTGGCGTGGTGGTGCCTATCTCCAGAAAGCCAAAGCCGAGAGCAGCCATGGCGTCGATGTAATCACCATTTTTATCGAGGCCAGCCGATAGGCCAACAGGATTAGGGAAATTTAGGCCGAGCACAGAAACAGGTTGTGTTGGTGGTTGCGGCCAACGCTGCATAAAGCCCATGCGTTCAGCCCAGCGTAGACCGCCAAGCGCGACGTGATGCGCAGTTTCAGGTTCAAATTGGAATAAGGCGGCGCGCGCCAACGGATACCACATCAGTCATTTCCCACAGCATCAAGAGGCGCAGATTATACGCCATGGCGCGCGGCAAGAGACACCGCGCGCCATCACAGCGGGAATTAAACCTTAGCCGCGGATACGCGATAGCGTCTCACGAGTATCGGATGATAAATCACTGCTTAAAAGCGCATCGATTTCTCGTAAAACATGCACTTTCCTAGATTCATCGAGCTTTTGCCAAATACCGAACGCACCGGCTAAGCGGGAGGCCAGCTGCGGATTACGCGCATCTATGGCAAGCAGCTGTCTAGCTAACAAGCCATAACCTCTGCCCTCGGCATCGTGAAATGCCACTGGATTATTGTTGGCAAACTGACCAATAACAGCGCGCACACGATTGGGTACTGTGGCATCAAAGTCACTATGTGCAAGTAATGCTTCAACGCGCTCACGCGTTTCAGCTTGCGGCGCACTAGCTTGGGTCGCAAACCATTGATCCAACACTAGCGGCTCATGCTTCCAGCGAGCATAAAATGCCTGCAAAGCATCATCGGCACCGGGTAATTGATGATGAACCAATGTCGTCAAGGCAGCTTGCTCGGCACTCATATGTGGTGCCTCTTTCAACCAGTATTGCGCAATGGCCGCGGCCGCACCCGACTGCAAACGCGCCAAACCATCCAGCGCTACCACCTCGACACTGCGGGCTGCAATGGCTTGTGCACTGTAGACATACGGCTTCAGCATCTCTTGCTTGGCCAGCACAGCGCCTAATGCGCTTTGCAACGGTGCTAATACTTGCAGCAGCACATTTTCACGCGCGCGCTGCAAAGCCTCGGGGTCATAACAAGCCGCCTGATCAGATAAATATGCCAAGCTAGGCAGCTGCAGCATTTTTGCCGCTAATGCCGAGTCGCTTGCAGCCAACGCTGGCCAAACCTCGGCAATGGCTGCTGCTAAAGCACTTTCTTGCGGTTGATGTGCGCTCAAGTCACCGCGGCGATATTGCTCAGCCAGCGCTAGAATCTCGCGCGTGGCCAATGCGTAACTTGCTGACCAGCGGTTAAAGCTATTGCTATCGAGGCGAATAAGTTGTGCCAAGTCAGTGTCGCTAAACTCAGCTTTCACGCGAACTGGTGCGCTGAAATCACGAAATAGCGAGAGCACGGGCGCTTGCGCGACGCCATCAAACTGCCAACTTTGCTCGGCTTGTTCTAGTATCAGTAAATGCTCATTCGCCGTTGCACCATTTAGGTTGCTTGAGAGCTCACCCGCATTACCGATGAAACCTAAACGCACGGGAATGGGTAGCGGCTCAGGCGTTGAGCCATCTCGCACAGATTGAGTTTGCGACAATGTTAGTGTCAGCTGCTGAAACTCCTTCTGCCAGAGACTTTTTACATTCACCACTGGCGTGCCAGGCTGGCGATACCAACGCAGCCATTGCGTCACAAACGCATCGGCATCTAAGCCATTTGCCACCGCCATGCTGCTGAGAAAATCTTCGACAATGGCGGCTTGGCCATCGTAGGTTTTGAAATAATGATCACTGCCACGACGAAAGCCATTAGCACCTAAAAAGGTGTGCAGCATGCGGGCAATTTCTGCGCCTTTTTCGTAAATTGTGAGTGTGTAAAAATTATTGATCTCAACAAATGACTCGGGTCGCACAGCGTGCGCTAAAGGACCGGCATCTTCAGCGAATTGATGTGTTTGTAGAAAGGCGACGTCTTCTAAACGCTGCACCACGGCCGAGAGTTGGTCGGCTGAGAATTGTTGATCGCGAAATACCGTGAAGCCTTCTTTTAGACAGAGCTGGAACCAATCGCGACACGTCACGCGGTTGCCGCTCCAGTTGTGAAAATACTCGTGCGCCACCACTGCCTCAACGCGCTGAAAACCAGCATCGGTCGTGGTCGCTGGGTGCGCTAAAACACAGCTGGTATTGAAAACATTGAGGCCTTTGTTTTCCATCGCCCCCATATTGAAGTGCGACACTGCCACAATCATATAACGGTCTAAGTCGTATTCACAGCCGTAACGCTCTTCATCCCAGCGCATAGCGGCTTGCAGCGAGCGCATGGCGTGATCGCACTTATCTTGATCAACTTCAGCAGTGTAGATTTCTAATGCCACTTCACGACCACTGACGGTAGTGAAGCTATCGCGCAGGACTGCTAAATCGCCAGCGACTAAGGCAAACAAATAGCTCGGTTTTGGGTGTGGATCTTCCCATGTTGCCCAGTGGCGGCCATTGCCTAAGTCGCCACTAGCCACGCAGTTGCCATTGGAGAGCAGCACGGGGCAACTCGCTTTATCGGCGGCGATGGTGGTGCGAAATGTCGAGAGCACATCGGGGCGATCAGGATAAAGCGTGATTTTGCGGAAGCCCTCGGCCTCGCATTGCGTGCAATAGAGGCCATGTGATCGATACAGACCTTCAAGCGCTAAATTTTGGTCGGGATAAATGCGCACTTTGGTGCTTAGCACACCGCCCTCACCGGCCCCGCTGAATTGCCAAGTCTCATCCTGCCATTGCCAGTCATTAGCACTCAGCAGTTGGCCATTCCAGGAAGCACTTAGTAGCTCCAAATCGGCGCCTAGCAACGTTAAAACGGCATCTTTAGGGGCGCTTAAGGCACGCTTAAAACGTAACTCAGCACTGACTTCCGTATAGTCGCTAAGCAGCTCAAAATATAACTCCGTGTGCTCAAGCACATAATGCGGAGCTTGATAGTCCTTCAGATAAATTGTCTTTGCTGCCACGCCTGCTTCGGTCTTCATAACACAGTCACTTCCCAGTCATAGCCGGTATATTTGCGTACATTGAGCACGCCCGTATCGAATAATAAATATTGGCCTTTAATGCCTGTTAGCACGCCTTCAACCACGCCTTTCTCTGGGGCAAGCGACTTCGCCTTCAAAGCAAACTGCTGCACCGGATAATCTAACGCTACCACTTCTGCCTCTAGCGGCTCGATTTGGCCCGGATACTCCGCCATCAGCGCATCTAGCTCAGCATGGCATAGCTCAAATAAACGCTCACGCTCAGCGACTAGATCCATAGCGGCATAATCACCTTTAACCAGTGCCTGCCATTTGGTTTTGTCACTAATATGCTTAGCCAGTACAACCTCAATTAAGCCTGATAAACGCCGCGTGGCGACACGAAAAATCGGTAACGCCTGCACTGCACCTTGGTCAACCCAACGCGTAGGAATTTGTGTCTCGCGGGTAATGCCCACCTTCACGCCAGTAGAGTTTGCCAAATAAACAATGTGCGGGATCATGCAATGCGTCTCACCCCATGCCGGTTCGCGGCATGTGCCTAAGTGATGATGGCAAGTCTCCGGCTTCATGATGCACATATCGCAAGCCGCGAGCGTGGTTAGGCAGCGATAACAATAGCCCTGATTAAACGACTTATTACTCGACTTACCGCAGCCAACACAGGTGATACGCGTAGAGCAGCTGATGCGCAGCGATTGACCAATATGCTCATTGAGCGAAAAATCGACGCCATCTAACGGCAGAAAATAACGTAGGTCTTCGCTACCTAAGGCCTGTTGATTGACTCGCATTTTCCGTACAGTACCGCGCATATCAGCTCCTTATGTTGGGGCGAAAATAGGATATTGCCATGCCAAATAATGCTAAACCCGATGATGCCATGCCTAATGGCACTAAATCCGTTTCGGCAGCAACGGCGCCCGCTTCCGCAGCAGCCCATTTACTCAACGAGGCTATTGCTCACATCAGCACAGATGCAGATTGCTTGTGGATCTCCGAGCCCGCTGTGTTGCCGCCAAATACCGCGCAATGGACAACGCGTACCGCCAGTGCTCTGCTCAACGAGCCGTGGCAAAAGCGCTATGCCCTTGCCATTGCGCATCTCCCCAGCTCGCTAACAGCAAGCCAAGCCCTGCACCTGCTATCAAGCCTACGCGACTTACATGCACGTCAGGTGCTGGCGTTTATTCCTATTGATGCATTTAACTGGCATGCGGCCGACTTACTGGCGCTAGGCATGCAGCGCCACGCGCGCTTTGAGCAAGAGCAGCAGCTCATAGAAGCTTGGAGCTTTGATATTAAAACCTATAAGCCAGTGCCCGACTGGCTTAATCCTCGGTTTTGGGCTAACCCAGAAAATTGGAATAAATTTCGCTGGTAGATCAGTAGCTTAGTGTAAGAACTTCACTGGCTTTTCTGCAGCCGCTGGGTCGTCGCAGACCTCGCCTTCTTTATGTTCTTTATGAATATAGCCACTGTGTTCCTGCGTCGGTAAATTCTGCTTTTCCCAGACAATCACTGCCTGCATACAGGTTTCTAATTGCTCAGGCGTTAGGCGTTTACCATCTGGCCACTTGCCTAGCTCCACAGCGCGCCTCAAGTTGGCGACGATATCTGGCGTTAATACATCAAGCATGCGCGCTAATACGGCTTCGTTCATGTCACTCTCGAAAACTTAAAAATGGATTACTCAGTACCGGCTTGAGCGTGATGGCTATTCCAGCCCAACTTAGTGCGGCAAGCGGCATAAAAATCATGTCCCGGTGGGTGTAAAAGGCGCAATTTGAACGGATGTTTACGAACATAAATCCAGTCACCAGCCTGCAATGTCTGGCCTGGCTGGCCATCCGTGCTCACCCGTGGCGGGATATCCGACAGCACTAAAATCTTAATTTCGCTATTGCCATCGACCACAATGGGGCGGCTACTCAGTGTGTGCGGGTGCATTGGCACTAGGCCAATGGCATCGAGTCGTGGATGCAAAATTGGACCGCCACCCGACAAGGCATAGGCCGTTGAGCCTGTTGGCGTGGAAATAATCAGGCCATCGGAGCGCAGGCGATAAACGAACTGGCCTTCAATATAAAGCTCGAACTCGATCATGTGCACAGTGGTGCCAGTGTGCAGAATGACATCATTAAGCGCCAACATCTCGCTCTCTTCATGGCCATTACGAACCACAGTGGCACTTAATAAAAAGCGCACATCCTCACTGTATTGACCCGCTAAAACAGCGCCAACTTGCTGCTCAATTTCACTCGGCAATATATCGGTAAGAAAGCCTAAGCGGCCACGGTTAATGCCTAAAACAGGGGTGTTCGCCCGAGCAAGGGTCCGGCCAGCGTGCAGCAAAGAGCCATCACCGCCAACCACAATGATGAGGTCACAGGCCTCACCGAGCTGAGCTTTTGAGCACACTTGAATATCATCACGCGTCATGATGTCAGCCGTATCATCGTCATAGATGACATGCCGGCCTTGAGCGACGAGATAACGATGCAGGTCGCTTAATGTGTCAGCCACTGCGGCATTGCCGGGGCGACCCATTAAGCCAATATTTCGAAAGGAATCCATGGGCTAACCTTTAGCGCGTTGCGATTAGTCTAGCGACTACATTCAATGGGCGAAAGGCGTTTCAATAACTGCGGCTATATTTTACGTGCGGGTTTAGATTTCAACAGCATCATCGAAGCAAGGATCATCGTTTAGCCAAACTTCAACTTCATCGCGATCCCAAAGGTCTTCTCGTTCCATATCCATAATATTCTCTCTACTGACTTTTTTATTTGGTCAATAGAGTTAAGCCTAGATAAATGACAGTGTCGTGACAACACGCTAGGACTTAGCGACAACCTGCTGCACAACCACTGGGTTTTGCTTGCGCACGCCTCGCTGCAGTCTTTTCCAAAGCGTGCTGTCAGGCCATTCATTTTGCACTTGCTCAGAAAACACCACGCGGGTCATATCAACCGGGCCAATGCGCGGATTATCAATGTCATCACGGAAACACTGGGCGTAACCGGTCGTCGTTTCATGCACGATAATGGAGTGCAAGCGCACATCTTGCTCGCCATTGGCCATGTCGGTAAGGCTTAACGCACGGTCAACTAACGTAAAAAACACCCGCGAGAACTGCTCAGCAGATGGCGACACAGGCAAAGCCACCCAACGCGCACTAAACTGTTTGCACGCGGCAATATAGTCGGCGTCATCCTCATCCCAAAATGCCACCGCATGGTCGAATGCATCGATAAGATTGCGAATATCGTCTTTCATCAGGCCAAAGTCGTAGACCATTTGGCCGTTATCCAAGGCGTGAGCTTCGAGCAAAACCTCTACTTGATAGCTGTGGCCATGAATCGAGCGCTTACAGCGATCGCTACTGCAATTACGCACGATATGCGCATTTTCAAAGCGAAACAGCTTTCGAATTAACATGTGCTCACTCGCAATATCGTATGAATAAACCAGCTTTCAGTGGCTCATAGTCTAACAAACCCTCGCGATAAGCGGCGGCATTTTCAGTCGCAAGTTTCGCGGCAGGCTTGTACAATCGCCCACGGCTTGTGTTGTCACCTGGGCTACCCGCTCATGACCCCAGACAACCTCTATTCAAACGCCCCATCAGGAGTTTTATTCATGAAACAGCCCGTTCGCGTAGCAGTCACCGGCGCCGCCGGCCAAATCGGTTATAGCCTATTGTTCCGCATTGCCTCTGGCGAAATGCTCGGCAAAGACCAGCCCGTTATTTTACAAATGCTGGAAGTGCCTTTCGAGAAAGCCCA
>JBFJJU010000029.1:0-26893 GCA_041612115.1 Perlucidibaca sp.
CACGCTGAATCCTAACATTCGCCGCCTATTTGGCTACATAGCTCAGCTGGTTAGAGCACAGCATTCATAATGCTGGGGTCGCTGGTTCAAGTCCAGCTGTAGCCACCATATCGCCGTCATGGCACGCTCAAAACCAGCCTTCGTGCTGGTTTTTTTGCATTCTAGGGTTACTATTTATGCGCGCTCGTTGGCTAGCCCTTCTATTGCCGGTTCTACTGACACTGCCAGCCTGCGGCGGCGCCAAGCCTAACTACAGCGCCGAAACTACGTCTCAGCCCGCCGGCCGCGTTATTAAGGTTGCCGATGGCGATACACTGACTATTCTCAGCGAAAACAAGCAAAAGCAGCGCATACGCCTAGCCGAAATCGACACTCCTGAACGTGGCCAGCCCTGGGGCAATAACGCCAAAAAGGCTTTATCGTCCATGGTTTATGATCGCGATGTGAGCTTGGCAGTGCTCGACATTGATCGCTATGGCCGCGTAGTGGCAACGGTCTATGTCGATGGCAAAGATGTGAATACCGAACTAGTACGCCAAGGCCATGCTTGGGCGTATCGCCAATACCTAAAGCGGCCTGAACTAATACAGATTGAAGAAGATGCGCGGGCCAACCGTCGCGGCCTGTGGGCGCTACCTGAGCCCGAGCGCATGCCGCCATGGCAATGGCGCAAGCTTAAGCGTGAGCAACACAAGCAATAAAAACATAGATCCCCGAAATAAAAAGCCCACTTCATGTGGGCTTTTTATTTCAACTAACAACGGCGAACAATTTACTCAACGTTGTTGGCACACTCAGCGGCAGCTGCATCAAACTTGCAACGAACCTTTTTCAACAAATTCATCATCCTCTTGTCGTAGAAGCCTTCTTTGGTCATTTGCACACGTGCTTCAGTCATCATCAGCGTGTACTTAGCCTTATCTTCTGGTGTCAGATCTAACCAATATTTTTTATCTATACCGTCTTCAGCCTGCTTAATGGTGCGCTGTGCCGTGTCTAGCTGGGTCAGAATATATTGACGTGATTTGGCGCCAAACCCTGCAGGAAATCGATCTGGGCGAATAAGCATACTGCCAGTCAACTGCACCAATGGAAAACGATAAATCGCGCCCTTTGTGCCTAGCCCTTTGTACATCTCAAAGGGTTTAAAGGCGATGCCAGGCGCAACCACGATATCAACCTGGCCATTGTTAAACTTAGTCGTGAAGTTAGTAATGTCTGAAGCCACTGGCTGAGCACCGAGCTGTTGCACCATGCGTGCTTGCGACTTATCAAAATCTAAGACGGCAATCTTCTTACCGGCGGCTTTTTCAATCGAGTTAATCGCGCGATCACGCACGAAAACATAGGCTGCGCCTAATGGGAATATACCGACAACCTCATACTGCCCAACTGTCATAGCCTTTTCACTAGCAGGAGATGCTAATACCTGCAAAACAGTTCGCAAGTGATCATATGAAGGCACCGCACCAATAGAGTCGATACTGCCGACATAGGCGTTGTATTGGCGGCTGCGTAGGCCTGTAATACCTACACCATCACACTGGCCGGCCTTAAAGTCTTCAGCGGCTACACGTTCGTCGGTATATGCTTTTAGCTCTATTTTAGCGCCCCACTGCTTAGCAGCTAAAGCATAGTCTTTGGCCAATGCATAGGCGGCACCTTGCGCACCAACAGGGTCATACATACAAAAGGTTTGGGCTTGAGCCTGAGCACCAGCGCCGAGAGCCAATGCGGTCAGCGTGCTTAACATAATTTTTTTCATAATAATCTTCCTGATTTTATTGTTGTTAGCTCATCTCGCGAGTCGCATAGACACAGCCTATTCCATAGTCGAATAAAACCCCATAGCCTAAGGCCTACCAATTATCTGAATATAGGCGGATGTATGTATCAACTGTTTGGCATTGACGTATCGCCCTACTCAGTAAAAGTACGCGCACTACTGCGCTACAAAAACTTGCCCTATGAATGGTTAGTTCGTAATAAAGATAATGAACCCGCCTTTCGCGAAAAGGCCAAGCTACCGATTATTCCGTTGCTTGTGACGCCAGCCGGCGTCAGCCTGCAAGACTCCACGCCAATCATGAATTTTCTTGAGCAAGAGCATCCTAGCCCTAGCGCCCAACTCACTGACCCAGCGCTGAATTTTCTTGCATATGCCCTCGAAGAAGCTGCAGATGAGTGGCTCATTAAAGCCATGTTTCACTACCGCTGGAACTATGAGGAAGATCGCATAGATGCATCGCGCCGCATTGCGATTGCTAGCCTTGGGCCAGACCAAGATCCAACCGCCTATGCTGAAAAAATTGGCGCATTTTTGATGACTCGTCGCGAGCCTCTAGGCTGCACTAGCGATAACGCTGAAGCCATTGAGGCTCAGTTAGATGAGACGGCACTACGCCTTGATCAGCACCTAGGGGAGCATCGCTTCATTTTTGGCGAGGCTATCTCTTTTGCTGACTTCGGCCTTGCCTGTATTTTTTATGAGCTACTCTCAGACCCTACGCCGCGTGCACGCTTAGCTAAGCTGAAAAATATTCATCGCTGGGTTGATTCCGTGATGAGCGGTGCAGATAGCCATATTGGCGACCATACGCCCTGGTCAGCGCTAGCATCAACGCTGACGCCACTGTTAGAGCACTTGCTGCTACACACGTACTTGCCTTGGGCTCGCGCGAATGCTGCCCATATAACGACCGATGAGACTTTTACAACGCATATTCAGGGCCATGAGTTCATCCAGCAGTCACAAAAATACCCAGCGAAGTCGTGGCAGGCACTGCTGCAACGCTGGCAAGCACTGAGTGACGCAGAACGCGCAAGCGCGAACCATCTTCTCAACGGCATAGCTGAAGCAATGGCTTAATTTCAGGCAAAAAAAGGGGCGACTTGCGTCGCCCCAAAAGGGTCTTACCATTCAGAACACGCGGGATTACGCAGCGCGCTTTTCACCTTTAGCAACTAACTCGTTGAACAGCTTTTGCACGTCGGCTAGCAGTTTGTCGAGTTCAGCTTTGGCATCAACAGAAGCCAATTTACCTTTCAACTCCAATGCTTTAGCTTTCAGCTCTTCAGTTTTTGCTTTCACATCAACCGATTGCAGTTTGTCAGCTTCAGCTTTAACGTCGATAGCAGCTAGCTTTTCTTTCACTTCTAGCGCTTTTGCTTTCAGCTCTTCAGCTTTAGCATTGAAGTCGATAGCTTGTAGCTTTTCGCCTTCGCTTTTCAGCACTTCAATTAAGCCCAAGCTAGCCATTGCGACTTGACGGCCTGCGTCTTTAACACGCACTAAGACGTCTTGCTGTTCGGTAACGATATTTTTGAGTTCGCCCATGATAAATCTCCTAATTCACACGATGGTTGGTAGTGGAGATCTATGCCCTGCTTGCGCTAGCCGATCTCCTTGGACGCCATCATAGGGATGTGTCTAGAAAACGAGCGCATATATTGTCGAACAATCCTACCATTAAGGTAAATAATTTGTGACTCGCCATCCACAAAAAAGCCCGCCACTGGAGAAACACCATGTGGCGGGCTTATGTCGGCTAAGCATTTAACGCTCAGCCATGCTAGCGGTGCTTATTTAGCAGCGGCTAGTGACTTCATGATCTCAGCACGGGCGGCTTCAGCATTTTCCCAGCCCATGATTTTCACCCACTTGCCAGACTCCAAGTCTTTGTAATGGGTAAAGAAGTGCTCGATCTGGCGCAGTAAAAGCTCAGGCAGATCGCTGTGTTCTTTCACTTCTTTATAGAGCGGCGACAGCTTGTCGTGTGGCACAGCGATCAATTTCGCATCTATGCCAGACTCATCCTCCATCATCAGCATACCGACTGGGCGCGCACGAATAACAGCGCCGGGCACGACAGGATGCGGAGTCACCACCAATACATCTAGTGGATCGCCATCTTCCGATAGCGTGTTAGGAATATAGCCGTAGTTCGCTGGATAAAACATGGCAGTACCGACAAAACGGTCGACAAACAGTGCGTCTGCGTCTTTATCGATCTCATATTTGATGGGTGCGTAATTAGCAGGAATCTCAATAACGACATTGATGTCGTTGGGCAAGTCTTTACCAGCGGGGATTTGGGCGTAGCTCATAGCAGGCGATCTCAAATGGGCGAAAAACGCGCGTATTATAGCCTGCTGAAAGCGCTTTCGTGCAGCCCTCACCGACCACTGAGACTATTTGCGCAGCGGCAGTGCTCGAATATGGTAAAAGATATTAGTTTTTGGGATTTAGGGTCATCATGCACGCAGCGTCATCAATTATCTGGCTTCTCGCCGCCGCACTTATTATCGTGCCACTCTCGCGTCGGCTAGGGCTGCCATCGGTTATTGGCTATATGATCGCGGGCATGCTCATCGGCCCGCATATTATTGGCATCATTCACGACACCAACGGCGTGATCGAAATCGCAGACTTTGGCATCGCCATGCTGTTGTTTTTGATCGGCATCGAGCTTGAGCCTAGCCGACTCTGGGTTTTACGGCGCTCAGTATTTGGCCTTGGCAGCGCACAAGTCCTACTCACCGGCACGGCTATCGCACTCGTTTGCTGGCTAATCGGCCTAAGCCCAATGGTTAGCGCAGTCATCGGCGCAGGCCTAGCCATGTCTTCAACGGCATTTGCCCTGCAGCTACTCGCTGAAAAAAACCAACTCAGCGCCCAGCATGGCCGCCAAGCCTTTGCCATTTTGCTATTTCAAGACATGGCAGTAATTCCTCTTTTAGCGGTCATTCCCATGCTCTCCGGTGATGCCGCCGAAATGATGAAAAACCCCCAACTAGTGCCAGTCATAGCGGTATTTTCCGCACTATTTTTGGCCAGTCGCTTTCTAGTTCGACCCATCTTTCGTTTTATTGCAAATAGTGAAACACCCGAGCTATTCACCGGAATGGGGCTGTTTATCATCGTCGGGGTGACTTGGTTGATGACCGAAATTCACTTATCGGCCTCACTAGGCGCTTTTATTGCCGGCGTTTTACTCGCCGATAGCGAGTACCGTCATGAGTTAGAAGCTCAAATTCAACCATTCAAAGGCTTGCTGCTCGGGCTTTTCTTCATGACAGTTGGCATGACAGCTAACTTGCCATTGCTAGGCCGAGAGGCAGCAACCATTGTGCTCGGTGCAGCAGCATTAGTTCTGCTCAAAGGCGCCATTCTTTGGCTCTTAGCTAAATTCAATGGTAGCGACAACAAAGCCGCAATTCGCCTTGCCGTGACCCTGCCGCAAGGTGGTGAATTTGCCTTCATTGTCTTTACTACAGCCGTGACTGCAGGGCTGCTCGATCGACAACTAGGTGAAATGCTAGTGCTCGCGGTCACGCTATCAATGGCCATGACACCCATCGGCTTTTTACTTTTGGAGCATGTGCTGGAACCACGATGGGGTGCGCAACAAGAGCGCAGCTATGATGAAGTCCCTGATGACCATACTCATGAGGTGTTAATTGCTGGCTTTGGCCGTGTCGGGCAGATTGTTGCGCGCGTATTACGCCTGCACCACATCCCATTTGTCGCCTTAGAAAGCAACGCTCGGCAAGTCGACTTCGTGCGTCTATTTGGCAATAAAGTCTATTACGGCCGGCCAGACTCGCACGCACTGTTACTGGCAGCGGGAGCAGCAAAAGCCAAGGTTATTGTGCTCGCCATCGATGATGTAGACGAATCGGTGCATACCGCCAAGCTGATACGCCGCCACTTCCCCAATACGCCTATTTATGCACGCGCGCGCGACCGCATGCATGCTTACCGCTTGATGGATATTGGCGTTAACTTGATACATCGAGAGACGTTCGCCAGCAGCTTGGAGCTCGCGAGCGATGTCTTGCAGGAAATTGGCTTTAGTGAAGGCGATGCCAAAGCTGGCGTGAAGCGCTTTCGAGAATACGATGAGGACTTGCTGATTCGCCAACAGGCGATCTATCAAAATGAAGCAGAATTGGTTGCTAGTGCGAAACAGTCGATACGGGAGCTAGAAGAGCTATTTGCTAGCGATGCGCGCGCCGCCAAACGACGCGGCGCATCGGAGCAAAATGACGAAACTACTTAACGTAGTAAGTCTGCAGCGGTGGAAAGCCGTTGAACTCAACCGAGCTATACGAGTTTGTGTAAGCACCCGTGGTCAACCAATACAGGCGATCGCGCGGGGCTAAGCTCATTGGCAGATGGTAGCCAACATTCTCATACATGATATCAGTGGAGTCGCAGGTCGGGCCTGCCAGCACCACACTGCCCTCTTTATTATCGCTCTCGTCCATTTTTTCAGTATAGATGGGGTACTTGATCGACTCGCCCATGGTTTCCATCAGTCCTTGGAAAAGACCGACATCGGTATAGACCCAGCGCTTTAAGTCGGTACGCGATTTACGCGAAATTAGCACCACTTCCGACACGAGCACGCCAGACTCACCCACCAACGAACGGCCTGGCTCGAGGATGATTTCTGGAGCTTCATCACCGTAATCATCGTGCAAGTAGCGCAGAATTTCTTGCGCATAAATATTGATCGGGTTGACCTCGGAAATATAGTTAGCAGGGAAACCACCGCCCATATTGATCATTTTCAGCTCTAGGCCTTCCTCGAACTTCATCCAGTCGAACATATACTTCACTTTCGACAACGCAGCATCCCAGACAGCAATGTCTTTTTGCTGCGAGCCAACATGGAAAGAAATGCCGTAAGGGATCAGGCCTTGATTTTTCGCTTGCACTAAAAGGTCGATCGCCATGTCGGGGTGACAACCAAACTTACGCGACAATGGCCATTCGGCGGTCTCACCACCTTCCACCAAGATGCGCACAAAAATTTTCGAGCCAGGCGCGTACTCAGCAATGTTTTGCAAGTCGGCTTTCGAGTCAGTGGCAAATAAGCGAATGCCCTGCTCATAGGCCCACTTCACATGTGCGGCTTTTTTGATGGTGTTGCCGTAACTCACGCGGTCTGGCGACACGCCTGAATCCAACACTTTGCTGAGCTCAAACATCGAAGCGCAGTCAAAGTTAGAGCCAAGGTCACGTAGCAGTTCGATCACTGGCTGGCCCGGATTGGCCTTTAGTGCGTAATGCACTTTAGCCTTCGGGAAGCAGGTAGTCAGTTCTACATACTTCTGCTTGATGATATCGAGGTCGACGACCAGAAATGGCGTTTCTTTATCGTCGGCCACTTTTTTAATTTTTGCCCATTCAGCATCGGTGCAATAGTCAGATAAACGCATAACAAACCTTCCTTCAGTTTGAGAGTAGAAAAAAGCCTTTAGACGCCGGCTTTGGCTAGATTAAAAGGCTGCTCCAAGCGTCAGGTTGCTGCGTGGCACGTGGCTGGTTCGCCCTGGCACTGACGCCGCGAAGGTTAAAGGCAAAAGATGACACAATCAAGAATGCAGAGCTCTACAAATTTACTGCGGCGCACTCAATCAATATTGGCACTGAATTCGTAATGCTAGTTTTACAAAATCGCATTTTTGAGCAAATTATACCGTTAGTAGGCAGGTGGGAGATAAGCCGCCGCGCAATAGTGGCACGCCTTGCTCACAGCCAAAGTCACGAGGAACATAGTGATGAGCTGGGCGATCTATTGGCAGCAATGACCAACGACGATATACCTCAGCGACAAGCTCACTGCAGAATCCACCTCGGCGGAACGATAATGCCTCTTCTCCTCGTACCCAAGCACTGATGTGCTGGCGAATAAAGTTGCGATAGGGCTTAGCTCTCCACTCATCGATGAGTGACTCTAAATGCACGCGTGCCTGCGCATCAGTTTGCACATGTTGAAGGCGGCGTACTGCCACTAGGCCTTGATAGCTTGCGATACGATCATCTAAAGCAACTAATTGAACGCCATCGAAAGGCTTGCCTTCGGTGATGTCGTGCACCTTGCTCGCTAACGTTGCCTCCCATAGCAACGGCGTTTGTGGCATTTCTGGCAAACGCACGACAAGACCCACGTGTGACCATCGACTACCAGTAAAACCTCGCACTAAACGTGCCGCAAAGCTACGCCCAGAAAACAATATTAAGTCACCTGTTTTTAGCTGATCACGCATCTGCACATAGGGCTTGTTAGGGAGCATGACAGGATCGTGCGTGGCAGCCTGCCATGAGAAATTTAGTGCATTAGTCTTCTCTTTGGTTTTTTTCATGCGAGCAGTCTGCCGCTCAAGCATGACAGTGACTGAATAGTCCAAAGACAGCAATATTAAGTTTTTATGACTATTTGGTGACAGGCCTTTGCGCCTCCTCTACGAAGCCCTAGAATCCGCACAAATAATCGTTCTGCGTCGGAGCAGCCCATGAGTCAGTTTGACAACGTCACTGTAATGAAAAAAGCCAATGTCTATTTTGATGGCCGCTGCGTCAGCCACGCCATAGTTTTGGCCGATGGCACACGCAAAACCTTAGGCGTAATTTTGCCCTCGACACTTACTTTCACCACACAAGCAGCTGAGATCATGGAGATCACTGCGGGTCATTGCCGAGTCCTACTCGCTGGCTCAGACACTTGGGCGGAGTATCGCGGCGGCAGCTCGTTTAATGTGCCTGCGAACTCCAGCTTCGACATCGAAACACTCGAAACCCTAGACTATGTCTGCCACTTTGCCTGAGAGCCGCTATGTTTGAATGGATTGCTGACCCACAAGCTTGGATCACCCTCGCCACGCTCAGTCTCTTAGAGATTGTGCTGGGCATCGACAATATTATTTTCTTAACCATTTTGGTCAATAAAGTTGCACCTGAAAAGCGTCAGTTTGCTCGCGTGTTCGGCCTAGGCCTAGCCATGGTATCGCGCATATTACTACTACTATCAATTACTTGGGTTATGCGTCTAACCGAGCCGTTAGTGACTCTAGCGGGCATTGCCATTACTGGGCGAGACTTGATTCTCATTGGCGGCGGCTTGTTCTTGCTGTGGAAGTCGGCTACTGAGATTTTCGATACAGTTGAGGGCGAATCAACTCATGTGCAGGCAACATCGTCTGCGGCAGCGGTTAGCGCAAACTTTTTTGCCATCATCGTGCAAATCGCCATTATCGATATTGTCTTCTCGCTAGACTCCGTCATCACGGCTGTTGGCCTAGCTGACGATGTCAGCATCATGGTGATAGCAATTGTTCTATCGGTCGTTGTGATGATGTTTGCTGCCAAGCCAATCGGTGAATTTGTCGATGAACATCCTTCGATCAAAGTCTTGGCACTGGCTTTCTTAATTCTGGTAGGCACCTTGCTCATCGCTGAAGGCTTTGGCCAACACGTACCTAAAGGCTATGTTTACGGCGCGATGGCATTCTCGGTGATGGTTGAGATGCTCAACATCCGTATGCGTAAGCGGCGCACGCCTAGCAGCGAGACTTAAGCACTACGCTCGCAAGGCACTAACGCTGGCCATCCCCGCCAGCGTTAGTGCTATCGAGCCCAGCACATGCAAGCTAATGTGCGACAGTGCCGGCAGCCAGAGCTGACGCTGCAATAAGCTCACGGCCTCTAAGGAAAACGTAGAGAATGTCGTTAGGCCGCCTAGCAAACCGGTCATCAAAAGCAAGCGCGTGGTGTCTGAAACGCCAGGATGCGCGCTAAACAGCGCCGCCAACACACCAATGGCATAAGCGCCAAGCCAGTTCGCTAACAGCGTACCGGCCGGCAATGTTGGCCACAGTGCGTTAAACCCCATGCCTAACATCCACCGCAATAAAGCACCGATGGCCGCCCCTACCGCTACGGCTAACGCTGCCAATAGCGTCATACGCTGGCTCCAAGCTTGCCTGATCCTTGTTCGCCATCAGCATCTACCGCGCGCGCCTGCAAGGCCGCCAGCAAGCACTGGTGAACACCGCCAAAACCGCCATTACTCATCACCACAATAGCGTCTCCCGCCCGCGCCTCACGACTCACGCGAGTAATGATGGCATCAAGATCTGTTGCCAAACTAGCTCGACCATTGCTGGCAGCTATCACATCGCCCAAATCCCAATCCATACCCGGTGGTTGGTACCAAATGACCTGATCAGCAGGCGCTGCGGCATTTGCTAAATGCGCCTTGTGAGCGCCCAAACGCATCGTGTTTGAGCGTGGCTCAATGATCGCCCAAATGCGCGCCGCACCTTGGCGCTCGCGCAAGCCATCGAGCGTGCTGCGAATGGCCGTGGGGTGATGCGCAAAGTCATCATAGAGCGCAATGCCACCAGGCGTGCCGAGCAGCTCCATACGGCGCTTCACGCCAGGAAACTGCGATAGCGCCTCAGCTGCTGAAGCCACGCTAACACCGACATGCTCAGCACTGGCAATCGCCGCCATGCCATTGCGCACATTGTGCAGGCCAGTGAGTGGCCAGCGCACTTCGGCAGCACGTTGCCCGTTGTGCCAGATGGCGAATGCCGAGCCATCAGCTTCGAGTAGCTCGGCCTGCCACACGGGCGCATCGACCGAGTCGGAGTTACCGATAGCCATGGTCTGCGTTGGCGTCCAGCAGCCCATGGCAATGACTTCATGCAACGCCGGTTCATCTTGCGGAAATAAGATGCGGCCACCGCCTGGAATCGTTCGGACTAAATGGTGGAATTGCTTTTGAATAGCCGAGAGATTATCGAAAATATCGGCATGGTCGAACTCAAGATTATTCAGTACTGCCGTGCGTGGCGCGTAATGAACGAACTTCGAACGCTTATCAAAAAAGGCCGAGTCGTATTCGTCGGCCTCCACGACAAAATAACGCCCGCCACCAAGCTGTGCACTCGCCTCGAAGCCTTGTGGCACCCCGCCTATCAAAAAGCCTGGGGCAAGCCCGGCCTGCTCCAACACCCACGCCACCATGGTTGTGGTCGTGGTTTTGCCATGCGTGCCAGCGACACCAATCACATGCCTACCCTGTAGTACATGCTGTGCTAACCATGCCGGCCCCGAGGTATAAGGTATGCCCTGTTCCAGCACATACTCCACAGCCTCGATGCCACGCTTCAAAGCATTGCCAATAATCACTAGATCAGGAGCGGGCTGCAGATGCTCAGCTCTATAGCCTTCCATTAGCGTAATGCCTTGGGCCTGAAGCTGCGTACTCATGGGTGGATACACTGCGGTATCACTGCCGCTGACTTCATGACCCAATGCTTTGGCCAACACCGCCAGCGAGCCCATAAAGGTGCCGCAAATACCTAAGATGTGAATGTGCATGTATTAAGCCTCAGGCGTCATGGCAGGTGTTGCTGGTTCGGCGACAGGTGCCTCTGGCATTGGCAGCATATCGGGAAAGAGTGCAACGGCGACGACCATAACCAGCAGAATCGGCACCATGGCCTGCAAGATGCCGCGCAGGCGTGAGACTGCCAATGTTTGTGCATACACATGACCACGCACATTCAAACTCCACAAAGTCATCGCGATCTGCAATATAGCCGCAACGCCAAGCAGCACATCGCCGCCTTGCATCACGATTAGCGCAACCGGTACTGCCAGCGCAGAGATCCATGTATCTATTAGCACCAATGCTGAGTAGCTCTGCACCCAGCGGTTTTGCCAGCCACGGCGCTGCAAACAAAAGGCCAGCCATAGTGCCTCAGCCGCCAGCGCCATCGCGGAAAGTTGCAATACTGGCTTATCCATTTCACTACCGGCCAAGGCCTGCATGCCAAAGCTAAGTGCTAGATTTAGCAGTACCAAGGGAAAGATTAATCGCGGAGCATACGGCAGCGCTTCTGGCCCAACACGGAAGGTCAGCAAGGGCCAGCCCATCGACAAAACAGCTTTCATGAGTCACCTTAAAAATGGTTAGCGCTTAGATTCTCGCAAAGTGGCGTGAGCGCGTCATCTATTGTTCCATGTCTATTCACGCGAAGCCCTGTAAAGTTGGCCATCAGATACGATTATTGGAGTGCTTTACCGTGACTAGATCCGATGTCCCAGAGCCTACCCTAGCGCAAAATGCCACGCTTGAGCGCACGATGCTCGCGCGCGAGCCTATGCCGACGAGCTTCAAGCCATTCTGGCGGTTTTTAGGCTTATTGTTTCTACTTACACTGTGCATCGGTGGCGCTTCGGCGATCATCGGACTTGCCCTGTCTGACTGATTCCTCGACAATTCGCGATCTCCGATATTTAGGATGGCTATTATGACCGCCACCACGCACGCGCCACTCGTTGGCATCATTATGGGTTCGCAATCTGACTGGTCGACGATGGAGCACGCGGCAAATACGCTGCGTGACCTAGGCGTATCGTTTGAGGCCGAAGTGGTCTCTGCACATCGTACGCCCGACAAACTCTTCAGCTATGCCGAAGCAGCGGCTGGCCGCGGCATTCAAGTCATTATTGCCGGTGCCGGCGGTGCAGCGCACTTGCCCGGCATGTGTGCCGCCAAAACAGTGCTGCCAGTGCTCGGCGTACCCGTGCAATCGCAAGCACTTAACGGCCTCGACTCCCTGCTTTCTATCGTACAAATGCCCGGCGGCGTACCCGTTGGCACCATGGCCATCGGCAAAGCCGGCGCTATTAACGCCGCGCTATTAGCGACGCAAATTTTAGCTCTGCATGATGCCAAGCTGCTGTCGGCCATCAATGCCTTCCGCGAACGCCAAACCGACACTGTTTTGGCCAACCCCATCCCCGGAGTCAAAGCATGAGCTTGCGCATCGGCGTGCTCGGTGGTGGCCAACTTGGCCGCATGATGGCCCTCGCGGGCTACCCGCTGAACCTGTCATTTAGCTTTTATGATCGTGCTGAAAACTGTCCGTCGGCAGTGCTAGGTCAGCGCTTTGGCGACAACGACTATAGCGCCGAGAGCCTGCAAGCCTTTATCGATTCCGCCGATGTGTTTACTTACGAATTTGAAAACATTCCGACGGCATGGGTCGAAGCTATCGCTGCACAGAAGCCTGTTTTCCCTGGTGTAAAGTCCTTGGCTGCATCGCAAAATCGGCTCAATGAAAAGCAGCTTTTCAATGAGCTAAAAATCCCCTCTGCGCGCTATCACGAAATCCGAGTGGAAGCCGACCTTAGTGCTGCGGTCGACGAGCTCGGCCTGCCCTTGGTCGTGAAAACGGTAACTGACGGCTACGATGGCAAAGGCCAGTTTCTCTTACGAGAAGCCGATCAAATTGGCCTGTGCTGGCAACAGCTCGGTGGCTCAGTGCCGCTAATTGCTGAGGAGTTTGTACAGTTTCGCCGTGAGCTTTCCATCATTGCCGTGCGTGCTCAAGATGGCCAAACGCAATTTTATCCGCTTGCTGAAAATCATCATCATCGCGGCATTTTGAGCCACTCCATCGTGCCTGCGCCGCAGCTGGATGAAAACACGCAGCTCACCGCTGAGCGCTATATATCCTCCGTTTTGCAGGCGCTTGGTCATGTTGGTGTGCTCACACTCGAGCTCTTTGAAACGCGTCATGGCTTAGTCGCCAATGAGACTGCGCCGCGCGTGCACAACTCGGGGCACTGGAGCATTGAAGGTGCACACTGCTCACAGTTTGAAAATCATGTTCGCGCAGTCGCAGGCCTACCGCTGGGCTGCACGCGGGCTGAAAGGCCCAGCGCCATGCTTAATATCATTGGCGAGCACCCAGACAGCGCCGGCATTCTGAGTGTAACTGATGCGCATCTACACCTTTATGGCAAAACTGAACGCCCCGACCGTAAACTTGGCCATATCACCGTGCTTGCCGACTCCTATCCTGAACTGTCTGGCCGCATGTTGAAACTTGCCGATATGCTGCCAAATCCCATGTCCTTACATTTATCTCGCTAACACGAGCAAGCATCCTGCTTACCTACTCGCGGCAACTAGCGCAATAGCCTAAGCTCAGCCCTCTGCCTGAGCTTAGGAGGCCATGATGGCCAAAATCCCATCCGCTAAAAAAGGCTCACGACTGCTTAGCCTCGCTGGCATGACCGCGCGCATCGGCGGCGATGTTGCTCGCGATCGTTGGCAGCGCCTATGGCAAAAAGACATCGACCGCAGCGCCGCCGATACTGAACTCTACACGCGCATTGGCAAGGAAATCGCTGGCACGCTTGGCGCTATGAAAGGTGCCGTGATGAAAGTTGGGCAAATCATTTCTCAATATCGCGATGTCTTACCGCCAGAGCTTATTGAGGCCTTAAGCAGCTTGCAAAACCAAGCTGCACCTCGGCCTTTCAATGAGATTGAGGCTAGACTCATTGAGGCTTTTGGCAGCGATTGGCGCCAACACTTCAGTCATTTCGATGAAACTGCTTTAGCTAGCGCATCGATAGCTCAAGTTCATCGCGCATGCACACTAGATGGTCGTGATATCGTGGTGAAGGTGCAATACCCAGATGTTGATGCCAGCATCAAGTCCGATCTTGGCCAGCTGCGCCTGGCCTTTAAAATCGCGCGCGTGCTGCCGGTCAAGGGCGACTTGCTCGATGCTATTTTTGAGGAAATCCGCCAAAGCCTAAACGACGAGCTCGATTATTTTCTAGAGGCGTCTACGCTGCAGCGCTTCCGCGAATTTCATCGCGAAGATACGCAGGTTATCGTTCCCGAAGTGCTAGTGGAGCTCAGCACGCGTCGAGTGCTAACCTTGACTTATGAGCCTGGCGACCACTTCGCTCATCTCGATGAACGCTACGATCAAGCAACACGAAATAACTTGGGTGAGCGCCTATTTCGTACCATTGCCCGCCAGCTTTTTGTGCTGAAAACCGTACATTGCGACCCTCATCCTGGCAACTTTGCCGCTCGCCCCGATGGCAGTGTGGTGATTTACGATTTTGGCTCAGTGAAAACTATAAGTGATGCAGGTGCTCAGCGTTATGCCGCCATCACTCAAGCCGCCTTTGCTGGCGATGCGCAACAACTCGAACAAGGCCTGATTGCTATGGGTGCTCGCAATACCGAGCACACGCCACATTTAGGCAGTGAGTTCTATGCGCCTTGGATACGCTTAGCCCAAGCCAGCATCGACAATAAATTGGTGAATTATGCAGAGTTTCCGCTCGCAGAAATTGCCATGAAACTAAGCCGCGAAGCGCTGCCTCAATGGCGGGCATTTCAGCCTGTGCCAGAACAGGTCATGATCAATCGAGCCATTGGTGGGCATTACTGGAATTTGCGCGAGATTCGCGCTGAGCTTGCTATGCGGCCTTTTGCGGAAAAATTAGTCGCTAATACACTGCTTGCTGCGGCACGGTAAGCGAGGCGCTGGCGATGTTTCAGTGTCTTAAACCGGGCACTACTGCATCCGTGCCCGGTTTAAGGCGTTAAGCATCACTCATCGACGTAGTAAACATTACCGCTTTTCGTGCGTATTTCTCGCTTACCGCGTGGGCTAGACGCCGACTCAGAGTCCGAAGCAGTAGGAGCTGCTGCGTTTGGATCCACATATGGTTTAGCGGATGGCGCTGGCACAAACTCATCTCGTCGTGCAGGCTCCGCTGGAGCACTTGCTGGAGCCGATGATATATCACCTAATGGCCTGTAGACATTGCCACTTTTCGTGCGTATTTCACGTGGAGGCTCAAAACGCGGAGCTGTGGACTCGGAAAATACAGGGTCGCTATCCGATGCAAATGGCCGCGCTTGCGCTGCAGGTGATACCAACGGCGGCTGATATGCTGGCGCCTGCTGCGTTGGCTTTGCTGGACTGGGCTTAACCGGAGCTGGCACACGCTGAATAACAGTCGCATTACTAGGCATCGGTGTTGACTCAATTGGCTCCGCGAGATCTGCACTATAAACCGAGGGTTCTTCTTGTGCGGCACGAGGAGATGCAGGAATGGTGCGAATTATCGGCGCTTGCACTGTCGGCGCAATCACTGGCGCTGGCTGCGCTACTGGCGCGGGTGTCGGCACCATTGTTGGCGCATCCGCATCTTTTTTATTGCCATCACGCTGAGTGCCGCCTTGATAAATATCTTGGATATTTGGTGGCAGTTTAGTCAAGCGGCCATCAGCATCTAGACCTAAGTCAACGCGGCGTACTGCACCGTACTGACGCTGCGAAATAGTGGCAGCTTGTATGCTGCTGCGAACAATAGTTGGCTGTAGAAATACTAGCAAATTACGCTTGGTGCGAGCATCACTGGTTGAACGAAAGAGCACGCCAATGCCTGGGATATCGCCCAAAAGTGGCACCTTACTAACTGACTTAGTAACGTCATCTTGCACCAGACCACCAAGCACTATGGTTTGACCATCGTCAGCTAGAATTGAAGTCTCGATAGAGCGCTTATTGGTAATAATATCTGAGGACTGAATACCATCGACCGAAGGCACAACTGAAGACACCTCCTGCTGCACATCCAAGCGTACGGTGCCGCCATCAGTAATAGTCGGCGTTACCTTCAAAGTAATACCAACGTCTTGGCGCTCAATCGTGGTGAATGGATTGCTCACACCAGAGCCGCTTGTCCCCGTCGACCCTGTGATAAATGGAACGTTTTGGCCAACCACAATTTTTGCTTCTTGGTTATCCAAGGTCATGATGCTTGGTGTCGATAGCAGATTAGCATCTGTGACCGAGTTCAATGCTTGGATGAGCGCACCGTAAAATGAACGATCGCCATTAGAGTTGGTTTTTGACGTGCCTAAGCCGAAGGCTGCGCCATTACCTAGGCCGGCCTGCGTGAAGTCATTGGTTGCAAAGGCAGTTGCCAAGCTCGTTAAACTAGCACCGGCATTATTAAAATTGACCACGCCAACGCCCGCCTGCGGGTTACCTGCAGCCCACTGCACGCCAAGTTGCTCAGCGTTACTACCAGATACTTCAACAATAGCGGCCTGAATCAACACCTGCGCACGACGCTTATCTAAGTCATCAAGTACCGACTCGATTTGGCGCAGTTGTGCTGGCTTGGCACGAACGATCAGGGCATTTTGCGTTTCATCGGCAATCAGGCTAGCGCCCTCCACCGTGATGGTTGTTGTGGATGCACCGCTGCGAGGCGAGCTACCACTATCACTTCCTGTACTGCTGGGCGCGACCGTCGATACGGTAGAAGAAGATGAGGACTTTTTGCTATCGGTGGTCAGAACTCCCTTCAACACTTCGGCAACTTGGCGCGCGCTAGCAAACTTCAAGCGGAAGACCTTAACTTGGTCATCGTTCATGTCTGGCGCGGAATCTAAGCTCTGAATAACCGCACGCACGCGGTCGCGCAACGCACGATCACCACGAACTAATAAGCGATTTGTGCGCTCGTCTACAACTAAGCGAACTTTGCCAGACTGGCCGCCATTTTTCGTAACTGCTGGCGCACCTGATTCCATAGTTTCAAGAATATTGAGCAAATCGGCGGCTTTGCCATTTTTAACGGGGATGATTTCAATTGCATCATCTTTTTCGCCATCATCTAAGTCCCGGATAATCGCAACCATGGCTTCGACGTTGCTAGCCCGATCGGAAATTACTAGTGCGTTATTACCCGGCACTGAGGCCATGTGAGCAAACTGCGGCATCATGGGGCGAAGTGCCGCTAACAACTCAGTAGCATTAGCTTGCTGCAAGATCACCACACGAGTGACCAACTCTTCGCCATCGCGATAGCTACCGCCATCAACGCGCACGCCTGATTGACGAGCATTGGTATCAGGCAAAATTTTCACCACCGGCCCACTAGGCACAGCAGCAAAGCCATTGATGCTCAAGACGCTTTGAAATAACTCGTAAAGCTCGCTGGCCGACATTTCACGCGTAGAAATCACCGTGACGTTACCTTTGAGGCGCGGGTCAACCACAAAATTTTTGCCGGTAATTTCAGCCATCTCGCTAACGAGCGCGGAAATATCAGCATCTTTCAGGTTGATCTTCCAAGTTTTCTCGGCAAAGGCTGCATGGCTAGTGACTAGCATCATGCACAGGGCGAGTGTTTTAAAGACGGGTTTTTTCATAGGGCTTAGAGCCTTTGTTCTAGCGTGAGTGTCTGAGTGCCGCGCTGTACTTCAACACGCGCGTTACCGGATTCTTGTAATTGCCCGAGAGCAGCTTGGTCGGCCTCAATATCTTTACCAACAGTTTGACCATTGATGCTAACAACACGATCGCCTGGTTTTAAGCCAAAGCGTGTCAGTATTTCTTTGGGAGCTGTGATGCTAACAATATAGCCCTGAGATGTACGGCGCATACCCATTTGACGTAAAGCCGTCATTGGCGAGTTTGCTAAGCGCTCGGCCAAATTGCTTAACACTTTGCGCGCTTGCTCGGCTCGTACAACGGCAGCACTTGGCGCCACTGCTGCTGTTGCAGTGCCAGTTTGGCTTGGCAAGTCAAAGCGCAAAATCTCTTCGCGACCAGCACGCAGCAAAACCACAGTGCTATCTTCGATGCGATCAATTTTGGCACCACCTGGCACTTCATCACCGGGTCGATATATTTCGGGATTACCTTTGCCTCGCTCAGAGATAAAGGCCCGCGACAATTCCGCATTCTGGCTCTCCAAGAGGCCATCAAGGCGCAACTGCAACGTGGTGTCAGCAACTGCTGCTTGAGCTGCTTCTCGTTCGCCAAACATTGTGCCAATGCGGCGTGCGTCGACCGTTGGTGGCACGCGCAAAGTCATCGACAAATCTGGCGCGGCTAGAGGAGCTGAAACGCCGGAAAAAATAAGCCAAACATACTTCGCCAAAAGCCACGCCAGCCATACCGAGGCAATGACAACAATCATTGTAGCTGGACGCTGCGTACGACGCTGCTCCCAGAGCTGCGTAAAGCGATCACGCATGTTCTAGGCCCTCATTTGCGGCTAGATCAATAGTGTCAGCATCATGCCACAGTAGGTAAGCTGTCGTCATAATGGCTCTGCCACAGTCAACACTATTAAATCGGGACTATTAGTGCTGCTATAGGTTGGTTTTAAGCGCAGCAAGCGATCACGAATTTGCCATTGAATGCGATTGTCGTGAGTCAGCGTCAGCGTTGCCAAGGCCATATTGCCGTCGCGCTGACGTAAATCACCGACCAAATCACCATCTTTAATCGACCAGTTCAGCGCCGAGCTCGGCAAATTAATCTCCTGCACTTGACCTTGTAAATTTAAGCGCAACAGGCCGCCCGCTGTCAGCAACGAACCCTCTGCCATAGTCCAGTAGCCATCGCTTGAACGCGCAATAGTCAGCGCAGAGCTTCGCCATGCCGGAATGGCTGTACCTGGTCCCAAAAGTACACTTTGGCCCGCAGGCAGGCGCAAATCCGTCAGCTCCATTTGCCAACCTAAAGGACTTTTCGATGCCGCTAACACGGCATCGAAAGGTCCAGCAACACTGGCATTCGCGCTTAAACGTAAGCGTAAAAGTTCAGCTGCTCGCCATTGCCATGTAATGAAGAATGGCTTTTGACTATAGGCGCCTAGCATTTGCCCGTTAAACAAGGTCCCGCCCCAGTTGCTGACGCCGATAGTGGGCTGCATGACTGGCGCGAGCAGGCGAGCAGGCGCGTGGTATAGGGCGGAAAAACCAAATACCAATAGCAAAAGACAAACGAAGGCAAAACGCTTCAAAGAGACCTCAACAGACATCGCGGCCTTGTCGTCATCTTGCAGAGCAAATAACAAACAAGACGTAATTCTTATAGTGGCGACATCATAGCGTGAAATTTACCGCTTTGCCGCACTCTGCGATGCCCTGTTACAAAAACGAACGCCCCGTCAAAGGGGCGTCGATTTAGTTACAAAGCGCCAGAATGCACCCAGCAGCACTAAGCTCGCGAGATACAGCCATAGGCTAGAGCTTCAGCTTGCGCTGAGCGCAGCATTAGAATGGGATATCGTCGTCAAAATCTTCCATTGCTGCTGGAGCTGCCGCACGTGGCGGTGCCGATGGGCTCGGGCGCGGCGCAGATGGCCGAGCTGCTGGAGCCTGGCCTTGCGCTGAACTGCCGCCATCATAGTCATCATACGATGGCGCACTACCATCATCTGAACTCGATGAATTACCGCCCTTGCCATCTAACATTTGCATAGCCATCGCTTTAATTTCAGTGCTATAGCGATCTTGGCCGGTTTGCTTATCTTGCCATTTGCGTGTGTGCAAGCTGCCTTCCAAGTAAACCTTTGAGCCTTTACGCAAGTACTCGCCAGCAATTTCAGCTAAACGCCCGTAAAAAACCACCCGATGCCACTCGGTTTGCTCCTGCATAGCCCCGGTATTTTTATCTTTCCAAGCTTCGCTAGTCGCAACAGTGATATTGGCCACGGCACCACCTGACGGCAAATAACGCACCTCAGGATCGCGCCCTAAATTACCCACCAATATGACCTTATTTACACCACGCATGGCTCTCTCCTAAACGCTATTTTGTTAAAACTAATGTAGACCAGTGACCTAGGCTTCGCCACCTTAAGTGGCAATTATTCTTACTGGCCATGGCGTTAGCGACTCTGGCTGCCAGTGCAGCCTATCAACTTTCAAATAAATCAGCGCATCATCAGGAAGTACGACCAGCTCCTCTACGCCCGCAAGCGCCCGAATATCTGATAATGCTTGCTCACTCAGCAGCTGCCTCATGCTTGGGCTTGCTGCACCAACCTGTCCACGACCCTCACCTTCTGGTTGCAATATCACGCTATGCAAATAAGCCGGTTGCGCCATTGAGTAGGCACGCCATAGCCAAAACATCGTCGCGGCTGCCAGCACTAAGAATAGCCCGCCGCCTTGCTGCCACTGATGCAACGCACCACCGGTGACGCCACCTAAAAAGGCACCTAAGAACTGCGATGTACTGTAAATACCCATCGCCGTGCCTTTACCACCGGCAGGGCTGATTTTACTCACCAACGATGGTAGTAGAGCCTCAAGCAGATTAAATGCGAAGAAAAATAGCGCCACCGAAATAATGAGCGCCACCAAGCCTTGATGGGCAAATGCCAAGGCAATCATGGCAAAAAATAGCAGCACCACAGCACTTAAATACACTTCACGCATACGGCGCTTTTTCTCGGCAATGATCACCGCAGGAATCAATGCGATAAAAGCTATTAGCATCACCGGCAAGTACAGCCAACCGTGCTGACTCACGGGCAATCCAGCAGAAACTAGCAGCGGTGGCAACGACACAAAGCACGCCGTCATCACTAAGTGCAAAGTGAAAATACCAATGTTCAATCGACGCAGCTCAGGTACCGCGAGCATTTCGCGCAAATGCGTCATGTAGTGTGGAGGCAGTTGCCGCTGAGCCTGACGCGCACGGGGCACGCGCCAAACACAAAGCAACATGGCAGCAACACCCATAATTGTGGTTACCCAAAAAAGCCCTGACAAACCAAAAATATCAGCCACCCAGGGTCCTAATACAAAGGCAATAGCGAAAGAAATACCAATGCTCATGCCAACCACTGCCATCGCGCGGGTGCGATGCTCATCACGCACCAGATCCGACAGTAGCGCCATGACCACCGCTGAAATTGCGCCTGCGCCCTGCAGAAATCGACCAATAATTACCCACCATATGTTCGTCGCCTGCGCCGCCACCGCGCCGCCGATCACAAATAGCAATAAACCGATAAGAATGAGCTTTTTACGATCGAAACGGTCAGCCCATAAACCAAACGGGATTTGCAACATAAGCTGCGCCAGCCCATAGCTACCAACAGCCAACCCTATCAGCAGCGGCGTTGAGCCATCTAAGGAAGCGCCATAAACCGAAAACACCGGCAGGATCATGAATAGGCCGACCATGCGCAGTGAAAAAATGGTAGCTAGTGAAAATACGGCGTGGCGCTCACCGGTGGTCATTGCGGACATATTGGTCTGACAACGAAAATCTGGGGGCATGATTCTAGCACTGACTGGGCCGAGGAACAGCGCCGGAGTTTATCTTGTCTAGCATTTGATCTAGCGCATGAGACTGCGGATAAGCGACGCTTTTGCGTATACTGGAACATTGATTTTTTCTAGGCTTTAGCATGAACAGCATTAAGGTACGTGGCGCACGCACGCACAACCTGAAAAATATCGATGTCGACATCCCCCGCGATAAGTTCGTCGTCATAACAGGGCTCTCCGGCTCGGGTAAATCTTCACTAGCATTCGATACGCTTTACGCTGAGGGCCAGCGCCGCTATGTCGAGTCGCTTTCAGCCTATGCGCGGCAGTTTTTATCGCTCATGGAAAAACCTGATGTTGATCACATTGAAGGCCTATCGCCGGCCATTTCGATCGAACAAAAATCAACGTCGCACAACCCTCGATCGACGGTCGGCACCATCACCGAAATTCATGACTACCTGCGCTTACTTTTTGCTCGCGCAGGCACACCACGCTGCCCAGAGCACAATGTTGAGCTAGCAGCGCAGACAGTCAGCCAAATGGTTGATCACGTGCTTGAGATGCCAGAAGGCACTGCGCTAATGCTCTTAGCTCCGATCGTGCGCGAGCGTAAAGGCGAGCACCTGCATGTCTTTGATAAGCTCCGCGCTGAAGGTTTTGTGCGCGTTCGCATCAACGGTATTGTTGTAGACCTTGATGAGGCTCCAGTCTTAGATAAACAAAAAAAGCACAATATTGAAGTCGTGATTGACCGCTTCAAGGTTCGGCCCGATCTGCAATTACGTTTAGCTGAGTCATTCGAAACCGCCTTGCGCATTGCCGATGGAGTTGCTTGGGTTGTGCCGATGAGTGAAGAAGGTGCTGAGATGGTTTTTTCAGCTCGCTTTAGCTGCGCACATTGCGGCTATGCCATTGCCGAGTTAGAGCCACGCCTTTTTTCTTTTAACAATCCTGCTGGTGCCTGCCAAAGCTGTGATGGCCTCGGCGTTAAGCAATACTTCGATGAGCGCCGCTTAATTGCCCACCCAGAGCTGTCATTATCGCAAGGCGCTATTCGTGGCTGGGATAGACGCAATTTCTACTATTACGCCATGCTCGAGTCGCTTGCTGAGCACTATCAGTTCAGTCTCGACACCCCCTGGGAAGAACTCAGCGCGAAGATCAAAAAATCGCTTTTAACAGGCTCAGGTAAAGAAGACATCAATTTCACCTACCTCGGCGATCGCGGCCGACAAGTGCAGCGAGCCCATCCCTTTGAAGGCATCCTGACGAATCTTGAGCGGCGCTATCGTGAAACAGATTCAGCGAGTGTCCGTGAAGACTTATCACAGTTCCTAAACTCAGCGTCGTGTAGCGACTGCGATGGTTCGCGCCTCCGCCGAGAGTCTCGCCACGTATTCGTTGGCGAAACCAACTTACCCATGGTCTCGCGCCTACCTATCGCAAAAGCTAATGCGTATTTCCACGGGCTCAAATTGCCAGGTGCAAAAGGCCAAATCGCTGAAAAAATCCTCAAGGAAATACGTGATCGTCTGCAGTTTTTAGTCAACGTCGGCCTAGATTATTTAAGCCTGAATCGCTCAGCTGATACGCTATCTGGCGGCGAAGCTCAACGTATTCGCTTAGCGTCACAGATTGGTGCCGGTCTAGTCGGCGTCATGTATGTGCTCGATGAGCCATCGATTGGCCTACATCAGCGAGATAATGAACGCTTGCTTGGCACTCTGATCCATCTTCGCGATCTCGGTAATAGCGTACTAGTAGTTGAGCATGATGAAGACGCCATTCGTGCAGCCGACTTTGTCATTGATATCGGCCCAGGCGCTGGTGCGCATGGCGGTCAAATCATTGCCAGCGGAAACGTGAACGATATCATCAACTGCACTGATTCTGTGACTGGCGACTATTTATCTGGCCGCCGACGCATCGAAGTGCCTACTAAGCGCCATGAGCCAGAGACTCAAGCGCAGCTCCGCATTATTGGCGCTCGAGGCAATAACCTAAAAAACGTAACTGCCGCCATTCCTCTCGGCCTAATGACGTGCATCACAGGCGTGTCAGGATCTGGCAAATCCACCTTGATCAACGGCACTTTATTTCCAATCGCAGCCACTAAGCTCAATGGTGCTGGCGAACGCAGCCCTGCTGAACATGATGCGATTGAAGGTATAGAGCTCCTCGATAAGGTCGTCGATATCGATCAAAGCCCAATTGGCAGAACTCCACGATCCAACCCAGCGACGTATACCGGCCTGTTTACGCCGATCCGTGAGCTATTTGCCGGCACACAAGAAGCTCGTTCACGTGGCTATGGCCCAGGCCGCTTCTCCTTTAACGTCAAGGGTGGGCGTTGCGAGGCTTGCCAAGGTGATGGCGTCATCAAGGTTGAAATGCATTTTCTACCTGATGTGTATGTGCCGTGCGATACCTGCAAAGGGCTACGTTATAATCGCGAAACCCTAGATGTCCGCTATAAAAACAAAACTATTACCGAAGTATTAGGCATGACAGTAGAGGTCGCTCGAGAGTTCTTCGACGCTATTCCCGCACTAGCTCGAAAGCTACAAACACTGATCGATGTTGGCCTTTCATACATTACGCTTGGCCAAGCAGCGACAACACTCTCTGGTGGTGAAGCTCAGCGCGTTAAGCTCGCACGAGAATTATCTAAGCGTGATACTGGCCGCACACTCTATATTCTTGACGAACCCACTACTGGTTTACACTTTTATGATATTGAGCAATTGCTTGGCGTCTTACATCGTCTACGCGATGCCGGCAATACTATCGTAGTCATTGAACATAACTTAGACGTGATCAAAACCGCCGATTGGGTATTGGATCTCGGCCCTGAAGGTGGCGATGGTGGCGGCATGATTATCGCCGAAGGCACGCCCGAAGCTGTAGCTGCTAACCCAGCATCGCACACTGGACGCTTTTTAAAGCCGCTGCTGAGCATATAACCTAGCAGTGGCTTTAATGCCAGACACAAAAAAGCCAGCGAAAGCTGGCTTTTTTGAATCACAGAACCAAGCTTAATGCTTACTCAGCATCAGCCGCTGGACCTGCAATAGCACGATCAACGAGCTCAACATAGGCCATTGGTGCATTGTCGCCTGGACGGTTGCCAGCTTTCAAAACACGCAAATAACCACCATTGCGCTCTTTATAACGTGGACCAAGAACAGTGAATAATTTGCCAACCATTTGCTTGGAGCGAGTGCGGGCAAATGCTAAGCGGCGATTAGCCACTGTATCATTTTTAGCCAGCGTGATCAGAGGCTCTGCCACGCGACGCAGTTCTTTTGCTTTAGGCAAGGTTGTGCGAATCAGCTCATGCTCAAACAGCGACACAGCCATGTTTTGGAACATAGCATTACGGTGTGCGCTAGTACGGCCGAGTTTTACATTACTATTACGATGACGCATGGCAGTCTTCCTACACTAATTCAGTTGCCGATTAACGGCCGCGAAAATTCAAACGGTCGTCATTGCGCAGGCTAGCCGGTGGCCAGTTCTCCAAACGCATACCCAAAGACAAGCCTTTGGAAGCCAAGACATCTTTGATTTCAGTCAATGATTTCTTGCCTAAGTTCGGCGTCTTCAACAGTTCTACCTCAGTGCGCTGAACCAGATCACCGATGTAGTAAATATTTTCAGCTTTCAAGCAGTTAGCCGAACGAACGGTTAACTCTAGATCATCAACTGGACGCAGCAGAATCGGGTCAACATCATTGCCTGGTTGCGGAGCCACGGATGGGCTATCAGCCTCCAAATCAACGAATACGGCGATTTGCTGTTGTAAAACCGTTGCTGCGCGGCGAATAGCCTCTTCAGCATCGATAGTACCGTTTGTTTCCAAATCGATAACCAGCTTGTCCAAGTCAGTGCGCTGTTCTACACGAGCACTTTCAACGACATAAGCTACGCGTAGAATTGGGCTGAACGAAGCGTCTAAGAGCAAACGGCCAATAGGACGAGTCTCATCTTCTTCATAACGACCGTCTGCGGGCTCATAGCCGCGACCGCGTGCAACACGCAGCTTCATTTTCAAGTGCGCGTTAGCGCCCAAGGTTGCAATAACATGCGCAGGGTTAACCACTTCGCAGTTATGCGGCAACGACAAATCGGCAGCAGTTACAACGCAAGGACCTTTAGCATCAATCGCTAAAATAGCTTCTTGCTGTTCAAACAGTTTTAGTGCCAAGCCTTTCAGGTTGAGCAGGATTTCGATGACATCTTCCTGAACACCTTCTATGGCGCTGTACTCATGCTCAACACCTTCGATTTCAACGTCGACCACTGCCGCACCGGGCATGGAAGATAATAAACAACGACGTAAAGCATTACCCAGCGTATGACCGAAGCCGCGTTCAAGCGGCTCCAGGGTGACCTTGGCGCGGGTAGCGCTGACGGCCTGGACAGCGATGCTGCGCGGCGTCAGAAACTCATTAACCTGTGACATGGATGACACCCTCAAATCAAGCGATTACTTGGAGTACAATTCAACGATCAAGTTTTCGTTGATTTCAGAGGACAAGTCGGAACGTTCCGGACGTGTCTTAAATGTACCTTCGAGCTTGGTGTTATCCACCTGAAGCCATGCTGGAACACCACGTTGAGCAGCTAGTTCCAATGCGTTTTTAACACGCAATTGACCCTTGGCTTTCTCATGAACAGTGATGACATCACCAGGGGCTACCTGAATCGAGGCGACATTGACGCGAACGCCATTGACCAAGATTGCACGGTGGCTGACCAGCTGACGTGACTCCGAGCGTGTAGCACCAAAACCCATGCGATACACAACGTTATCTAAGCGCGACTCAAGCAAAAGCAACAGGTTCTCACCAGTTGAACCACGCAGACGTGCAGCTTCTTTGTAGTAGTTGCTGAATTGACGCTCAAGCACACCGTAAATGCGGCGAACTTTCATTTTTTCACGATGCTGAGTACCGTACTCCGACATGCGACCCTTGCGGGATGCGCCATGTTGGCCAGGTGCTTGATCAGCTTTACATTTGGTATCCAGCGCACGAACGCCGCTCTTCAGTTGAAGATCGGTTCCTTCGCGACGGGAGAGCTTACATTTTGGGCCAATATAACGAGCCATATTCCCAGTCTCCTCTTACACGCGACGCTTTTTAGAAGGACGGCATCCGTTGTGCGGGATG
>JBFJJU010000030.1:0-26133 GCA_041612115.1 Perlucidibaca sp.
CACAATCGTCTCAACGCTGTCATTAGCGGGTATCATCTGCGGCTCACTACCTGATGTTGTTGCCATGAATTATCGTCACCACTTTCACGCCGGCAATTTTGCCGATGTTATGAAGCACAGTCTGCAAATGGGCCTAATGGCGCATTTAAAAAAGAAAGACTCGGCATTTTGCTTTATCGACACACATGCCGGCGCCGGCGTTTACGACTTGCACGGCATGCAAGCTCAGAAAACCGGTGAATACCAACAAGGCATCGACCGCTTAGATGATCATCGCGGCGCTCCAACTTGGGTGGCCGAATACCTGCAGGGCGTGCTTGCCTGCCAAGCAGCGGGAGCGCGTAGCAATTATCCCGGCTCGCCATGGCTAGGTCAGCGCCAATTGCGCGAGCAAGACAGCGCCATATTTATCGATGTGCAACACGCTGAAGTTGCCAGTTTGCGCCATTATTTCAAAAATGACTCGCGTGTGGCTGTGCATCAACGTAATGCTTACGAAGGCTTAACGGCGCTGATTCCGCCAAAAGAAAAGCGCGGCTTAGTACTCATCGACCCACCATATGAGCTCGAGCGCGATAGCTTTCCGCAACTGGTGAAGCTCATCGCAGCGGCTCATAAAAAATGGCCAACCGGCGTTTACGGCATTTGGTTTCCGATCAAGCAGCGTGCATCTATCGTGAAATTTTATCGCGAGCTGATGAATAGCGGTATCAATAAAATGCTGTCGTGTGAACTATTAATGCAGCCCGATGACAACGCTCTAGGCCTAAATGGCAGCGGCTTAATCGTGATTAACCCGCCTTGGGGCTTCTATGAAGAAGCACAAAAAACCTTAGCGTGGCTAGTCGACCGCTTATCTGAGCATCCACAGCGCTCGACTAAGGTTCGCTGGCTAGTCAATTTAGAGTAACTGCTCTAAACTCGGCAGCATCACGCTTAGCTGATGACCGAGAGCACCATGATAACCAAGGAAAACCTGAGCTACCAAGCTCAAAAAGCCTATGTCACCACCATGATGAAAGTGGTTGGTGGCGGCTTAGCAGCCGCTAGCCGTGTTGATGAAACCGTGCAAAAGGAGCTCGCGGCGCTGCCCGAAGGCTTCCATGTTTGCATGACCGTCTTCCCTAGTGGCCCTAGCTTCTACTTACGCATCGGCAAAAATGGCCACTCTGAAGTAATTTCAGCCCCTGTCGGCAAGCCTGAGCTAACCATTCGCTTCAAGCATCTCTCGCATGCCTTTTTGGTGTTTTCCTTTCAGGAAGGCACTGCGCAAGCTTTTGCCAATGACCGAATGATTGCCGATGGCAATGTCAGCCATGCCATTCGCTTGGTGCGCTGCTTAAACAAAATGGAAACCTTGATTTTGCCACGCCTAGTCGCCGAACGCGCCGTGAAGCGCTACGACGCCGTACCGCTCACCGAAAAACTCACCAAAGCCGCACGCATTTACGGCCTAGTCGCCAAATCGCTGATTGCAGGGAACTGATATGAGCAAGCCTTACTACGAATTTTTTTGCCCCGTTAAAGTCATCGCTGGCAATGCTGCGCTGGAACACATCCCGTTTGAGCTAGACATCCTCGGTGCTAAACACCCGATGATCATCACCGATAAAGGTGTGCGCGCTGTTGGTCTGCTCAAGCATATCGAAGGTGCATTTGCTTCAGCCGACATCAATGTCAGCACCATTTTCGACGACGTACCGCCAGACAGCTCAATTGAAACCGTACATGCTGCCGCCAAGGTTTATAACGACAACGGTTGCGATGCCATCATCGCTGTTGGCGGTGGCTCGGTTATCGACACCTGTAAAGCAGTCAATATTTTGGTCTCCGAAGGTGGCGATGATCTGCGCGCCTACTCCGGCGCACATGTGCTGAAGCGCCCATTAAAGCCTTTATTTGTCGTGCCAACGACTTCAGGCACCGGCTCTGAAACCACTGCCATCGCGGTGATCTCCGACAACCAAGCTGGCGTAAAAATGCCCTTTGTGTCGTACTTCTTAATGCCCAATGCCGCTGTGCTTGATCCGCGCATGACACTGACCCTACCGCCGCACATCACTGCAATGACCGGCATGGACGCGATGACACACGCCATCGAAGCCTACACTTGCATGGCGCACAACCCCATCAGCGATGCCTATGCCACCAGCGCCATCGCTAAAATCAGCGCCAATCTATTGAAAGTGCTGGATAACCCCAGCGACTCTGATGGTCGCCTAGAGCTCGCTCAAGCCTCAACCATGGCCGGCATTGCATTTTCCAACGCCATGGTTGGTCTCGTGCACTCGCTAGGCCACTCACTGGGCGCTGCTAGCCACTTGCCACACGGCCTGTGCATGAACTTATTTCTGCCCTATGTGCTGGAGTTCAACAAAGACAAAAATGGCGACCGCATAGCTGATCTACTATTGCCGATTGCTGGCGCTGACATCTATGCCAGCACACCAACGGCACAACGCGCCGATCGCGCCATCGAAGAAATTCGTCGCATGCGTGATGAGATACATGCGCGCTGCAAACTGCCACGCACCTTGCAAGAAACTGGCAAAGTCACACGCGATCAGTTTGATCACATCGCAGACTTAACGCTGGATGACGGCTCGATTGTGATTAATCCGAAAGAGGTTGATCGCAAGCAAGTACTAGCACTTTTGGAAAAAGCTTGGGGTTAATACTCAGGCAGCAATAAAAAAAGCCCAGTTTATATCTGGGCTTTTTTTCGTCTTTAAAACCTAAGCTGGCCAGTGCTTCAACCAAGGCCTACTGGCCTTTGCCACTGCTAAAAAGTCACCATTGAGTAGGGTTTCGCGACAGTTATATAGAAAGCGGCGCCCGCGACAGTCAACTAGCTCACCGCCAGCCTGCTCCAGCACAACGTGGGCCGCGGCGGTATCCCATTCGCTGGTCGGCCCAAAGCGCGGATACGCATGAGCTCGCCCTTCGGCCACAGCACAAATCTTAAATGCAGAGCCGGCAGGAATAGAGTCCACTAGCCATCCAGCTGCCTGTAGCGACTGCTCAAATTGCTGTAAGCGCTCAAGGCCATGACGACGACTGACTGTTAGTTTAAGTGTGCCACTTGAAGCAGACCAATCTGGTGTGCACGCCTGAATTGGCATCCATGCAGAGGCTTCAGGCTCGATCCGAAAGCTTCCCACCTCCACTGCGGCCACATAGTTAATGCCAGTTGCCGGCCCATAGACCACGCCCAGCACGGCTTCATGACCGACAATTAAAGCGATGTTGACGCTGAACTCGCCATTGCGCGCAATAAACTCCTTGGTGCCATCGAGCGGGTCAACTAGCCAATAGGCTGGCCAGTTTCGGCGCCCGTGCAAATCTTCCGGCGACGATTCTTCAGACAATATTGGCAAGTCAGCCAAGGTCTTATCGCTTAGCGCCCGCAAGCCCTCAACAATGCTTGCGTGGGCGGCAATATCAGCTGCAGTAATCGGCGATGCATCGGACTTTTCTGTCACCGCCCAACGCGCCGGCTCGTTATAAATAGCCATAATGGCACGCCCGGCTTGTTCGGCAACGGTCATCACCGCAGCCAAGGCATCTCGCGTTACACTATTACGAACGCGCACTTGAGCACCTTGCTGAAGACTATATCGAACATCGGCTGACATGATTTGGCCTCACAATATTGATGAGCTGCTGCGCTCCTCTGCGCACAAGCCACAGGATACGCGAATGACTGCTTTGCTCGACACTGCCAACCCCCTCATCGACTGGCAAACCATCGACACGGTAATTTTGGACATGGATGGCACCGTACTCGATCTGCATTTTGATAATGTCTTCTGGATGCAGCACTTACCTGCACTCTTTGCCGACCACAACGGTTTACCGCGCGAGCAAGGCTTGGGCGAGCTGCTCATGCGCTTTCAACACCATCAGGGCCAGCTCAACTGGTACTGCACCGACTTCTGGAGCGAGCAAGTTGGCTTCGATATTGTGCCGCATAAGAACACGCTGAAGCATTTAATCCGCGAGCGCGCCGACGCCTTTGCTTTTCTAGCGGCGGTAAAAAATAGCGGCCGACGTTTAGTTCTCGCCACCAATGCGCATCGCTCAAGCCTAGAATTGAAATTAACGGTTCAGACCTTTGCGCATTATTTTGATGCCATGGTGAGCTCACATGACTACGGCTGCCCAAAAGAAGACCAGGCGTTTTGGCAGCAACTTTGCGTGCAGGAAAACATAGATCCAGCACGCAGTATTTTTGTTGATGACAGTGAGGCAGTGCTCGATAGCGCTCAAACTTTTGGCGTTCGAGATTGCATTTGTGTGAGCACACCCGATAGCGAAAAGCCTGCACGAAAGCGTCTGCGCTATCCGGCTAT
The DNA here is from genome assembly GCA_041612115.1 of Perlucidibaca sp. Taxonomy (GTDB): domain Bacteria; phylum Pseudomonadota; class Gammaproteobacteria; order Pseudomonadales; family Moraxellaceae; genus Perlucidibaca. The sequence goes on from JBFJJU010000030.1 coordinate 4,353, forward strand.
TGATCAGTTTGCAGAGCTTGGCGACATCCCCGAACTAGTTGATATTACTGCACTGAAGACTAGCTCTGAGCGTGCTGAAAAATGAAGTCTGGCAGCAATAACACGAGCAATAATGACACTCGCACACGCGTGGATAAATGGCTGTGGGCAGCTCGTTTTTATAAAACTCGCTCGCTAGCGAAAGAGGCGATTGAGAGCGGCCATGTGCATTGCGACGGCCAACGCGTAAAAGTCAGCCGTGAGGTTTTTGTCGACATGACACTCACTATTCGGCAGGGTCATGATGAGAAAATTATTGTCGTCGATGCACTATCTAGTGTGCGAGGACCGGCGCCAGTGGCACAGCTGCTGTATCACGAAACACCGGAAAGTATTGCTAAGCGAGATGACCTGCGTGAGCAGCGCAAGGCGCAGAACTTAGCGCATCCTGACCATAAGCCGAACAAAAAAGAGCGCCGGCAGATCCACCGCTTTCAACGTGGCTATGGAGAATAAGCTAGATCACTACAACACTCGCGTCTGCCAGGTCGCTAACTCAGCTAATTGCAGCGTTAACGCCTCACCCGAATGCAATGCCGCAACACCAGCAGGCGTGCCCGTCATCACCACATCGCCAGGCAGCAGCGTGATATAGCGCGTAATAAACTGCAGCAAAGCGATCATGTCAGTGATCATATCGGCGCTATCACCACGCTGACGGCACTCACCATTGATGCTCAAGCTAAACTCAACTGCTGCTAAATCGGGAAACTTTGTCACTGGCAAAAAGCCACTCAACGGCGCTGAGCCATCGAATGCTTTGGCCAACTCCCAAGGCTGGCCTTTCGCTTTTAGCTCATTTTGCTTTTCGCGCAAGGTCAGATCTAAGCCCAAGCCCACGCCAGCAATAGCCGAGCGCGCTTGTTCGACGCTGACTTCTTGTGGCGAGAACGCTTTTAGCGAAATAGTGCTAGCTGCCGAGCCTTCCTGCACAGGCAGCGATAAACGTTGGCCAATTAGCAGCGTAACTTCAGTTTCAAAATGGCATTCGCCCTGCCCAACCGGTATCGAGAACTTAGGCACTAACGGTACCGCCGATGTACTTGGCTTTAGAAAAATTATCGGTGCATCTGGTACTTCGTTGCCAAGCTCACGTGCATGGGCAGCATAATTTCGACCAACACAGACTAGCTTGCCAACGGGTAAGTTCGTTGCTGTTCCGTCATGCCATTGATGCTGATAATCCATGCCGCTCATTCCTTCTCTCAGTAAATGCCACCGTAAATGCTGAACGGCCTCACGCTAAATCAAAAATCTTGCCGGGGTTCATCACGCCATTCGGGTCAAACACCTGCTTAATTGCTCGTAAATACTCGATTTCGACCGACGAACGGGTGTAGGTCAAATAGGCTTTTTTGGTCATGCCAACGCCATGCTCTGCAGACACCGAACCATGATATTTCTGCACTGTTTCAAACACCTGCACATTGACCTCTTTGCACTTAGCGAAGAAGTCAGCTTTGTCCATGGCATCGGGCTTGAGGATGTTTAAGTGCAAATTGCCATCGCCAATATGGCCAAACCACACCACACGAAAGTCCGGATATTGCACGCCAACTATGGCATCGATATCGGCGATAAAAGCCGGCACGCGGGCAATCATTACCGAAATATCGTTTTTATACGGCGTGTAAGGCGCGATGGTCTCGGAAATATCTTCGCGCAAACGCCAGAGATTTTTCGCCTGCGTTTCCGACTGGCCGAGCACGCCATCGACTACCCAGCCTTGCTCCACGCAATGCTCGAAAATCGCCATGGCCTCATCGCTCATGGCCTCAGACAATGCCTCGAATTCGAGCAAGGCGTAAAACGGAGTCGCAGACTCAAATGGCCGCGAAATGCCTGAGTGCGCTGTAACCAATTGCACCGACAACTCAGAGAAAAACTCAAAGGCAGTAAGGTCTAGTCGAGATTGGAACTCGCGCAATACATTCATCACCGATGGGAAATCGGGCGTACCCAAGACCATCACTTGCAAATTACGCGGTGCCCGATCGAGCTTCATCGTGGCTTCAACCACCAGACCTAACGTGCCTTCAGCGCCAATAAATAAATGCCGTAAATCATAGCCGGTGGCATTTTTGATCATGTCTTTATTGAGCTCGAGAATATCGCCCTTGCCGGTCACCACTTTCAAACCCAGTACCCAGTTACGCGTCATGCCGTACTTAATTACTTTAATGCCGCCTGCATTGGTGCCGATATTGCCACCCAATTGCGATGAGCCCGCCGAGGCGAAATCGACTGGGTAATACAGGCCCTTTTCTTCAGCAAACGTTTGCAACTGCTCAGTCACCACGCCGGCCTGAATACGCACCGCGCGATCTTCCGGGATGAACTCAGTGATTTTATTTAAATAGTCGAAGCTCACCACCACTTCGCCATTGGCTGCAACTGCGCCCGCCGACAGCCCGGTACGGCCGCCCGATGGCACGACGGCAAAGCCCGCATCATTGGCAAGACGAACCACGGCTTGCACCTGCTCGATGCTCGATGGAAAAACAATAGCCGATGGCGCTGGCGTATACATCTTGGTCCAATCCACACCCCAAGTTGCCAGGCTTTGCGCATCTACGCGCACGCGCGACTCGCCCACAATATCCATCAATGTCTGAAGTGTTGCAGCGGCCAATGCCATGTCAGCGTCCTATCACAGATTTCAATTCGACCATTCTACCTAATGCAGAGCCTGTGCTACTATGCCGCCCTCGAAATTACCACTTGCGAGCGCGCATCATGAGCCAGCTGTCCCTCGATAAAGCCAAAATCCGTTTTCTGTTACTCGAAGGTGTTCATAAAAATGCGCTCGATGTTTTAGCCAACAATGGCTACACCAATATCGAATACATTCGCGGCGCACTCGATGAAGACGTTCTGATCGAGAAGATCAAAGATGCGCACTTTATTGGCCTTCGCTCGCGTACTCAGTTAACCGAAAAAGTAATTGCCGCTGCCGATAAGCTCATCGCCATTGGTTGCTTTTGCATCGGCACGAACCAAGTCGATTTACAAGCAGCATTGAAGCGTGGCATCCCTGTTTTTAACGCGCCTTACTCAAACACACGCTCAGTCGCTGAGTTGGTCTTGGGCCAACTTATTTTACTGCTTCGTGGCATTCCAGAAAAAAATGCCATGGTTCACGCTGGCGGCTGGTCCAAATCTGCCGAAGGCTCATACGAAGCCCGTGGCAAAACATTGGGCATCGTGGGTTACGGCTCAATTGGCTCGCAACTTTCTGTGCTGGCTGAATCACTTGGCATGCACGTAATTTATTTCGACACGCTGACCAAATTACCGCTCGGCAATGCTCGCCAAGTCGGCAGCATGGAAGAGCTATTGAACACATCCGATGTCGTATCGCTGCATGTGCCCGATGTACCATCGACTCGCAATATGATGCGCGCCGAACATTTTGCGCAAATGAAACAAGGTAGCATCTTCATCAACGCCGCACGCGGCACCTGTGTCGACATCGATGCACTGGCCGAAGCTATCACTAGCAAGCACCTAAATGGCGCAGCTATCGATGTCTTCCCGAAAGAGCCAAAAGCCAACGACGAAGAGTTTGTGTCTCCACTGCGCGGTCTATTCAATGTCATTTTGACGCCGCATATCGGCGGTTCCACACTTGAAGCGCAAGCCAATATTGGTCTAGAAGTCGCTGATAAGTTCGCTCGTTATTCCGATACTGGCGCAACCACCACATCGGTGAACTTCCCTGAAGTATCGTTGCCAGCAACTCCTGGTAAGCACCGTCTATTGCACATCCATGAAAACATTCCTGGCGTGCTCTCGGCCATCAACTTGGTGTTTGCTGAAAACGGCATCAACATTAGTGGCCAGTCGCTGATGACCAACGACACCATCGGTTATTTAGTCATGGAGGTCGACGCTGCCTATTCAGACGTCGCATTAGAAAAGCTGCAACAGATCAACGGCACTATTCGCACCCGCGTACTGTACTAAGTAAATGTCCATGATCTCGGCCGCCATCGCAGCTCCCGCTCGTGGCGGCCGAGTCATTTATAGCGTCGACAAACAGGGCGCCATTCGCGAAGGCGCAGCACCTGAGCACATCACGGTATATATTGCCGCGCTAGACCCTCTGCCTGCAGACACACTTCGGCAGCGCCAAAGAAGCCAAGCGTTGTCATGGCTCAGAGACCACAATGGCGAAAGCGAGTCGTTCCCCGAACTGAGCACCACCGATCTTGGCAAACCCTATTGGCCAAATAGTCGATGGCAGCTGAACTGGTCACATAGCCAATACATGGTGGCACTCGCAATTGCTCCGCGTGAGCCCTTGCAAACAGTTGGATCGCACGAGCCTGCAGGCGCGTTAGGTATCGATATCGAGCTTTTAGGCCGATCAAGATCACGTGAGGCGTTGATTAATCGCTACTACCATCCAAATGAACACAGCCACGCCAACACTGAACTTGGCTTTTTGACCATCTGGACACGCAAAGAAGCGGTGGTTAAAGCTCAAGGCATGGGCTTACGCATCGATCTAAAAAGCCTCAACACAGCTACTGCAATCATTGAGCACGAGCAGCTCGGCAAATGGCAGATCCTCAGTGTATCGCTATCTACGCCCAACGATACATCAACGCTTATTGGCACACTCAGCCTTAGCTGGCCCCTCGTTCTCACCCAGTAACACGCCGCAAACAATTCACCTACTGCCCTAGAACGCTTTATGCCAGACCATCTGTGCATTACCATCGCGACATTACTTCTAGGAACATAATGACATGGCTCTCTCCGTCGACCGCCTGCGCACATCGGTACAATATCTGCTGCCGCAACATGGGCTCTCGCGCCTTGTTGGCAAAATTGCTGCCAGCACCACTCCGTGGATCAAAGACACGTTCATTCAGCGCTTTGCCGAACGCTATAACGTAGACATGAGCGAAGCATTAGAGCCAGACTTGTCGCAATATGCCTGCTTCAACGACTTTTTCACGCGTGCACTGAAGCCCGGCGCACGACCGTTGTGCATACAAAGCGACAGCATTCTCAGCCCCGCCGACGGCGCGATTTCGCAGCTAGGCCCCATCACTAATGATCGTGTATTTCAAGCCAAAGGCCACGACTACAGCCTTAGCGACTTACTAGCTGATAACACAAGTGCGCAAGCGTATATTGGCGGCCAGTTCGCCACCGTGTATTTATCGCCTCGCGATTATCACCGTGTGCACATGCCACTCACCGGCAAGCTCACGCGCAGCGTCTACGTGCCCGGCGACTTATTTTCGGTAAACACCCTCACTGCGCAAACCGTGCCTAAGCTATTTGCTCGAAATGAGCGCTTAGTCGCTCATTTCGACACCGAAGCCGGCCCCATGGTCGTGATTTTAGTAGGTGCGATGATTGTCGCCAGCATTGAGACGATATGGGGCGGCATTGAAGCCATAGGCTCTGAGATTCGCACGCGCGACTTTGCACCACACGAGCAAATCACCTTGAGCAGAGGCGACGAGCTAGGCCGCTTCCGCCTCGGCTCCACCGCCATTATTCTCTTCGGGCCTAATGTGATGAGCTGGGAAAAAGAATTTGTAACTACCAGTCCGACTCGCATGGGTCAGCGTTTAGGCTATCTTTTAGGCAAAAAGTGATGCTTTTATGTATATGACCGGCAGGTTCTATACAGTTGTTTACAAAAGCTCTACAAATCCCAGTGCAGTTGGCGTTTACAATCCGCACCGTAACCAAATTACCCCTATGTGCTGCTAGACCTTGGTTTTGCAGCGCCACGATTTGCCGAGGTTTATATGAATGCTTCTAAATTAACTCGCCTAGCTGCTGCCTGCACGCTAGCTCTTGGCCTTGCTGCCTGTGGTGCCGATGGTAATAGCAATACTAGTGGTGGCGGCGGTGGCGGTGGCGGTGACCAGCCACGCCTTATTCTCGATGACACCCAAGGCCAGCTGTCTAATACGCTAACAGGCCTAGGAGGCTTGCTTGGTACCGACAACCCATTAGGCGCACTCGTTACCTGCTTGGACCCAACAGTAAATGACCTAGTTGACGGCCCAGATGCTCTGCTAACAAACTTACTTGGCAGCTTGAATACCACTCTCGGTACGCAAGACCCAGCAGCACTGCAAGCAGCACTGCTAGCAAGCGGCGATAGCTTGGCTACCGCTTTGCAATCACTCACCGTCAACTTGCCTAATGCCCTGATGGCTTTGGCCGACCCAAGCGCAGTTAAAAACTGTAAATCGCAAGGCGGCACTACTGGCGGTGGAACAGGCGCAGGCGGCCCAACGGGTACACCACTTGATGCACTAATTGGTCTATTTGCCGGTGGCAATAATCCATTTGCTGGCACACCACTAGAAGCACTTGGTCAGCTAGGCGGCACAGCAGGTGGTGGCACGCCAGCTGGTGGTCCAACAGGCACGCCACTCGATGCCATCTTAGGCCCACTATTAGCCATCCAAAATGGTGGCGCTAATGGCGAGTTAGTAGATTTACTCGGCCAGGGCGTTGCACTACTAGGCACTGAGCTGAAAAGCAACTTGCCTGATCAAGTAGTAACAGCCCCCGTCATTGGCGGTGTGCTAGTGCTGCTGTCTGACACATTAGCCGACCTAGGCGGTGTGCTGAATGAGGTCGAAAACCCAAGCACAGCTGCAGAGCTGCAAGGCTTATTGAACAATCTGCTAAGTAACTTGACTGGCACGCTAATCGGCTTGGATCCTACTGGTCAGCTAGCTGGCACTGTTGGCCCACAAATCCAAAGTGGCATTAACCAGTTAACCGATTCATTAGGAGCGATCCTTGACCCTGTTGCAGGCCCCGGCGGTCTTGTTCCAACGCTAACTGACATACTCAAACCGTTAACATGTGGTCTTAAGCTAACTGGCAATTGTGGAGCGACAGGCGATACTGGTGGCGACAATCCTTTAGCAGGCATCCCCTTGCTAGGTGACATACTCGGCGGTGGCTTGCCAACCGGTGGCACAGGCAGCACTGGCCCGCTATCTGGCGCATTAGCCGGCACACCACTAGCTCCTATTGGTGGCTTGCTAGCTCTGCTAGGCCTGTAATTAACAGCAGCAATGGACTGCTGAAGCAAAATCAAAAACACCCCGCCTAGTGCGGGGTGTTTTGTTTTCAAGGGTCAAGTTCCGCTAAGCTAGGGCATTGCGTTTAATAACTGGCAACTGCTCATGCGCATCACCTTAAAACAACTCGATGTCTTTGCCGCCGTGGCACGCGAAGGCAGCGTTACACGCGCCTCAGAGTGGCTCAACCTAACTCAAAGCGCGACCAGCATGGCGCTCTCAGACCTAGAGTCGCAACTCGGCGAGAAAGTCTTTGATCGCGTCGGCAGACGACTACAACTCAATGATCTTGGCCATCGCCTACTGCCACTAGCACTAGAATCTGTTGCACGCGTACGTGAAATTGAAGATATCTGTCGCGGCGATCTGCCAGGTAGCGGCCGCTTACGTATTGGCGCCAGCTTAAGCGTAGGCAACTATTTGATGCCTCAGCGCATCGGCGACTATTTGCAACTACACCCCGAAGCAGAGGTTAGTCTAGATGTCGGCAATACTCGCCACGTTGTTGAGTCTGTGCGGCAATTTACTTGCGATATCGGCTTCATCGAAGGCTTTTGTCACGATCCCGATATCGATGTGCTGCCATGGATAGATGACGAGTTGGTGATTTTTTCTAGCCCGCAGCACCCGCTTGCCGCGAAAGAGTCGCTCGCACTAGAAGACTTAAATCAAGCGCAGTGGATTTTGCGTGAAGCCGGCTCTGGCACACGAGAAGTCTTTGATAATGCTATCGCAGGGAAGTTAGTTGGCCTGAAAATACGATTAGAGCTTAGTCACACTGAAGCCATACGGCGTGCTGTAGAAGCCAATATTGGACTGGGCTGTGCTTCACGCATGACGCTGCAGGAAGCACATGATGCTAGGCGCGTAGTGATTCTTAACACGCCATTCCTAGACTTACGGCGTTCACTGTTTGTTTTGCGTCATAAAAATAAATACACCACACGCGGACTAAGAAGATTCCTAGCGGCCTGTGGTGTTAATTTGCCAGATTAGTTGAGTCAGCAGCCACTCAGCATGGCCGCCTCAAGCTTTAGCCCAGACCAGGGAATGAGAAGCCACCGCCATCACCTTCTGGGCAGGAAAAACTAGCATTAGGGATGATTACGGGCAAGGCCGCCAACACATTAATTAGTTGCTCACCTAATACTGGGATTAAGCATAGTCCCGTACTTAGACCGTTAACTACTGGCGCTAAAATTCCACTTAGTAGCGCCGTTAGCGGAGAAGCTGCATCTGCACCAGGCAGGCCAGGAAGGCTTGGAGCACCGTCACCTCCAGGCAAACCAGGGATGCTTGGGAAGCCGCCATCGCCAGCACCGGGAATGCCAGGAATGCTCGGGAACTCAAAGCCACCACCAGTGCCTTCATCGCAGCTTAAGTCATCAAAACCAGGAACTGGAATAGGCGCTAATACAAGTGCCAAAACATTGTTCACTAAAATTGGTCCTAACACTGGAATATTGCACAGTACTGTAGGGCTTAGAAGATCAGCAGGATTAAAGCCGCCATTATCTCCCGAGCCATTATCGCCGTCGCCGCTGCCATCGCCACCGCCGTTATCTGGAGGTGTGGTTTCTCCACCTGGGTTAGTAGCTAACTTATTCAGATAATCATTTTGCTCTAAGCCAATAGCTACAGGGGTAGCAGCAGCCTGAACTCTTGCGTTTGACTCTGCTAAGCGGGTTACCTGCGCATCGGACGGCTCAACGTTACTGCCAGCAAACAATAATTTGCGCAGCTGAGTTTCACTTGTGAGGTCAGGATCTTCATTTTCCTGAAGCGCCAGTGCGAAGAACACAATAAACTTCTTTGTCTGACTTGTAGGCAACTTATCATTGTCTAATGCCATGCTTGTTATTACGGTATTGGCTACTTGAACGCCTACGCGATGAACATTCAATGCCAAATCTCGGTCAGCATCGACAAGAGCCATGTCATTCGCACGAGCAATCGGGTCAAACCGAAACAAATCGAAATTACCGATTAAGCCAAAGCCTTCTTTTATAAGCGCGGCTAATTCGCTGCTTTTAACTTGACCACTAGTGCTTTCACTCTTATCGGCCTCTTGCTTCAGCAATGCCGCCATCGTTGTCAGTGGCGTAATTTGACGGATACTGCTCGTGCCATAGTCCAAAGTACTGAGCGTTGATAAAATAAGCTCGTTGGGCTTCATGGTGTCTTTATTTGTGCCACCAACGGCAACTAAATTACCTGATGCTGTTGGCAACACTGAATAAGCGCCAAGCTGATCGGTTTTAGTAAAAACTTCATTTGCATCACATGCGTTGTTGGCATTGGCATCGATACATACCGTGGCATCACTAACGTAGCCGTCAATAACGCTGCCGCTGTAGGCGCTAGTTGTTTCTTCTTGAGGCTGATCGCCGAAGCTACCACTAGAACTTCCGCCGCAGGCCGATAATAGGCACGCTGCGGCAATCGCAGTTAGCGCTGTTTTGCAATTAAGTAGTGGGCTTGTCATGTTAACCATCCTTATTTTTATGCTGCCTGTTATATCCATTAACAGGCATTAACGCAAGATTACTCAAAGTAACCATCAGCCTAAATCTAGATCAAATCTAGGTCTCTATCACGCACACCGAGTAGATATAAAATGCCATCGAGGCCAAGGGTAGAGATAGCCTGCTTAGCGTTAGCGCGCACCAAGGGCTTGGCGCGAAATGCAATCCCTAGACCCGCAATACTGAGCATGGGCAAGTCATTGGCGCCATCGCCAACGGCAATAACTTGCTCCAAATTCACACCTTCTTTTTCAGCGATCATTTTCAATAACTCAGCTTTGCGTGCACCATCAACTACTTGGCCAGTCACACGGCCAGTGACTTTGCCATCTTCAATTTCAAGCTGATTGGCAAAAACATAGTCGATGCCTAATTTGCGCTGTAGAAACTCGCCAAAGTAATTAAAACCGCCGGATAAAATTGCGGTTTTATAACCCAAGGCTTTCAATGTGTGCATGAGGTGTTCAGCGCCTTCCGTGAGCTTGAGCGACTGCGCAATGGACTCCAAAACGTTAGCATCAAGGCCTTTTAGAAGCGCCACACGAGCCTCGAAGCTTTGCGTGAAGTCTAGCTCGCCCAGCATGGCGCGCTCGGTGATGGCAGCCACTTGCTCACCCACGCCAGCAGCCATCGCTAACTCATCGATAACCTCATGCTCGATGAGCGTTGAATCCATGTCGAAACACACTAAGCGACGATTGCGGCGAAAAGCATTATCTCGCTGAAAGGCGATATCGATGCCATGCTCACCAGCTAAGCGTAGTAACTCAGCACGTATGGCATCGGAAGATTTTGGTTGGCCACGAACCGAAAACTCGACACAAGCCTTGGCCTGCATCTCGCCGCTCTCGCCTTCCAAAGCCACACGACCCGACAAGCGCTGCAAGCCATCGATGTTCAAGCCTTGCTCAGCAATCAGCTTGGTCATTGCAGCTAAATGTTCGGCGGTGATTTTGCGCGCCAATACCGTGAAGATATACCTAGCCTTGCCATGACCAGAAACCCATTGGTGATAGCTATCAGCGCTGATCGGGGTGAAGCGAGCTTGCAAGCCAAGCGCATGCGCCTTAAACAACACCGCGCGCATGAGAATGGCTGAATCTTGCTCACCGCCGGTCTCAATCACCAGCCCTAACGTGAGCTGATCATGAATCACTGCTTGACTAACATCGAGCACACTCACCTTATGGGCAGCCAATGCCTCAGTCAGTGATGCGCTAATGCCGGGGCGATCAGGGCCTGCAATTGATACTAAAAGAATTTCACGCATCTACTTTTACTCCACGCGCAAGCCGTCGACTTTTTGGAAGCCGCGCGGTAATTTTTGACCTCGACGACCACGCTCGCCAACATAATGCGCGAGGTCTTTGTCGTTGAGTGTCACATGACGCGCACCGGCAATTACCGTGAGCTTTTGACCTTCGGCAATGGGGATGACTTGGACAATGGTCTCGCCTTCGCTGGCACTCAAATTCATCAGCTTATTGCCTTTGCCTTTCGCTAAACGCGGCAGGTCGGCAATGGGGAATACCAATAAGCGTCCACCGCTGCTGAGCACAGCAAGCTGATCTTGCTCGCTGCCTTTAAGCAAAACTGGTGCGACTACGTTGGAGTCAGCGGGCAAGGTCAGCAAGGCTTTACCATTGCGGTTGCCAGCTTCCATGTCGGCAAGCGTGGCGACAAAGCCATAGCCGGCACTGCTGCTGAGCAACACACGCTGCGAGGTCTCACCCATGATGACGCAAACAAACTGCGCGCCCGCCGGTGGATTAAGTTTGGTGGTCAGCGGCTCGCCTTGGCCACGTGCGCTAGGCAGGGTATTGGCCAATAGTGAATAGCTACGCCCCGTGCTATCCATAAAAATAGCTTGCTGGTTGGACTTACCTGCAGCCTGTGCCATGAAGGCATCGCCGGCTTTATAGCTCAAGCTACTGCCATCGACATCGTGACCTTTAGCGGCGCGTACCCAGCCTTTGTCAGAGAGCACGACAGTGACCGGTTCGGCGGGTGTTAAATCACTTTCTTTTAAGGCTTCGGCTTCACGGCGCTCGACCAATGGTGAGCGACGTGTGTCACCGTATTTAGCAGCATCAGCTTCAATCTCTTTAATGATTAGCCGCTTTAATAACAGATGTGAGCCCAAGATTTTTTGCAGATGATCGCGCTCTTTCGCTAACTCATCTTGCTCACCTTTGATGCGCATTTCTTCGAGCTTGGCCAAGTGCCGCAGCTTCAACTCAAGGATGGCTTCGGCCTGCATATCGCTAAGGCCAAAACGTAGCATCAGCTCGGCTTTAGGCTCTTCTTCGTAGCGAATAATGCGGATGACTTCATCGATATTTAAGAAGGCAATCAATAAGCCATCGAGGATATGCAAACGCGCCAAGACTTTATCGAGGCGATGTTGCAGACGGCGACGTACGGTGAGTGTGCGGAACTCTAGCCATTCACTGAGCATTTCGCGCAAGCCCATTACGCGCGGACGGCCATCAAGACCGATAACATTCATATTGACGCGATAGCTGCTTTCCAGCTCGGTAGTGGCGAATAAATGCCCCATCAGCTGCTCGACATCGACACGATTTGAGCGTGGCACCACAACTAGGCGTGTGGGATTTTCATGGTCAGATTCGTCGCGTAAATCGGCAACCCATGGCAGCTTTTTCGCCTGCATTTGATCTGCGATTTGCGCGAGAATTTTTGCGCCAGAAACTTGGTGCGGCAAGGCAGTGATGACGATATCACCATCATCGATTTCATAAACCGCGCGCATCTTGAAACCGCCGCGACCCGTAGCATACATCTGCACGAGGTCATGACGCGGCGTAATGATTTCAGCAGCGGTAGCGAGATCTGGGCCTTGCACAAACTCGCAAAGATCATCGAGCGAGAGACCGGGATCGTTTAGCAGCGCGATAGTGGCTTGGGCGATTTCGCGCAGGTTGTGCGCGGGGATGTCAGTAGCCATGCCGACCGCAATACCAGTCGTGCCATTGAGCAGTAAGTTAGGCAGGCGTGCGGGCAAGACGCAGGGCTCATCGAGCGTGCCATCGAAGTTCGGCTGCCAGTCCACTGTGCCCTGCTCCAACTCAGAGAGCAGCGTATCGGCGTATGGCGAGAGCTTAGCTTCAGTGTAGCGCATGGCGGCAAAGGACTTGGGATCGTCTGGCGAGCCCCAGTTACCCTGTCCATCGACCAATGGGTAGCGATAGCTGAACGGCTGCGCCATCAGCACCATGGCCTCGTAGCAAGCCGAGTCGCCGTGTGGGTGGTATTTACCGAGCACATCACCGACGGTGCGCGCCGACTTTTTGTGCTTGGCGGTATTTTTCAGGCCAAGCTCGCTCATCGCGTAAACAATGCGGCGCTGAACCGGCTTCAAGCCATCACCAATATGCGGCAGCGCGCGGTCTTTAATCACGTACATCGAGTAGTTCAAATACGCCTGCTCGGTGTAGGTGCGCATGGGCACGAGCTCAGTGCCATCGGCGGGCAAAATCAGTTCGTCAGTCATTTCTTATACTTCCACATCGGCCAAATTACCTTTGGCCTCTAACCATACTTTGCGGTCGCCGGAGCGCTTTTTCGCCAGCAGCATATCCATCATTTCGCGTGTGGCCTCGGGCTCATCAAGCACTAGCTGGATGAGTCGGCGTGTATCTGGCGCCATGGTGGTTTCGCGCAGCTGTAGCGGATTCATTTCACCGAGACCTTTAAAGCGCGTGACCTGCGGCTTGCCGCGTTTATTCTCTGCTTCAAGCCGGTCAAGGATGCCCTGCTTCTCAGGTTCGTCGAGGGCGTAAAATACCTGCTTGCCAAGGTCGATACGAAACAGTGGCGGCATGGCAACGCAGACATGGCCGCCACGCACTAGTGCAGGAAAATGTTGCATGAATAGCGCGCAGAGCAAAGTCGCGATATGTAGGCCATCAGAGTCCGCGTCTGCGAGAATACACACCTTGCCATAGCGTAGGCCGCTTAAGTCTTCAGAGCCGGGATCGACACCGAGCGCAACAGCAATATCGTGAACTTCTTGTGAGGCGAGAATCTGCGTCGACTCCACTTCCCAAGTGTTAAGAATCTTACCGCGCAAGGGCATGACAGCTTGAAACTGTCGGTCTCGCGCCTGCTTCGCTGAACCGCCTGCGGAGTCACCTTCGACCAAAAATAATTCACTGCGTTTAATATCTGAGCCAGCGCAATCGGCTAACTTGCCAGGCAGTGCGGGGCCTGATGTGATGCGCTTACGGGCGACTTGCTTGTTTTGCTTCAGGCGCCGTTGAGCTGAATTAATCACAAGCTGAGCTAGCTGATCGGCCATCTCGGTGTGCTGATTCAAATACAGTGAAAATGCATCTTTGACGACACCAGAGACAAATGCCGCGCATTCGCGCGAGCTCAAGCGCTCTTTGGTTTGACCGGCAAACTGCGGATCCTGCATCTTCACTGAGAGCACAAAGGCACAGCGATCCCAGAGATCTTCAGGCGCTAATTTGATGCCGCGCGGCAATAGGTTACGGAACTCGCAGAACTCACGCAGAGCATCGAGCAAGCCGCTACGCAGACCATTAACGTGAGTGCCGCCTTGAATAGTGGGGATAAGATTAACGTAAGATTCTTGCGTTAGATCGCCACCTTCTGGCAACCACAACACCGCCCAATCGACCGCTTCGGCTTTGGACTCAAACTGACCTAGAAATGGCTCATCGGGTAGTCGCATCCAGCCATCAGTAGCTTCAACCAGATAGTCCTTTAAGCCATCTTGATAATGCCATTCGAGGCGTTCGCCGCTGGCGACATCGTAAAAATGTAAGTGCAGGCCGGGGCACAGCACGGCTTTTGCACGCAGCACGTGCTTGAGTTTAGTCAGTGAAACTTTTGGTGAGTCGAAGTATTTAGGGTCTGGCCGAAAGCGCACGACTGTACCCGTCGCACGCTTGCCACATTCGCCAACAATTTGTAGTTCATCGCGCTTATGACCATCGGCAAAAGTCATGCGCCAGAGCTGACCGTTGCGCTTCACCTCGACTTCCAAATGCGTCGATAAAGCATTCACTACCGAGGCGCCAACACCGTGCAACCCACCGGAGTATTTATAATTTTTGCCGGAGAATTTACCACCTGCATGAAGGCGTGTAAGGATGAGCTCGATGCCGGAAACACCATGCTCAGGATGTATATCCACTGGCATGCCACGGCCGTTATCACTGATTTCTATCAGACCATCGGCGTGAATGATTACGCGGACTTCATCAGCAAAACCACCGAGGGCTTCGTCCACGGAGTTGTCGAGAATTTCCTGCACCATGTGGTTCGGGCGCGTGGTGTCGGTGTACATGCCCGGGCGTTTGCGCACCGGATCTAGTCCCGATAAAACCTCAATAGCCGAGGCACTATAAACACTCATTCCACATCCTCCGAGGGCGCCAAAGGCGGCTGCGATAAGCCATCCCAGCGCGAAAAGTCAGGTAATAATCGTGGGTCGCGAGCATGGCCGTAAGCCAAACAATGCTGCAAACAATCACCTAAAAATCGATTCACTAGTTCTTTTTCGTTGACTCGCCAGCCTTGGGCATCGGCGAGACCAACAATCGCGGGAATCCGCCGCGCGCGCTGAAAGCGTAAAACGTCGGCCATTTCGGCATCGTTATACAGGCGCACTTCCAAGTCGAGCTCAGGGCACCACGGCAAGGCCGGCGTCATCTGCGCCAAACGCCACGTTTCGGTATAACGCGTTTGTTCAACTCGGCTGAGCTGCAAAACAGGCTGCGGCAACCACAGCTCTCCGAACTTAACCGACTCGCCCCAGGCAAACTCAATTGGTGCAATATAACCAACACGACCGTGCACACCAGCGCCGCGCAAGAGCTTGATCATGCGCGCGTAATTGAGTTCGTAGAGTGCATGCATGCCCGCCAGATCGACGGTGTATCGCGGCCACATTGGGGCTATTTACCCCACTTCTTTTTCAGACGATCGCGGTTGGCCGCGTACCATTGCACCGCCAACATGCACGGCGCGTTATTGATGCGACCTTGCGCAAGCCATTGCAGCGCCTGGTTTAAGCTGACCACGGTAACGCGGATATTCTCACCTTCTTCTACTAGACCATGCACCCCACCGGCGCGCGATAAATTGGCTGGGGCGACAAACAAAGTGAAGCGCTCATCAGAGCCGCCAGCACTGGGCATGAATTCAAAGACTTTCTCTAGCTCTGAAATGGCCACGCCGGCCTCTTCAACAGTTTCGCGAATAGCCACAGCCTCTAGCGACTCATCAGGCTCAACCAAACCAGCAACCACCTCAATTTGCCACGGATATTTGTCCGCCATGGCACCAACACGAAATTGCTCAATCAGCAGCAGCTCACTGGTCTCAGGGTCGATAACCAGCACACCAACGGCATGGGGCCGAACAAATAGCTCACGGCTAATTTCTGGCCCCATGGACCCATCGAATTGACGGTGCTTTAAGCGCACACGATCGAGCCGATAAAAGCCTTGAAACACAGTGTCGCGTTGGATGACTTCGATATCGCCAGATTCAGATTCGCCGTGATTCATCAGACTTCCTTATAAAGCTGCGCGCCTTGGCGGCGGAACTCGGCAGACATTTCGGCCATACCTTTTTCGGCCTCTGCTAACTCTTCAGCAGTTTTTCCGGCGTCGAGCTTATCAGCGTAGTCACGCACGTCTTGGGTGATTTTCATCGAGCAGAATTTCGGCCCACACATGGAACAAAAGTGAGCAACTTTATGTGCTTCTTTTGGCAAGGTTTCGTCGTGATATTCACGCGCAGTATCGGGGTCTAGCGCGAGGTTGAACTGGTCATCCCAGCGGAATTCAAAACGCGCCTTACTCAGCGCGTTGTCGCGAATTTGCGCGCCCGGATGACCTTTCGCCAAATCCGCCGCATGCGCTGCGATTTTGTAGGTGATGATGCCGTCTTTGACATCTTTCTTGTTGGGCAGACCCAAATGCTCTTTCGGCGTCACGTAGCAAAGCATGGCGCAGCCGAACCAGCCGATCATGGCGGCACCGATGCCGGAGGTGATGTGGTCATAGCCCGGCGCGATGTCGGTGGTGAGCGGGCCCAAGGTGTAGAACGGCGCTTCATCGCAGCACTCAAGCTGCTTATCCATATTCTCTTTGATCAAATGCATGGGCACGTGGCCCGGACCTTCGATCATGGTTTGGATATCGTGTTTCCAGGCGATTTTAGTCAGCTCGCCTAGGGCTTCGAGCTCGCCAAATTGTGCCGCGTCATTGGCATCGGCAATCGAGCCGGGGCGCAGGCCATCGCCCAGAGAGAAGGACACGTCGTAGGCCTTCATGATTTCGCAGATGTCTTCGAAGTGCGTGTAGAGGAAGTTTTCTTTGTGATGCGCGAGGCACCATTTCGCCATGATCGAGCCGCCGCGCGAAACGATGCCGGTCATGCGTTTTGCCGTCAGCGGCACGTGGCGCAGCAACACGCCAGCATGGATAGTGAAGTAATCAACGCCCTGCTCGGCCTGCTCAATGAGCGTGTCGCGATAAAGCTCCCACGTGAGGTCTTCAGCGACACCACCAACTTTTTCTAGCGCCTGATACACCGGCACGGTACCGATAGGTACTGGTGAGTTACGAATAATCCACTCGCGGGTTTCGTGAATATTTTTACCGGTCGAGAGATCCATCACCGTATCGCCACCCCAACGGATAGCCCAGGTCATTTTTTCCACTTCTTCATCGATAGAAGAGCCCAACGCCGAATTACCGATATTGGCATTGACCTTCACCAAGAAGTTGCGGCCAATGATCATCGGCTCAAGTTCGGTGTGGTTGATGTTGGCGGGGATAATCGCGCGGCCACGAGCGATTTCTTCGCGAACAAATTCTGGTGTGATGATTTTCGGAATGGCCGCGCCAAAGCTCTGACCCGGGTGCTGGTGGTGCAGCAGGCCGCTATCGGCCATGGCCTCATAGCGCTGATTCTCACGAATCGCCACGTACTCCATTTCTGGCGTGATGATGCCGCGACGCGCGTAATGCATCTGCGAAACATTCATGCCAGCTTTGGCACGGCGCGGTTGGCGCGTATGGCCAAAGCGTAAATTCGCCGTGGTTAAATCTTTTTCGCGCTGCAGACCAAATGTTGAACTAACCCCAGTGAGTAGCTCGACATCGCCACGTTCATCAATCCAGTTTGAGCGCACGCTGGCCAAGCCTTGACGAATATCAATTTTCACTGATGGGTCGGTGTAAGGACCAGAGGTGTCATAGACGATGACTGGCGCATTTTTCTCGATGCCATTATTAGTGTGCGTGTCGTCTAAACGAATTTCGCGCTGCGGCACGCGAATATCGGGACGCGAGCCTGTAACGTAGACCTTGCGTGAGTTCGGCAACGGCGCAATGGCCGCCGCATCGACAGTGGCAGCACTGCTTAAAAAGGCTTTTTCGGGCGAATTCATGGGCTCATCCTGATGGCGTGGTGAATGGCGGCCGCTCGGCCGCTCAGCGATGCGCCACTATATAGCGCGAGGGCCTGCTGTAACAACACAGCAGGAGGCTTTGACTAGCGGCTTTGCCCTTTAATGAGCGGCTCATACACAGCTCATCGGAGCGATGACTTGCACGTCACCGCGCCTCAGCTTAGGCTCTCGCAATCATTTTTTGAGTCATGCCTCATGCGCACTTTACCCAAACGCCTGCTTAGCTTGGCCTTGCTATCTATTTCCACCGCTACTATTGCACTACCAGCGCATGCGCTAGATCTACTTGGCGCTATTCAGCTCGCCGCAGTTAATGACCCAAATTTAGCTGCTGTTCGGGCGCAGCGTTTGGCAGCGGGCCAATCCACGATCATTGCGCGCTCAGCGTTGTTGCCGCATTTGGGCGCTGAGGCGAGCTACAGCGAGCTCAACCTAAATAGTCAAACTAGCGTACCTGGCAAGCTCGAATACACTCAAACCACATGGGGCGCTCGACTTACCCAGCCAATTTTTCATTGGGATGCCTGGCATCAGTACAAGGCCATTAGCGCGCAACGCTCACAGCAAGAGGCCGAAGCCGACAATCGCACGCAAGAGTTGTTTTTAGGCGTAGCGAATGCTTATTTTGATGTTTTGCGAGCACAAGACACACTAACCTTGGCGCAAGCTCAGGAAAAAGCATTGGGTCAGCAGCGCGATAAAGCCGAGGCGCAATTTAAAGTTGGTGTGATCGCTCGCTCCGATGTAGTTGAAGCAGATGCCCAGCGTGACACAGCTACTGCCGAACGCTTAAGCGCAGAAATCGGGCTGACGCACGCTAAAGAGACACTCAATGCCGCTCTAGCTACTGAGATTGACGATTTATCGCCATTGCCCGAAAACATTCCAACACCAACCCCGATCCCAAATGATTCGAAAGCGTGGGCTGAGCTGGCTAAACAGCATAACCCCGGCTTAGCTGCAGCTCGCTTTGCTGCAACTGCAGCGGCGAAAGCCAAGGAAGCTCAGCGTGCAGGCTTTCTACCATCGGTGGATTTGTATGCAAGCACTGGCAATATTCGTAACTCCAACATTGTTGAAGATGTACCGAGCCCTTTACTCACGGGCTCGCCGATAAATTTTAATGCCGGTCGCCAAAGCGCCATTGGTGTAGAGGCACGCTGGGAGCTCTTTGCCGGCGGCCGCACACTGGCTCTAGTCAAACAAGCTGGCTATCAGGCCGATGCTGCTCGCTCCGCGGCGATGGCACAAGAGCACCAAATCGTGACTGCTGCGCGTACCGCATTTATGACTGTTAAAACCGATAGCCAACGCCTTGCCGCACGCCAACGCGCGCTACGTTCGGCCGAGCTCGCACGCGAGGCAGCACAGGCTGGCTACTCAGTAGGTTCGCGCAATATCGTCGAGTTATTGCAGGCGGAAACGCGCGTGTTTGCTGCCAGCCGCGACTACGCTAACGCTCGCTACGATTATGTGATGAATAGTCTGCGACTGAAGGCGCTTGCCGGCCAGTTAGACGAAGCAACGATAACGACAGTAAATGGTTGGTTAGCCGCTAAATAAGCGCTACTCATAAGCGTTGGACGCTAAGGCAGCAATTGCCCTAGCGCCACCGCCACTGCCGTTTCAACCCGCAAAATTCGCGGGCCTAAATCGCAGCAACGCATGCCAGCTGCCTGCAGCTTCTCGACTTCATACGCAATAAACCCACCTTCAGGGCCTACTGCTAAAACGGTCGGCACTGTCGTTGCCGATAAGCGCTGTCCCTTGCCTAATGGCGCATTCGTCGCAATAAGTGCAGCACTCGTAGCGTTCTCCACCACTTCCGGATGCGCCACCCAGCCCTCTCGACCCGCCAGCAATGCCGGCAAATCATCCTCGACAAACGGCTTGAAGCGCGGCGCTAATGTCACGCGCGGCGCGATGGTGTCGCCCGCCTGCTCCAGCCCTAAGCGCAGCTGCTCGGCAATGGCCGCCTCACTTAGCCATGGGCTCTGCCAAAAGCTTTTTTCTACGCGAAAGCTATTGACTAGAATCAGCTCAGTCACGCCCAGCGTCACCACCATTTGCAGAATGCGCTTGAGCATTTTCGGGCGCGGCAACGCCAGCACCAAGATCACCTCACGCTTAGGTGGTGGAGGTGTATCGAGACGAATACGCAGCGTCACCTGCTCAGGCGAAAGCTCAATGACCTCACCGTGGCCGATCATGCCGCCCAGTTCACCGACCTTTAAAAACGAGCCAATTTCAGGGCGATTTACACTAAGCAAATGCTGCAATCGGCGATCGCGCAACACCAGCGTGTCGGGCGCAATCAGGTCTTCGGCAGTAAACGTGATGAGGTTCACGCGCCCTCGCCCAGCCATGGCGCTAGCAGCTGCAACTGCCGCCCCACGGCACCCTGATTTGCTGCCATAACGGCGGCACCCGCAGCACGCTGCCTCTGCAATAGCTCAGGATCATCGAGGCGTGCTAACACTGCCTGCGCTAGTGCTTCGGCGCTGCTCACCACAGCCAAAGCGCCGGCCGCAATGAGCGTGTCATTAATACTTTGAAAGTTGGTGTAATACGGGCCGGTTAGCGTCGACACGCCCACAGCCAATGGCTCCAACGCATTATGACCACCACCTGGCGCGAGCAGCGAGCCACCAACAAAGGCCACTTTTGCCATGGCCAGCCAAAGCAGTAACTCGCCCATGCTATCGGCTAGCAACACCTGCGTTTGTTCGGCAACTAGCTCATGTGATGAGCGCCTGATGACTTGCAAGCCTTCGCTAGTAATGAGCTTAGCAACTGCATCGAAACGTTCCGGATGTCGTGGCACCAAAATCAGCAATCCCTCGGGATGCGCTTGTAAAACCGCACGATGCGCCGCCAGCACAATCTCATCCTCACCGGCATGCGTACTGGCCGCGACCCACACTGGTCGCTGATGCAGAGACCACGCCACACGCCAGCGCGCAGCTTCATCGTGCAAATGCTCAGGCACCGCGAGGTCGAACTTCACGCTACCTGTGCGCACCACTTGGCTCGAAGGCACGCCAAGCAAACAAAAGCGCTCAGCCGTCGCCTCATCTTGCGCAGCCACTACCGTGAGTTGGCGCATTAGCTCAGCACCGAGCAGGCCAGCGCGCTCATAACCACGCGCCGAACGCTCCGACAAACGAGCATTGGCGAGCATCACCGGAATGCCGCGAGCGCGCGCCGCCACCAGCGTATTGGGCCAAAGCTCAGTTTCCATAATCACTAGCGCTCGCGGCTGCCAATGCTTCAGGAAACGCCGCACTGCCCAAGGAAAATCGTAAGGCGCATAGACATGGGCAAAGCCAGTATTATCATTGCCCCAAAGCGCACGCACCTGCGCAGAGCCTGTCGGCGTCATAGTCGTGATAAGGAGTGGCACGTCGGGATATTGCTCGCGAATAGCCTCGACCAACGGGCGCGCAGCCAGCGTTTCACCCAGCGATACCGCATGCAGCCAAATTGGGCGCATGAGCATTGGTGCATCGCTAGGTGCACGCCCCAAGCGCTCGCGCCAACGCAGGCGATAAGCAGGTGACGTGCGCCCGCGCAGCCATAGCCGCAGAAACACAAAAGGGAATGCTAGCGTGAGCAACACGGTGTAGAGCCAACGGGGCAAAAGCCATTCCTCGGAAATACTGGAGGCA
>JBFJJU010000031.1:0-24432 GCA_041612115.1 Perlucidibaca sp.
GGTGCAACAAAAACGGTGCTTACGCGCGGGTCTTGAGCCAATTTCCAAGCCAGTGCGTGCTCACGACCACCGGAACCTAAGAGTAAAATTTTCATCGTCTATCTCAGCTAATTAGTGGCGGAAGTGGCGCATGCCGGTGAATACCATGGCGATGCCGGCTTCGTCGGCAGCGGCAATTGTTTCGGCGTCACGCATAGAGCCGCCGGGCTGAATAATCGCAGCAATTCCTGCTTTGGCGGCGTTATCGATGCCATCGCGGAAGGGGAAGAATGCGTCCGATGCCATCACTGCGCCAGGCACCGGTAGGCCGGCATGCTCGGCTTTAATGGCAGCGATGCGGGCTGAATTGACGCGGCTCATTTGGCCGGCACCAATGCCGATGGTTTGGCGATTTTTCGCATAAACAATGGCGTTGGACTTCACGTATTTGGCCACTTTCCAGGCGAAAATCAGATCATGAATTTCGGCTTCGGTGGGCGCGCGTTTAGTGACGATTTTCAGGTCGTCGCTGCCAATCATGCCCATGTCTTGATCTTGCACGAGCAGCCCGCCATTGACGCGTTTGAAGTCCCACTGGCCGGCACGAGCATCGATAGCGGGTAGCTCACCGCAGGCCATCACACGGACATTTTGCTTGGTGGCAGTAATCGCTAAAGCTTCTGGCGTGACGCTAGGCGCGATGATTACTTCAACAAACTGGCGCGAGACAATGGCTTGCGCAGTGGCGGCATCGAGCTCGCGGTTGAAGGCAATGATGCCACCAAAAGCTGACTCAGTGTCGGTAGCGTAGGCCAGCTCGTAGGCGGCCAAGATGCCGTCGAGCGAGACCGAGACGCCGCAGGGATTGGCGTGTTTGACGATAACGCAGGCTGGCTTGGCGAAGCCTTTGACGCACTCCAGTGCGGCATCGGTGTCGGCGATATTGTTGTATGACAGCTCTTTTCCTTGCAGCTGCACGGCACTGGCGACACTGGCTTCGCGGCCAGCCGCTTCGACATAAAATGCCGCACGCTGATGCGGATTCTCACCATAGCGCAGTTCTTGCGCTTTGATGAACTGGCTATTGAATGTGCGCGGGAACGTGTCACGTGCATTCAAGTCGGCAGGCTTCTCGCCAACCAAAGCGCCCAAGTAGTTGGCGATCATGCCATCATAGCCGGCGGTATGTTCAAAGGCTTTCACGGCCAGATCGAAGCGGGTGCTCTGTGATAAACCACCATCGGCTTGGACTTCAGCCAGTACATGATCGTAGTCGTTGCTATTCACGACAATGCCAACATGAGCATGGTTTTTCGCCGCTGAGCGCACCATAGTCGGGCCGCCAATATCGATATTCTCAATGGCATCGGGCAGTGTGCAGCTGGGCTTGGCCACGGTGGCAGCGAAGGGGTAGAGGTTAACCACCACCAAGTCGATACCGCCAATATCATGTTCAGCCATGACGGCATCGTCTTGGCCGCGACGGCCTAAAATGCCGCCGTGAATTTTCGGGTGCAGGGTTTTTACGCGGCCATCCATCATTTCTGGGAAGCCGGTGTAGTCGGAGACTTCAGTGACGGCAATGCCTTCGCGGCGCAGCAGCTGATAGGTGCCGCCGGTCGACAGCAGAGCTATGCCGGCCTCGGCGAGACCACGAGCAAAGGGCACTAGGCCAGATTTATCGGAAACACTTAATAAGGCGCGCTGCACGCGATGGGTCGTGGAATGGCTCATAAAAACAGGCTCTTAATACGAAGGTGGCGGCATAAAAAACCACGGACAGGCCGTGGCTTGGGGCTTAGTTCATTAAGCCGTGTTGCTTGAGCTTTTTGCGCAGCGTGCCGCGGTTTAAGCCGAGAATTTCGGAGGCTCGGGTTTGGTTGCCGCGGGTGTATTCGAGTACCACTTCCAAGAGCGGGGTTTCGACTTCGGCCAAGACCATTTCATAGACATCGCTTGCGCGTTCGCCATCGAGATGGGCGAAATAGTTGCGCATGGCCAACTCAACGTGATCGCGCAAGGTTTGATTTGGGCGGGTGCTGGTGCTGGTTAACGGCTTTTTAATGACAGACATGTCCATGCAAAACTCTCACAAGTGGCAAAAGCACATTAGGCCGCGCAGACGGATGTCGGCTGCTGGCTTAGGTGCGAAAAAAAATCACTGACCAAGCGTCGCTGCTGGTCGGCATCCGTTAAGGCATTAAAAGGACGGCTCAGTGCGCGTCCATTAGGTATGTGCTCGGCGTACCAAGACACATGTTTGCGTGCGAAGCGCACGCCGAGACCCGGCCCATAAAACTCATGCAGGCTATCCAAATGACGCAACACAATAGCTTCCCGCTCCGCCCACGAAATGGGAGGTAGTTGCTGGCCTGTGCTGAGGTAGTGCTGGATCTCGCGAAATAACCATGGGCGTCCATGAGCGCCACGGCCGATCATTATACCATCGCAGCCAGTGTGCTCAAAGACGAAGCGTGCCTTTTCTGGTGTGCAGATGTCGCCATTGGCCAAAATAGGTAAGCCAACGGATGCTTTTATTTCCGCAATAGTGTCGTATTCGGCATCGCCAAGGTATTTATCTTCGCGTGTGCGGCCATGCACAGAGAGCAGGCTAATGCCTGCGTCTTCAGCAATGCGCGCGACATTGACGCCGTTGCGCGCTGAGCGTGCCCATCCGGTGCGAATTTTTAAGGTTACTGGTACGTCGACTGCGGCAACCACGGCCTGCAAGATTTCGGCAACTAAGGGCTCGTCTTGCATGAGCGCGGAGCCGGCCAATCGATTGCACACTTTCTTTGCTGGGCAACCCATATTGATGTCGATGATTTGCGCGCCGTTGATGACATTGAGGCGTGCAGCTTCGGCCATCATGGCGGGATCATAGCCAACTATTTGTACCGTGATGGGGCCGGGCTCGCCGGTGTGGTCGAGGCGAAATCGTGACTTTTGCGAGTCCCATAACCGTGACTCTGAAGTAACCATCTCCGACACCACATGGCCTGCGCCAAGCTCGCGGCAGAGTTGACGAAATGGCCGATCGGTGACGCCGGCCATTGGCGCCAAAGCTAACGGCACGTCGAGGAGATATGGCCCGATGTGCAGCGGCTTTAAAATAGTGTTCAGGGCTTCGATCATGGCAGCGCTTTAAGCTCGGCTTGCTCAAAGATCGGGTAGCGGCCGTCGCTGCCAGGCTCCAGTACCACGGAGACACGAATGCGTATAGGCTGATCAGAGGCAATAAGTGCATTCGGCGCAAATTGAGCAGATAAGCCGGTAGGTAAATAGTCGGCGGCCTTGATATTGCGGCGGCCAACTAGGCTATTTTGCCAGTCACGCAAGCTTACTTGCAGAGTAGGCCACGGCTGTAGGATGCGGGCGCGATTAGTGAGCACGGCATCGAGATGCCAAACGGTCGTGCTGCTTGGTTCGCTACTTAAGCTCAGGCCAGTTACTTCCCACGCGTTGCCTAGAATGGGGCGATTTAGCGTATAGCCTATGCGATCTAGTGCTGGTGTGAGCACGCTACGTACCAAAGGTTGTTGCAGCCAAAATTGCTGGCTAAGCCAGAGGCTTTGCGCGATAACCAGTGTTGCTGCGATCAAGGCCAAAATGAACCAAGGCCATTGGCGAGATGGCTTTACTGTTGGCACGGCGTCCAGCTCCACAGGAATATCAACACGGTACAAATCGGCAATGCGATTGTTGCGTACAGTCGGCTTAATGTCGGCGGCGATAGGCTCGTTAACAGCCTGCTCTGAGGTTGCTTCGAGAGTTGTTGCAGCGGTGCTCTCGGACGCATCCAGAGGCTTGTCGATATTGCAGTCGCTAGGCGTAGTCATGGCGTCATCGTCTCGGCAAAGCAGGGTGTTGGCGTTTAACTGTGTTTGCGACCTGATAGTCGGCACCAGTCTTCATCGCGCGTGGCGAGGCCATCCATGGTAAACCATTGCTCATAAATCGCACGCAGCTCATCGACTTGCGACAAGATGATGCCGGATAGCGCAATTTCACCCGATGGCTTGCAGTAGCCGGCAAGCAGCGGTGCTAGCTGACCTAAAGGGCCGGCTAAAATATTCGCCACCACGACATCTGCGCCTTCACCATTATTGAAATCGGCGGGCATGTCATCGGGCATAAATACGCGCAGGCGATCTGCGACGCCATTGCGCTCGGCGTTGTCTTTGGTGGCAGTCAATGCTTGGGGGTCGAGGTCTACGCACCATGCTTCGCGAGCACCCAATAGCAGGGCGGCAACGGCCAAAATGCCCGAGCCGCAACCATAATCGACGACGACTTTGTTTTGTAGGTCTAGGCTGTCTAGCCACTCCATGCACAGCGCCGTGGTTTGGTGCGTACCGGTGCCAAACGCTAAGCCTGGATCAAGCAATAGGTTGATGGCGTCGGGGCGTGGTGGAGGTGTCCAGCTTGGTACTACCCAGAGGCGCTCGCCAAAGCACATGGGGTGGTAGTTATCCATCCATGCGCGCTCCCAGTCTTTGTCTTCTAAGACTTCGATGCGGTGCTCGGGCAGGGCATGGCCAAGTTGGCGCACGAGGAACTCAACCACGGCATCCATTTCGGAGTCGACAACAAACAGGCCAGTGATTTTCGTGGCATCCCATAAAGGCTGTGCGCCGGGTGGTGGTTCCAGTAACGGTTGGTCGCCGGCATCTTGCATGAGCACGGCGCTGGCACCGGCTAGTTCTAGAAGCTCATCGTAGCGTTCTACATCGGCTTTATGGGTGCTGATGGTGAGTTGTAGCCAAGACATGACGAGCTCCAAAAAAACAGGACGCGCAGTGTAGTCGGGAAGCTGGCGATTTTATAGTCAAAAAGGCCGATTTCGGCCTTTTTGCTATGCAACATTGTAGAAAATATGTAGTGCTTACTTAGGTGTTAGCTCAAGCCAAGCTTGTTTTCGAGGTGGTGAATGTCGACGCCACCGACAAGAAAGTCGGGATCTTGCAGGATGATGTCGCGATGTAGCGTGATATTGCTGCGAATGCCGTCGATCACGATTTCATCTAGTGCATTGTGTAGGCGTTTTAAGGCGATTTCTCGTGTTGGGCCGTATGCAATGAGCTTGCCGATCAGTGAGTCGTAATTCGGTGGCACGGTGTAGCCTGAGTATAGGTGCGAATCCATGCGAATGCCGGGGCCGCCAGGAGCGTGGTAATAGTTCACCTTGCCAGGGCAGGGCATAAACGTTTTTGGGTCTTCGGCATTGATGCGACTTTCCACAGCATGGCCATGCAAAGAGATTTGGTCCTGCGTGACTGAGAGGCCAAGGCCGGCAGCAACGCGTAGCTGTTCTTTGATGATGTCGACGCCTGTCACCATTTCGGTCACTGGGTGCTCGACCTGCACGCGTGTATTCATTTCAATAAAATAGAAGCGTTCGTTTTCGTAGAGAAACTCGAAGGTGCCGGCGCCGCGATACTTCATTTGCTCGCAGGCGCGCACGCAGGCGGCATAAACCTCTTCGCGCAACTTCATCGGGATATGCGGAGCTGGAGCCTCCTCGACAACCTTTTGGTGGCGGCGCTGCAGCGAGCAATCGCGATCGTAGAGGTGTATAGCTTTGCCTTCGCCATCGCCAATAATTTGGATTTCAACATGGCGGGGATGGACGAGGAACTTCTCCATATACACTGTGTCGTCGCCAAAAGCAGCGCCAGCTTCAGAGCGCGTCACCGCCAATGCACTGGCGACTTCATTCATCTTGTGCACGACGCGCATGCCGCGGCCACCGCCACCAGAAGCGGCTTTGATGATCACTGGAAGGCCAATTTTAGCAGCCATTTCCTCTGCGTTTTCTTCTGTTACGGCACCGTCGGAGCCGGGAACGGTAGGTACGCCTGCAGCTTTCATAGCGACAATTGCAGACACTTTATTGCCCATCATGCGAATCGTTTCAGCGCGCGGGCCAATAAAGATAAAACCTGACTTCTCTACACACTCGGCGAAGTCCGCGTTTTCGGCCAAAAAGCCATAGCCGGGATGAATTGCTTGCGCATCGGTGACTTCAGCGGCTGAAATTAGGGCAGGAATGTTTAGGTAGGAAGCTTTGCTCGCAGCAGGGCCAATACATACCGCCTGATCGGCTAAGCGAACATGTAATAAGTCACGGTCGGCTTTCGAATAAACGGCGACAGTTTTGATGCCTAGCTCTTTGCAGGCTCGCAAAATACGTAGCGCAATTTCGCCTCGGTTGGCGATGACCACCTTGTCCAACATAGGGTGATCTCCGCTTAAACGATGGTGAAGAGAGGTTGATCGAACTCAACAGGCTGACCGTCCTCGATCAGAATGCTTTCCACTACGCCGGCCTTGTCGGCTTGGATTTGGTTCATCATTTTCATTGCTTCAATGATGCAGAGCACATCACCAACCTGCACTGTGGCGCCGACCTCAACAAAGCGCGGCGATGTGGGTGAGGGGGAGCGGTAGAAGCTGCCAACCATGGGGGAGCGCTGCACAAAGCCTTGGGTTGATGGCTCGCTGGCTGCTGGAGCTGTACCTTTTGATGCTTCGGCATCAGGAGCAGGCGCTGATGCTATGGGTGCCGCTATTGGCGCTGCTGCCGCTGGCGGTAGGCTATAGCTGACGGCGCTAGGCGCACGATTACGCGCAATACGTACGGACTCTTCACCTTCGGTAATTTCCAGCTCATCGATACCCGACTCTTCAACTAACTCGATCAACTTTTTAATCTTGCGGATGTCCATGTAGTAGCTCCTAAAATATGTGCTTAGCCTAAGGCTGAGTAAGTTTAATTAATGTGGTGTAGCGGGGCGCAGGTGGCGCAGTGCATAGCTCAGGGCAAGCTCATAGCCTAATGGCCCTAAGCCGCAGATCACGCCGATGGCGCGATCCGATAAATACGAGTGGTGACGAAAACTTTCGCGGCTATGCACATTGGATAAATGAACCTCGATAAACGGAATATTGACTGCCAAAAGTGCGTCACGAAGTGCCACTGAGGTGTGCGTTAAGGCGGCGGGATTTATAATGATAAACTGTGTGCCATCAAGGCCTGCTTGCTGAATGCGATCAATCAATGCGCCTTCATGATTGCTTTGAAAGTAATCAAGCGTGACATCGACATGAGACGCTTGCTGGCTCAGGCGAGTGTTTATGGTGTCGAGTGTATCGGCGCCATAAATACCCGGTTCGCGCTTGCCGAGTAAGTTTAGGTTGGGGCCATGCAGCACTAAAATTGCTGACATATTTGCGATGTCCTTGTTGGTGGCTGCATATTTGCGCCAGTAAAAGCTAGATCTAGGTCAGCCTTTGAGTCTATAAAATCGCCTATCGTCGGCGAATGTCGCGGAAATTACGATGGCTAAGGTTTCGCACAATACCCAATGCAGCCTTATCCGGCAATAAAATTACGACAAAATCTGCAGTACGGCCCGTTATTGTGACTGATCAGTCACGACAGTCAAGTCGACGATGGTCGGTTATAAAAGAAAAAGTTGTGACTCACTGGACACTCGTCGCCGATGGTCTTACTCTCGGATTCGAATAAGAAGAGGTGGACGCGTTGTAACGGCCAGTCACCCAGCCAGTGCAATGGATAAGTCCATCAGTGTTTCGAGTAGAACCACATACGAGGGTCCGTTGCATGCGGAATTTTGTCTTTTTGCGCACCATTTGCGCTGCACTATTGCTGTTCTTTACTCCATGGCTTATGGCATCTACCAGCTGGGATATGACCCCAGGTGTGACGGATATTAGTCAACAGGTTCACGGCCTGCATCGAACCATTCTCTATATTTGTATTGCCATTGGCCTGCTTGTTTTCGGCCTCATGTTTTGGTCGATTTTGCATCATCGCAAATCCCAAGGCGCGGTAGCAGCAAACTTCCATGAAAGCACCACGGTTGAAATAATCTGGACCATTGTGCCCTTTATTATTTTGATCGCGATGGCTGTGCCAGCAACGAAAGTTTTGGTGGCGATGTACGACAGTAGTGAATCCACATTGACCGTTCGAGTGACTGGTTCGCAGTGGAAATGGAATTATGAGTACCTGACCTACAGCGATGATAAAGACGTAAACGTTAGCTTCTTCTCCGTCCTGTCCACGCCGCGTGAGCAGTATGAGCGTCAGGGCAAGGGTTGGTTAAACAACACTCCAGACTTTAAAAATCACCCCAATTATCTAATTGAAGTGGATAAGCCTCTCGTGATTCCAACAGGCCAGAAGATCCGTTTTTTAATTACGGCTGACGATGTTATTCACGCGTGGTGGGTGCCAGATTTCGCCATCAAGCGTGATGCAGTGCCTGGTTTTATTAATGAAGTGTGGGCGAATGTTCCAGTAGGTAAAGAAGGTATTTATCGTGGTCGTTGTGCGGAGCTTTGTGGCAAAGATCACGCCTTTATGCCGATTGTCGTTGAGGCGAAGTCAAAAGCCGATTTTGAGACTTGGCTAGCTGAGGCTAAGGTGACCTCTGCTGAGGAGGCAAAAGCTGCCGCTGCTTCCGTGGATTATCAGTTCCCCTCATTAGATGCAGCTGTAAAAGAGGGTGAGGAGGTTTACTTATCTCGTTGCGCGGCCTGCCATCAGGCTAATGGATCGGGCCTGCCGCCAATGTTCCCTGCATTGAAGGGCAGTAAGATGGCTACTGAAAAGGCACATATTCAAGATCACATTAATATTATTTTGCACGGCAAAAATGCGATGCCGGCATGGAGTGGCCTGCTCACCGCTCGCGAGCTAGCTGCGGTTACCACGTATGAGCGCAACGCTTGGGGTAATGACACCGGCGACCTAATCCAGCCCTTGGAGTTTGCGAAATGAGTACAGATCAAGCAGCCATGACGCACGCCGCCGATGCGCACCATGTTCAGCTGAAGCCGTTTCTGCTGCGCATGTTTACGACGACCAACCACAAAGACATTGGCACCATGTATCTGGTGTTCGCGCTCCTGATGCTGCTCTGCGGTGGCTTGGCAGCAATGGTGATTCGTGCGGAATTAATGTATCCAGGCATGCAGCTAGTGCAGCCTGACTTCTTTAACCAGATGACCACTGTGCACGGCTTGCTGATGGTGTTTGGTGCCATCATGCCGGCGTTTACCGGCTTCGCGAACTGGATGGTGCCAATGATGATTGGTGCTCCTGACATGGCGCTGCCGCGACTCAATAACTTCTCATTCTGGCTGCTGCCGTTTGCGTTCGCTATCCTCATCGGTTCGGTGATTATGTCCATTCTTGGCTATGGCTCTGCGCCTAACTTTGGTTGGACTTTCTACGCGCCATTGTCGACTACCTATGGCCCAGCAAGCACCGACTTCTTCATTTTCTCTGTCCACCTAATGGGTATTTCATCAATCCTTGGTGCCATAAATGTGGTCGTGACTATTTTCAACTTGCGTGCTCCTGGCATGACTATGATGAAAATGCCTCTATTCGTTTGGACCTGGCTGATCACCGCATTTTTGTTGATTGCGGTGATGCCGGTGCTGGCGGGGGCCGTGACGATGATGCTGACTGACAGGCACTTTGGCACCAGTTTCTTCGATGCTGCAGGTGGTGGTGACCCAGTGATGTTTCAGCATATTTTCTGGTTCTTCGGGCATCCCGAGGTTTACATCATGATTTTGCCGTCGTTTGGCATTATCTCCGCGATTATTCCGGTGTTTGCGCGTAAGCCATTGTTTGGTTATCCATCGATGGTCTATGCCACAGCTTCGATTGCTTTGTTATCGTTTGTGGTCTGGGCGCATCACATGTTCACCACCGGTTTGCCGCTCGCTGGCTCATTGTTCTATATGTACATGACCATGCTGATTTCGGTGCCAACTGGCGTAAAGGTATTTAACTGGATTGCCACGATGTGGAAGGGTTCGATGACCTTTGAAGTGCCGATGCTGTTTGCACTGGCGTTTGTGGTTTTATTCACTATTGGTGGTTTCTCAGGCCTGATGCTGGCGATCACCCCGGCGGATTATCAGTATCAAGATACTTACTTCGTCGTCGCACATTTCCACTATGTGCTGGTAACAGGCTCACTATTTGCGATTTTTGCCGGCGCCTATTATTGGCTGCCAAAATGGTCGGGCCATATGTTCAATACGACACTAGCAAAGTTACATTTTTGGAGCTCACTGCTGTCGGTAAATCTATTGTTCTTCCCCATGCACTTTGTCGGCCTCGCCGGCATGCCACGCCGCTATGCCGATTACTCCATGCAGTTTGCCGACCTGAATTTCTGGATATCGATCGGTGGCTTCTGGTTTGGCGCTAGCCAGCTACTCTTTATCGCTGTGTTGCTAACGATAAAGCGTCAGCCAAAAGCCAGTGCAAATCCATGGGAAGCGCAGGATGGTTTGGAGTGGGAAGTGCCTAGCCCAGCGCCTTACCATACCTTTTCAACGCCACCGACCATTAAATAAGCACTAGATAGGCGAGCGCGATAATGACTATGCCCAGCCACCAAAAACGACAGTTGCGCATGCTGCTGTTGAGTGTGGTGGGCATGTTCGTGTTCGCGGTGTTTATTATGCCGCCCCTATACGACGCGTTTTGCGAGCTGACGGGGCTGAATGGCAAACCCAATACAACGGCTGCAGTAGCAAGCGAAGAAGTCGACTTAGATCGCACCATTACTGTGGAGTTTTTAACGTCCGTGGATGCTGGGCTGCCATGGCAGTTTAAGAGCGAGAAAAATGCGATTGAAGTGCATCCGGGGCAGATAAATAAAGTCAGCTTCGATGTAATTAACAATGCTCGAACAGCGGTCACGGGCCGCGCTATTCCATCGATATCACCAGCCTTGGGCGCAAGCCATTTAAAGAAAACTGAGTGCTTTTGTTTTCAGGAACAAACTTTGGCTGCAGGGCAAACTGTGGATATGCCCGTGGTGTTCTATATTGATCCAGACTTACCTAAAAGCGTGAAAACCATCACCTTGGCCTATCGCTTTTATCGCCACCCAGACAAGGTTTTATAAGAATAATTTGAGCGGCATTACCCCCTATTAGGTACGAGTAAAGGAGCGACACATGAGTTCATCACCGCAAGCGACTCCCGCCGGACAAAAGCCAGAGCAGTACTTTGTGCCAGCCAGTAGCCCCTGGCCAATTTTTGGGTCATTTATTCTCTTTATTTTAGTAATTGGCGCAGGCAACTTGATTCAGAGTAAAGGTGGCTCAGGCTTAGTGGCGAATGAAGGCACATTTAACTTCTTATTCCCACTGGGGCTGCTAGGCGTATTTGGCTTGATGTATTACTGGTTTCGCGACACGGTGCGCGAAAGCTTAGGTAATCAAAACTCATTGCAAATGGATCGCTCTTACCGCCAGGGTATGACTTGGTTTATTTTCTCTGAAGTTATGTTTTTTGCGGCCTTTTTTGGCGCCTTATTTTACGCTCGCACGCTCAGCGTGCCTTGGTTAGCAGGCGAAGGCAAAGGCTTGATGACGCATGAAGTTTTGTGGCCTCAATTTCAGGCGCTATGGCCATTGGTTACGATGCCCAGCGGTGAAACCACGACAGCCATGGGGCCGTGGGGGTTACCATTTTTAAACACCGTAATTTTGCTTACATCATCTGTCACACTAACGGTTGCGCATCACGCTCTGCTAGCAGGTAATCGCGCTCGCCAGGTTGGCTATCTTGGCATAACGGCAACACTTGGCATGATTTTTTTGGCCTGCCAAGTCTATGAATACCATCATGCCTATACAGAGTTAGGACTGACAATGGAGTCGGGTATTTATGGCTCGACCTTCTTTATGCTCACGGGCTTTCACGGCTTGCACGTGACTATCGGCACCATCATGCTTGCCGTGATGACCATGCGCTCAATCAAAGGGCATTTAACTCCCGATAACCATTTTGCCTTCGAGGCAACCGCGTGGTATTGGCACTTTGTCGATGTGGTGTGGTTGTTCCTATTTATTGTGGTGTATTGGCTGTAGAGAAACGGACACTAGCGCTTCGCATTAGACGTAGCGCTAGTGCTTAGATGGCATGTGGCGTGATATAGCCCAGAGTGCCCAGTACAAATAGTGCAACGACAATAATGATGGACAAAATGACGCGGCGTTTCAGCGCTACTAGCAAGCGTTTGGGGTCGCTAGGCTGGCCGCGTGAGAGCGCGCGTAGCGCCAAGGCAAGCTGCCAAACCACTAAACCCAGAGCGATGAGAAGAATAATTTTGGTCAGCATGAGTCTACTCCGCATAATGAGGCCTGCAGTATACGAGGAGTTCGCCTTTTGTCTGTAGCTGTGCCGCCGCAATCACCATCACTATGGGCTTGGGTTTTACTCGTCAGTGTTGCCGGAGTCTTATTGTCGCTAGCATTCTGGCAGTATCAGCGAGGCGAAGAGAAAGCTGCGTGGTTGGCGCAGCAAGTATATGGCAGCCAGTCTGCAGAGCTTGCTTGGTCGCAAACAAAAGCCCCAATAGCTGCGATGGAGAACCATCCAGTGCGAGTTTCTGGACGCTTTCTGCCAGAGTATAAAATTGCTTTAGATAATCAGCCGCGAGCTGGTATCGCTGGTGTTGAGCTCTTGGTGCTATTTAAGCCTGAATCCAGTCAGTCGGCCGTGTTTGTCAATTTAGGCTGGGTGCCTAGCGATCGCAATGGTGGACCAAAGTTACCTTCAGATATGCCGAGCGATGGTGAGATATTCGGTGTCGTGCATCAGCCATCAGCATTCATTACCTTGGGTGGCCCTGAGTTATTCAATCATGTCTGGCGAGTGGGGCGTATTGAGCCTGAAGCTTGGGCGGCTCGTTGGCAGATGAATATTGTGCCATGGGTGCTCAGGCTGGATGCTTCCGTGCCTGGTGCGTATGTACGCGATTGGTCGCCGACGGAGAAACAGCAGTTTGGGCCAGATCGTCATCGGGCGTATGCCTTTCAATGGTTCGCGTTGGCAATAGCTTGGTGTGGCTGTTGGTATGCTTTTTGGCGCAAGGGATTAAAACGCGTATGAGTAAGCAAAATAAACCGCTAGCGAGGCGAAATCGCTGGTTATTGCTAGGCTTTCTGGCCACCTTCATTGTGCCTATTATTGTTGGCCAGCTAGCCTATGACGGGAGTTGGTTTCGCGGCGGGCAGACGAATAAAGGGGAGCTAATCAACCCGCCATTAGCCAGTTCAAGCTTTGGCTGGCAGAGCAAAAATACCCATGCGCCCGCACTCGATGCGCGCTGGTGGGTGGTGTATGCCCTACCAGAGCGCTGCAACGCAGTTTGCCAACAGAGTCTTCAGGCGCTGCCAAGGATGCATGAAAGCATTGGGCGCGAACGCGAGCGTATGGGCATTTTATTGGTCGCCGCCGAAGTTCAGCAAGCCTTGCCCGAGTGGTTACCTGAGTCGCTAAGCCGTGCCAATTTTGTGCAATGGGTGGTGCCAACCGTGAGTGGCTCGGCATTAACGCAAGGCCAGTGGTACATCATGGATCCTATGGGCTGGATGATGTTGCGCTATGCCATTCCAAGCGAGGAGGCGCCAGCAATTTTGCGCGCTCAAGACCTACTCGATGACCTACTAAAACTCTTGAAGGCATCTCGCATTGGTTAAGGTTCGCTACCCACGCCTATATCGCGGCGTTCAGTTTGCTGTGGTGTTGACACTCATCGTCATCATGCTTGGGGCATGGACTCGTCTGCGCGATGCTGGATTAGGCTGCCCCGATTGGCCAACGTGCTATGGCCATTTAACAGTGCCATCAACACCGGAAAGCTTGGCTCGTGCTGAACTGCTATATCCAGGCAGTGTGGTGGAGCCGGCAAAGGCATGGCCAGAAACGATTCATCGATATTTTGCCAGCAGCATAGGTCTCGTGATTTTGCTGCTGGCAGTGTATTGCTGGCGTCGACGAGCAGCGGATGCAATGCCCTGGCGACATGCGCTAACGCTACTTGTTTTGGTCTGCGTGCAAGGTGCGTTTGGCGCGCTGACCGTCACGGAAAAGCTTTATCCACCGGTGGTTACTGCACATTTACTACTGGGATTCTCTACATTGACCGGTTTGTTTTGGTTATTGCTGCGCCTGCGTGGCGCCTTTCCGCCCACGGGCGATCGCGGTGCATCGCGACTAGGATCGTGGGTGGGTCTGGCTATTGCGCTACTCGTCTGCCAAATTACCTTGGGGGGATGGACGGCATCAAATTACGCCGCCACTGTGTGTACAGAGTTGCCTATTTGCCAGGCAGGATGGCAGCAGGCCTGGTCGCCCGCTGAAGCATTTAAGCTGTTTCATAATGATGATCAGTCTTATGAGTTTGCCCCACACTTAGGCCCTGCTGAAAAAGTCACCATTCATGCGACTCATCGGATCGGCGCTATTGTCGTTACTGCGCTATTCATCGGCCTGATAGTCTTGCTCGTGCGTCGCACACACGCTACGCGTTACCGCGCTTTTGCATTGCTACTTGGCGTAGGGCTATTTGTGCAAATTTGCTTGGGCATTATCAATGTGATTGCTGGCTTGCCACTTTGGAATGCTGTTGCACATAACGTCTGGGCAGCATTATTACTGCAATTATTGGTGGCATTAGCCTATGCCATTCATCGTGAAAAGCGACTAGGAGGCTACTCATGACAACGCATATCTCCGATATAGCCATGCGCCCTAGCTGGCGCGACTTTTGGGTCTTAACCAAGCCTCGCGTGGTCGCCATGCTGATGGTCACGGCATTGGTTGGCATGGTGTTGGCGCCGCATGAGCTATTGAGTGTTTGGCAATATACAGCGGCGATAGTTGGGCTATGGGCTGGCATGGCATCTGCAGCTGTGATTAACCAGTTTGCTGATCAGCAATATGACGCCATGATGGCTCGTACCCAGAGTCGTCCTTTAGTGAAGGGACGTGTCACGGCCACGATGGCTTTGGCCTGGGCAGGGTTTTTAGCTGCCGTATCGATGATATTGCTGACGGTTTGGGTAAACCCGCTAGCCGCATGGTTAACCGCCCTTGGTATGGTTGGCTATGCCGGCATTTATACGCGCTATTTAAAGCATGCATCGCCACAAAACATTGTCATTGGTGGTTTGTCAGGCGCATTGCCACCGCTGCTAGGTTGGGCCGCAGTTACAGGACAGATGTCGGCAGAGGCATGGCTATTAGTGCTATTGATCTTTGTCTGGACGCCGCCACACTTTTGGGCTTTGGCCATACATCGTCGTGATGAATATGCCAATGCAGGAATTCCCATGCTGCCAGTGACGCATGGTATTGAGCTTACAAAGTCGCTAGTTTGGTATTACACCATTCTTTTATTACTAGTAAGCCTGCTGCCTTATCTCATCGGCATGATGGGGCCGGTGTATCTGGTGATGGCTGTAGTATTTGGGCTTGGCTTTATGCGAGAGGCATGGCGCCTGCGTTATCACGATAAAGAAGGGCAGGCGATGAAGACATTTGGTTTCTCGATCGTCTATCTGCTAGGAGTATTTGGTGGCCTACTTTTAGATCGAATGATTAGCGTGGCGCTGACTTAGTGTCAGTAAAACACCATCTTGACAAAAGAAATCATACTTGCTTGTTGCTATGTTATGGCAATCCGTGTTTAATCAGTTAGCCCGTGGGCATCATCACCTCGTAACGCTTTGTTTACCCATATGCGCCAAGGTTTGATGGCAGCACCACGGCCATCCGATACAGCGTTATTTGAGGTTTGTTATGTCGCAACGTGAAGAAGGCACCGTGAAATGGTTCAACGATGCCAAAGGTTTTGGTTTTATTCAACGTCAGGCTGGTGAGGACGTGTTTGTTCACTTCCGCGCTATCCGTGGTGATGGTCACCGTTCATTACGTGATGGCCAAAAAGTTGAATTCAGCGTAGTTAAAGGTCAGAAAGGCTTCCAAGCCGAAGACGTCCTGCCGCTGGACTGATTTTTTTTGTGAGAGCGGGCCTTCGGGCCCGCAATCATATCTAGTGCGGGTTTCTATTATTCCCCGCCATTTGAAATTTTCTTTTTTACTGCATCGGGAGCCGGGTTTTATTTCCTGACGTGCTCGGCTTTGGTATTGGTACCGTGTTGGCCCGATGCCCAACCAGGTGATAGCCGCGTCGAGAGTGCCCGTTATGCGTAGCAAACAAACTGTTGCATTGATTTATTCTGCTTTAGGTCTGGGTTTCGCCCTCAATGGCCTGTTTATGCTTGTCCTGCCAAGTCTCTGGCTCAAATTATTCCCGCTAGCCTTTGTTGATCCTGCCGCTAATGCCGAATTTGCTGTGCGACTATTAGGCACCATCGATATTGGTATGGCACCCCTGTTTTTCTGGTGTGCGCGTAATTTAAAGCGCTGTCGGACAGTTCGTCTTTCATTAAGCATAATGGCCACAGGCTCTGCTGCAGTGGCTATTTTTAGTATGGCTGCTGGCAATGCATCGCTGATGAGCCTACTACCTTCTATTATTTTGTTTGCTTTGCCAGCTCTGGTTTTACTGGCGCTGAGTTTGCCGGCACGTACTATTCGTGTGAAAGGCCCGCGCGAGCAAGGTGAAGTGAAGTGGTTTAATGCCAATAAAGGCTTTGGCTTTATTACTCGCGACATGGGCGAAGATATATTTGTGCATTACCGTGCGATTCGTGGCGAAGGTCATCGCACGCTGCGTGAAGGCCAGCGCGTCGATTTCTACCTTAAGCGCGGTGACAAGGGCTTGCAGGCTGACGATGTGCAGATGATCTGAGCATGACAAATGACATAACTGCAGAACAGGCAAGTGCGGCAGCTGCTACAGCAGCGCTGGACTTGACCTCCGACGCAGCGCCTGTGGCCGAGCCTGCAGCGCCCGTGTTATTTCGTGAACTACCGCTGCCAAGTGAAATATTGCGCGCGGTAGATGATCTTGGCTTTTCTCAATGCACGCCAATTCAAGGCCGTGTCTTACGCTTCACGCTGGCGGGCCATGATGCAATTGGCCGTGCGCAAACAGGCACAGGCAAAACCGCCGCCTTTTTGCTGACGGTGATTGCCGACTTCCTGAAAAATCCAGCTAGCTCTGAGCGTTGCTTAGGTGAGCCACGAGCTTTGGTATTAGCGCCAACACGTGAGTTGGCATTGCAGATTGCTCGCGATGCCGAAGACTTAGGTAAATACGCCAACCTCAATGTGGTGACACTAGTTGGTGGCATGGACTACGAAAAGCAGCGCCGGCAACTAAGCAGTGCGCCGGTCGATATTGTGGTGGCAACACCGGGTCGCCTCATCGATTTTGCTAATAAGCAGGAGCTTTTTCTCGACCAAGTTGAATTGTTAGTTATTGATGAAGCAGATCGTATGCTCGACATGGGCTTCATTCCTGATGTGAAGCGTATTGTTCGCTTAACGCCACCGAAGTCGCATCGCCAAACATTAATGTTCTCGGCAACTTTTACCAGCGATGTTCTTAATCTAGCGGCGCAATGGACTTTTTATCCAGTCACCGTGGAGATAGAACCTGAGTCCGCAGCAACGGCGAATATCGAACAAAAAGTCTATATTGTCACTGCTGATGAAAAAGTAGCTCTGCTCTATAACCTCATCACCACGCAATCCTTAGATCGCGTTATGGTCTTTGCTAATCGTCGCGATCAAACTCGACGTTTAACGGATGTATTGAAGGCGCATGATATCTCCTGTGCCTTGTTGTCTGGCGATGTGCCACAGGAAAAGCGTGTGAAAACGCTAGAGAATTTCCGCGAAGGAAAAATCAAAGTGTTAGTGGCTACCGATGTGGCAGGCCGTGGTATTCATATCGATGGCGTTAGTCATGTGGTGAATTTCACTTTGCCCGAGCAGCCTGATGACTATGTACATCGTATTGGTCGTACCGGCCGTGCCGGCGCCAGTGGCACAAGTATTAGCTTTGCCTGCGAAGATGACGGCCACTTAATCCCTGAACTTGAAGCCGCTATTGGACGAAAGTTGGAGTGTCTGTATCCACCTGCTGAGCTACTCGCTGAAATACCTAAAGTGAATGTTGTGCACGGTGCTTCTGGCGCGCAACCCGCACCACGTAAGCCTCGCCCAACCGGTGGCTCATCTCACGCAGGCAATCGTCGCCGCTAGCCTTCACTCCGCCATTTGTTTTATTACGACCAAAGTCCTGATTCCCTAATCAGGGCAGATCGTTAGAGTCGATATCAGGCATTTTGCCTTCGTATCGGAGAAAACAAATGGCGAGTTCCAATAACTCTCAGGCGAAAGCCTATTGGCAAGCCAACCTAAGGCTCCTACTTAGTTTGCTTGTGGTGTGGTTTGTCGTGTCTTTTGGTTTTGGCATTTTATTTGTTGATGCCCTCAACCAAATCCATCTTGGCGGTTTCAAATTAGGCTTCTGGTTTGCTCAGCAAGGTTCAATTTTTACCTTTGTGATTTTGATTTTCGTTTATGCAGCAAAGATGAATTCGCTTGATCGTAAATTCGACGTTCATGAAGACTAATCGGAGCTAATAAATGGATACTCAAACTTGGATTTACCTCGCAGTCGGCCTATCTTTCGCGCTCTATTTCGGTATTGCGCTGTGGGCTCGTGCCGGCTCAACCAGTGAATATTACGTCGCCGGTGGCGGCATTCACCCCATCGCAAACGGTATGGCAACTGCCGCTGATTGGATGAGCGCAGCGTCATTCATTTCGATGGCTGGCATCATTTCCTTCTCAGGCTATAGCGGCTCGGCTTACCTAATGGGCTGGACTGGCGGCTATGTGCTAATGGCCTTACTGCTCGCACCGTACTTACGCAAGTTCGGAAAATTCACCGTGCCTACTTTCATTGGCGATCGCTTTTACTCGCAAACTGCCCGCATCGTTGCAGTCGTGTGCTTGCTGGTGATCTCACTGACTTATGTGATCGGACAAATGCGCGGCGCTGGTGTCGCATTTTCGCGATTCCTAGAAGTCGACATTGAAACCGGCCTCTATATCGGTATGGCTGTGGTCTTCAGCTACTCAGTACTGGGCGGCATGAAAGGCATTACTTACACGCAAATCGCGCAATACGTCGTGCTGATTTTTGCCTACACCGTGCCGGCAATATTCATTTCCCTACAGCTAACTGGCTGGGCTATTCCACAAATTGGTTTGGGCGCCACCTTGCAAGGAAGTGACAATGTCTACTTACTGCAAGCCGTTGATAATATTGTTCAAGACTTAGGTTTTGCACAATATACCGGCATGGGTTCGGCAACCACGTTAAACGTATTTTTGCTCACCATGTCACTGATGATTGGTACCGCTGGTCTGCCGCATGTCATTGTGCGCTTTTTCACCGTGCCAAAAGTGCGTGATGCGCGTCGATCAGCCGGTTGGGCGCTAGTATTTATTGCCATTCTCTACACTACAGCACCAGCAGTTGGCGCCATGGCAATCTACAACTTGGCGAAAACCATCCAGCCTGGTGAGGTTGGCAGTCCAACTGGCAATATGGTGCTGGAAGATCGGCCTGACTGGATGAGATCGTGGGAAAAAACCGGTTTGCTGAGCTTTGAAGACAAAAATGGTGATGGTCGTGTGCAGTATTACAACGACAAAAACCCAGAGTTTGCCGCTAAAGCAGAGGCTGCAGGTTGGAAAGGTAGCGAGGTCACCATTGATAAAGACATCATGGTGTTGGCTAACCCTGAGATTGCCAAGTTACCAAGCTGGGTCATTGCGCTAGTTGCAGCAGGTGGTTTGGCTGCGGCGTTATCGACAGCGGCAGGCTTATTGTTAGCGATTTCTTCGGCCATTTCGCATGATTTGTTGAAGGGCGTGTTTATGCCGAAAATCAGCGATAAAAGTGAGCTGCGAGCCAGCCGAATCAGTATGGTTGGCGCCATCATTGTGGCTGGCTATCTAGGGCTTAATCCCCCAGGGTTTGCTGCGGAGGTGGTGGCATTGGCCTTCGGCTTAGCAGCAGCCTCTCTATTCCCGGTGCTGATGATGGGTATCTTCAGCACGCGCATGAATAAAGAGGGTGCTATTGCTGGCATGTTGGCAGGTTTATTGAGTACAGTGGTTTACATCTTCCTGTTCAAAGGCTGGTTTTTCGTGTCGGGTACAAATATGTATCCAGACACCTTAGATGGCTGGTTCTTCGGTGTTTCGCCATCGGGCTTTGGTGTCATTGGAGCGCTGATCAACTTTGCCGTGGCTTATGCTGTATCGAGTGTGACATCCGCGCCACCGCAGGAAATCCAAGACTTAGTAGAAAGTGTGCGTATTCCACGTGGGGCAAGCTCGGCAGTTGCTCATTAAGTGAGTGCTGCGTGAGAATAAAAAAACCCGCAGTAGCGGGTTTTTTTATTGCAGCGGATGCGGCGAGTTTTAGTCCTCGCTAAAACGTGCTTATAACGACCCAGTCAAAATAGTGCTTGCCACGCCCTCAGGATCATCCCACATGGGAACATGACCCCAGCCCCAAGGCTTCAACCAAACAGTTTGACTCGGCAATGATTCGCGGCGTTGCATAGAGGGCGTTAGTAGGAAGTCTAAGCGCCCGTATGCGATCGTCAGCGGGATCGTCAGCTCAGCTAGGCCATGAACGCGATCGATGGCGTCGTAGGTGGCATCAAAGCCAGCTGCGTTGGCGAAGTCACGCATGGAGCGCACGGCTGCTGCGGCAGGAATTTTATAGCCACGGATCGACATCGGAATTGCAAGAAATACACTGCGTACGACGCCGAACTTGATTAACGCCTCGGAGATACGTGGCAATCGCTTCGCCATTAAGCGAGCCGCATCAAAGGTTGGACGAATGTGGCGCGGTGCATCGGCAACATCCGAAAGGCCCGCTGGCGAAATAGCCACGACACTGCGTGCCAACCCATGCGTAGCAGCAGCTAGTGCGAGCCAGCCTCCCATGGAGTTGCCGACAATATCTACAGGCTCATCGATGCCAAGGCTTATCAGTGTCTGCCTTAGGCCGTCGACTAAGGCTTGCTCACTGACGGGGCCAGTTAGCGCGGGTGTTTGGCCAAAGCCTGCCACATCAATGGCAATAACACGGCGCTCGCGAGCGAGCAGCGGTATGATCGGCTGCCACGCGGCATGACTCATGCCGATGCCATGAATCAGTAGCAGTGGGCGGCCTTGGCCTTGTTCGACATGAAACCAGGGCGCGATCACTTGTTGTGCAGCTTGTGTTTAAGTAGCTCGTTAAGCACGCCCGGGTTTGCTTTGCCACGCGAAGCCTTCATGGCTTGACCGACAAAGAAGCCAAAAAGCTTGGCTTGTTTGTTTTCGTCGCTGGCGCGGTATTGCTCAACTTGTGCGGGATTAGCGGCAATGACCTCATCGATTATCGATTCAATAGCGCCGGTGTCGGTTTCTTGTTTGAGGCCATCGCGCGCGATGATTTCGTCGGCGCTGGTGCCATCGCCAGAAAACAGAGACGCAAAGACTTGCTTGGCAATTTTTCCGGAGATGGTGTTGTCG
The DNA here is from genome assembly GCA_041612115.1 of Perlucidibaca sp. Taxonomy (GTDB): domain Bacteria; phylum Pseudomonadota; class Gammaproteobacteria; order Pseudomonadales; family Moraxellaceae; genus Perlucidibaca. The sequence goes on from JBFJJU010000031.1 coordinate 21,356, forward strand.
CTAATGCGCAGCAATAGGCCGCCGAGTTGCGCAGCGCTAATCGGTGATTGCGCAATGTCTAGTTCGGCTTTATTGAGTGCAGCCAGTAGCTCGCCGGTAACCCAATTCGCTGCTGGTTTTGCCGCTGCTGCGCCGCCGGCAATGGTCACGGTGGCTTCGAAAAAATCGGCCAAATCACGGCTGGCGGTCAGCACGTGGGCATCATAGGCCGATAAGCCTAGCTCGCTTTCAAAGCGTGCACGTTTGGCGGCGGGCAGTTCTGGTAGATTGGCCTGAATCGCTGCAAGCGTTGCATCATCGATAACTACGGGCAGTAAGTCCGGGTCGGGGAAGTAGCGGTAATCGTTGGCTTCTTCTTTGCTGCGCATAGCGCGTGTTTCATTGCGTGCCACGTCATACAGCACGGTGGCTTGATGAATACTGCGGCCTGACTCGAGCTCATCGATCTGCCAGTTGATTTCGCTATCAATAGCCTTCTCAATGAACTTAAACGAGTTCACGTTTTTGATTTCGCGGCGTGTGCCCATGGGCTGGCCAGGGCGACGAATCGACACGTTGCAGTCGCAGCGCATCGATCCTTCGGCCATATTGCCATCGGAAATATCGAGGTAGCGAATCAGAGCGTGGATGGCTTTAGCATAGGCCACGGCTTCTTTAGCCGAGGTCATGTCAGGCTCTGAGACGATCTCCAGCAGTGGCGTGCCCGCGCGATTCAAGTCGACTCCAGTCATGCCCGAGAAGTTCTCATGCAATGATTTACCGGCGTCTTCCTCTAAGTGCGCACGAGTAATTCCCACGCGCTTTACAGTGCCGCCATCGAGGGTGATGTCGATGTGGCCTTTGCCAACAATCGGATGATCCATCTGCGAGATCTGATAGCCCTTAGGCAAATCAGGGTAGAAATAGTTTTTGCGCGCAAACACGGAGCGCTGGCTAATTTCCGCATCGATCCCTAAACCAAAGCAGATGGCACGCCGCACCACGCCCTCGTTTAGCACGGGTAGTACGCCGGGCATGCCAAGGTCAATTAAGCTCGCATGAGCGTTCGGCTCGGCACCAAAGCTGGTGGCGCTGCCGGAGAAAATTTTCGATTCGGTGTTGAGCTGAACGTGTACTTCCAGACCAATCACAACTTCCCAAGTCATCGTGTGTATATCCTTTATGCAAATGCCGCGGGAATGCGCGTGTGCCAGTCGGTCACACCCTGATAGCGGTGCGCGACATTCAAGAGCTTCGCCTCACTCCAGTACGGGCCAATGAGTTGTAACCCGACCGGCAAGCCTTGGCTAAAGCCGGCAGGAATGCTCATGCCTGGCAAGCCCGCCAAGTTAGTGGCGATGGTGTAAATATCTTGCAAATACATCGACACCGGATCGGTTTTTTTAGCGCCTAAAGCGAAGGCAACTTCCGGCGCAGTTGGCCCCAAAATCACATCACACTGCGTAAAGGCCTGATCAAAATCTTGCTTGATGAGGCGGCGCACGCGCTGGGCTTGTAAGTAGTAGGCGTCGTAATAACCGGCGGAGAGGGCGTAGGTGCCAATCATCACGCGGCGGCGCACTTCCTCGCCAAAACCTTCGGCGCGCGAACGCTTGTAGAGATCTTCGAGGTCAGTCGGGTTTTCGCAGCGATGACCAAAGCGTACGCCATCAAAGCGGGACAAGTTTGATGAGCATTCGGCCGGGGCGATGACGTAATATGCGGGCACCGACAATCCACTATTGGGTAGATCGACTTCAACTACGATGGCGCCGAGCTTTTTCAGCTCAGCAATGGCGGCTTCAATCAGTGTGGCGATTTCAGGGTTTAAGCCCTCGCCAAAAAACTGTTTGGGCAGGCCGATGCGCAAGCCCTTGAGCGAGTCGTTAAGGCTGGCTCGATAGTCATCGACAGGATGATCAATCGAAGTGGAGTCTTTAGCGTCGTGGCCAGCCATGACTTGCAGTAGCAGTGCGGCATCTTCAGCGCTTTGCGTCATCGGGCCGGCTTGGTCGAGGCTGGAAGCAAAGGCGATCATGCCCCAACGCGAAATGCGGCCGTAGCTGGGCTTCAAACCAGTGAGGTTGCACAGCGCTGCCGGTTGGCGAATCGAGCCACCAGTGTCAGTACCAGTGGCGGCAGGCGCTAGGCGAGCAGCTACTGCTGCTGCTGAACCACCAGAGGAGCCGCCGGGCACGCGTGAGGTATCCCACGGGTTCTGCACATTGCCGTAAAACGAGGTTTCGTTGGATGAGCCCATGGCGAACTCATCCATATTGGTTTTACCCAACATTACTAAGCCCGCATCATTGCAGCGTGTGATGACTTCGGCGTTATACGGCGAAATGAAGTTGTCGAGCATCTTTGAGCCACAGCTAGTGCGCACACCTTGGCTGCAGAAAATATCCTTTTGCGCTAACGGCAGGCCGGTCAAGGCATGACCATTGCCGCTAGCCAAACGTGCGTCTGCAGCAGCGGCTTGAGTGAGTGCTGACTCTGGCGTAACGGTGATGAAGCTATTCAAGCCACCCGCAGACGCCTTGTCGAAGCGTGTGATGCGCTCGAGAAAGTGCTGAGTTAGCTCAACACTGGAGAATTTTTTTTGCGCCAAGCCATCGGCCAGTGCGCTTAAAGAAAGCGTATGCAGACTCATGATTTACTCAACGACACGAGGAACGAGGTAGCAGCCATCGGCCACTGCAGGGGCGATTGCCTGATATTCATCACGGCGATTAGGCTCGGTGGCGACATCGGCACGCAGGGCTTGAGTGGCATCAACGGGGTGAGCCATTGGTGCAATGCCTTGCGTATCAACTGCTTGCAGCTGGTCAATCAGACCTAGGATGGTGTTTAGGCTGTCGGTAACGCGTTGCTGCTCATCTTGCGGTAATTGCAGACGAGCCAAATGGGCAATACGACCCACTTGCTCTGGTGTTAGTGCCATAGGGGCTTTTGCTCCGTGCTGAGCGCATATGTTGGCTCAAAAAAATGCGAGGAATCGATCAAAGTTATCACAGTCACAACTTGTCCAAAAGTCGCAGTTTGTTTACTCTTGCAGCATTGTAGACCAAGTGCTGATTCTTGGCAGCCGCTCAACC
>JBFJJU010000032.1:0-24078 GCA_041612115.1 Perlucidibaca sp.
CCTGCAAAGCCTTGTGCGATGCGGGTTTTGTTGTTTCTGGGGTTCAAAAAAAAACAATCTATACCTCTATTTAAATATGCAGGCGCAACCTTGCATTACAGCATCAGGTGCACAATAATCGTACAAGTTACAACATAATAATAAGAGTCATACCATGACCAGACTTCATCTACGCCAAGGCATGCTTTCACTCTGCCTTGCCTCTGCCATACTACTTGCCGCCTGCGGTGGTTCTACAGGTAGCAACGCCTCTGCGGCTAATGAACCAAATAATCCACCCGGCGCGGCAGAAATTGATATTGCACCGCCTAGCACTATGGCAGCGAGCCCACTTATTCGCGTGCTATCGAATCGAGCCGATTTAATTAGCGCTGGCGATGCCTTAATAGAAGTCATTCCTCCTAATGGCAGCAGTCTCACAGCACTCAGCCTTAATGGTCAGGCATTAAGCCCTAGCCCAGTGCAGTTACGCGAAAATAAACGCACAATGGGTGTAGTTAATGGCTTACGCATTGGCACGAATCAGCTCATTGCTACCTTTAGTAATGGTCAGCGCGCCACATCAGAAGTTCAAAACCACCCCAATGGCGGACCTATCTTTTCTGGCCCACAAATTCAACCCTATCACTGCCAAAAAAGTGCGGTGGATGCGCAATGTAATCAGCCGCCCGTGATTAGCTGGCTATACCGTTCAAGCAATCCATTAACTAGCGACTTAAAAACATACGATCCTGAAAACCCTGCATCCGATGTAGGCGTGACAACCACCGATGATGGCGTAAAAGTACCGTTTATTGTGCGCGTTGAAACCGGCTATCAAGATCGTGACCAATACCGCATTGCCACCTTATTTCAGCCCGATCAACCGTGGCAGCCTTGGGCGCCGCAAGCGCAGTGGAATCGTAAACTACTCATTACCCACGGTGGCAGCGCTGGCGTCGCTTATGCACCTGGTTCTGCACCCACCCAAGATTACTCCGGCACTATCCCAAGTGATGTGCCCGGCCTGCAAGGCATTGCCGGTGACAGCCCCACCGTAGCGCTAAGCCGCGGCTTTATGGTGATGTCGACGGCGCTCAACAATAACGGTCATAACATTAATTTGGTAACGCAAGCCGAATCCATGCTGATGGCCAAAGAGCGCATCATTGAACAGTTTGGCGAGCTACGCTACACCATCGGCACAGGTTGCTCTGGCGGCGCAATTGCTCAGCAGCAAGTGGCTAATGCCTACCCCGGCATTTATCAGGGCATTATCGTGCAATGCTCCTATCCCGACAGCTGGACCACTGCCACACAAATTGGCGACTTCCACTTATTACGCGGCTATTTAGAAGCACCTCAAAAATGGGCACCCGGCGTGCTCTGGAACCCACTGCAATTTGCAGCTGTTGAAGGTCATCTATTACCTATTGATGCCATCGTCGCTGACATTGCTTTCTTTGCCGCCGCACGTCCAGACCATGACTGCCCAGGCATTAGCGATGAACAACGTTACGACACCAAGAACAACCCTTCCGGTGTGCGTTGCGGACTCTTTGATCCAATGATTAATGTCTTTGGTGAGCGTCAGCCTGAAGTATGGAGCGAAAATGAAAAGCGCCTAAATAAAGGTTTTGCAGGCATACCGCTTGATAATGTTGGTGTGCAATACGGTTTAGCGTCATTGCAACAAGGCTTCATTACGCCAGATATGTTTATTGATCTAAATCGCAAAATTGGCGGCTTCGATATCGACGTTAATCCCAGTACTGATCGTCTGCGCGCCGACATGCCAGCGCTACGAAACGTCTACCGTAGCGGAGGCATTAATGACGCGAGCAACTTAGCTGAAGTCGCGATTCTTGATTTGCGTGGCCCAGACCCCGGCTTAGCTCATGATGCCTTCCATTCATGGGCAATGCGTGATCGTCTAATTCGCACACAGGGTCATGCCGACAATCAGGTTATTTGGTTTGGCCCCGTGCCATTGATTGGCGACACTACCTATTCCACTGAAGGATTACTGGCAATGGATCGCTGGCTCAGTCGAGTTGAAGCAGACACCCGCGCCCTACCTTTGGCGCAAAAAATCGTCAGCGACAAACCTGCAGACCTCCAAGATCGCTGCACTTCTCTCTCCGGTCTTTCTGGCCCCGATGGCGTATCTATTCCCGTCGTTGGCAATATTTTTAACGACCCGCTGAGCCCGCTAACTGACCTGCTAAACCCCATCACTGGCGCACTCAATCAACTACTGCTCAACCCATTGCAGAATCAACTCTGCGGCACACCATTAGTGCAGTTTTTGGTGCAAACCCGCTTCGGCACACCACGCACAGTCGCAGGTGACTCATTACTAACACTTACTAATAAATGTCAGCTAAAGCCATTAAATACCCTCGACAACTATGGTGTTATTCCTCTTAGCAAGTCGCAATGGGCGGCGATGCAGGAAATATTCCCAGAAGGCGTGTGCGACTATAGTCAGCCACCATCTGAGTTTGAGCCAACACAGACTTGGCTAGGCTACGGCAGCGCAAGCAAAGTCGTCACTGGCGGTAAAAAACTTGCCATACCCCCAAGTTTTTCCGGAGATGGTTGGGCATCGCCTGCATTCGGCGAGAACCTTCTAGGGCGTAAGCAATAGGAAAAGTCGACATTAGACAGATTTATGACTCAAAATGCCTCCAGAAGGCATAATGGTTACACTAACAATACATAATGTCGGCCAAATTTGATTTAGCGTTACAAACAAGAACTTGACTTATGCTAGCTGACAAATTCATCTCGAGATGATAAGTTCCACTGGTGAAATAATAACTACAATACAAGGCACTTGATGAACATAAAAAAAATGTCGCTTATCGCGCTGTGCGCAGCGAGCTTAGCGCTGACTGCGTGCGAAACTGAAGAAAGCTTCGGCACTCAAAGTAATGAGGAGGCTAGCGGCAGTGGCAGTGAAAGCCCACTAGCTGCACTATGCGCTATTCCAACGCTAGGCCCAGCCATTGTTGAAGGCTCTGGTGGTGCTTGCAGCGCCGACTCTGGCGGCACCGCTGGTGGACTCCCAGGCACAGAGCAGTTAGCAGCTCTATGCGCTATTCCAGCCATTGGCCCTGCATTAGTAGAGGGTACTGGTGGCACGTGTGCACCAGGTGCTGGTGGCGACTCCCCTCTTCCTCTTGAGCAACTTTGCGCAATACCTGGTGTTGGCCCGGCACTAGTTGGCGGCGCAGGAGGTGTGTGTACTGGTGGTGGCTCCATTCCTGGCGTTGAGCAGTTGGCAGCGCTTTGTGCTATCCCAGTACTTGGCCCAACCTTGGTTGAAGGTGCAGGCGCAAAATGTACTGGATCTGGCAGCGGTGGCGCTATCCCAGCAATCCCAGGTGCTGAACAGCTAGCAGCACTATGTGCAATTCCAACCATTGGTCCAGCCCTAGTAGAAGGCGCAGGCCAATCCTGCGAGAGCGGTAGCGGTGGCGACTCCCCCATCTCTCCTGAGCAACTCTGCATTATCCCAGGCATTGGCCCGGCATTAGTTGGCGCCGCAGGCGGCAATTGCAGCGACGCTCCAGCAAGCGGAGCCAGCCTGCCCGGGGCGGAATCGCTTTGCCTAATTCCAGTTATTGGTCCGCAGCTAGTGGCAGCTACTGGCGGTAATTGCCTTGGTAGCGATATAGGTGGCAGCCCATTGGATGCCCTTCCTTTAGACATGCTGCCACTGGATCAAGCAGCTCCACTCTGCGCATTGCCAGTACTTGGCCCATTAGTGCTTGGCCTGCTTGGCGTGAACTGCGCTTAGAGTTAATCAACAATAAAGACCCGCATTTATTTGAGGGTCTTTATTAACGTGCAATGCTTTGCAAAACCGATCAACAACATTAACTATAACTATGGTGACCTCCATGTACATAAAAAAAATATCGCTCATCGCATTGTGCGCGACAAGCTTAGTACTAACAGCTTGCGGCACTGAAGACGATAGCTTCGGCTCACTGGCCAATAGTGAAAATACACAGCAACAAGAAACGCCAGACTCTACTGACTCTAATAACCCTGGCTCCACTCCCCCAAATGCAGGCCCTGCTAGCGCACTAGCACCACTCTGCGCTATTCCTGCATTAGGCCCTGCCATTGTTGAAGGTGCTGGCGGTATCTGTGGCGAAGGATCTGCTGGCACGGGCACCGGTGGCATTCCAGGTGCAGATCAATTAACCGCACTTTGCGCAGTTCCAACCATTGGTCCTGCCCTAGTTGAAGGTGCCGGCCAAACTTGCGGCGAAGGTGCTGGTGGTGAAAGCCCATTACCTTTAGATCAACTGTGCGCTATCCCAGCTTTAGGCCCTGCACTCGTTGAAGGCGCTGGAGGTTCATGCCCACCGGGTGATGCTGGTGGCGATGCCGGAGCAGGCGGAGCAGATGCCTTATGCATGATTCCAGTATTAGGCCCAGCCTTGTATGAAGGCGCAGGCATAGGTACATGTCCAGCTGGTGGCGGCGCAGGCGTTCCAGCAGTCCCTGGCCTAGACGCCCTTCCAGTTGAACAGCTGAGCTTGCTTTGCCAGATCCCTGTTCTAGGCCCTATTTTGGTCGATAACGTTCTTGGTGCTTTGCTACCACTGAAATGTGAAAGCTAGAATACAGCCGGTTATCTTTCACTAAGCTACGCAATAAAAAGGCTCCCTTAGGAGCCTTTTTATTGCTGGCGACTCTTTAGCGATCAGCACCACAGGCTTTCTTACTTCGGCAAATACACATCCAGCGCAACACGAAAGCGTCGCTTAATTAACGTATAAGTCGCGCGATCTTTTTTCGCCATCTCTGTCGCCCAGGCCATTGCTGTTGGCAACAGTGCCTCTGCGCTCACCGCATGCTCAATCACACCTTTAGCCACGGCCTCTTCGCCACCCCATGCCACGCCTGTGCTCATCATTTCCCAGGCACCAGCGGTGCTTGGCAATAAGCGAACAACTTCGGTCATCAATGGCGTGAAAGGCACTTTAATATTGACTTCAGGGAAGCAGAAACGGCCACGATCAGCGCGCATAAAACGAACATCGCCAGCAGAGGCCATGATGGCGCCGCCGGCATAGGTGTGGCCATTAAGCGCGAATGCTACTGGCATGGGAAAGCGGGCAACACGCAAAAACAATGCCTCTAAGCGCGGGGCAAAATCATTAATAAAATACGGAAAACCATGAGTCGCTAAGATTGGCTCAATATCGATGCCATTGCTAAAAAACTTAGGATCATCGGCGGTAATCACCAAGGCGGCATTGCCCTCAGTAGCCTCAATGGTGTCTAGCGCTTCATTCCACGCTGCCATCGACTCGTTATTAAAACGGTTATCGCCATGACACAATGTCATCAGCCACACATCGCCTTCACGGCTTAAATTTATCCACGACATAATACGACTCACCATCGGAAAAAACACAGCATACCCAGAGAACTACCTGCTTGTCACAAGCTAAACGCTTCGCCATCATGGGCACCTCAATGCACAACGTCTAGACCCTCACTCATGAAACTCAATGCCCGCCATTTAATTCTCGATGTCATGCTCGCCAGCGACGCTCATATACTCAGCGCACGCGAAGCTATTTTAGCCTGTCGCACTTTCGATATATCCGAAAACTCCGTGCGCGTGGCATTGGTGCGCTTATCGGCAGAAGGCTTAATTGAAGGTGCCGGCCGAGGCAGTTATCGTTTAGCTACTTCTGCGCGCGATCTTGCCGGCGACATCGCGACTTGGCGCCAAGCAGAGCAGCGCCTACGACCTTGGCAACAAGATTGGTTGGTGGTTTTTTCAGCAGGCTTAGGTCGCAGTGATCGCACTGCCCTGAATCGTCGCGAGCGCGCTCTGCAAATGCTAGGCTTCCGTGAGCTCGACAAAGGCCTGCACGTGCGCCCCAATAATATCGAGAAAGATGTCGATGCCGTGCGCAAGCGCCTGCACAGTCTCGGCCTTGAAAGCGACGCTAGCGTTTTTAGTGCAAATGATTGGGCACCAGCACGTGAGAAGGAAATGCTAAAACTCTGGGATATTGAAGCTCTTATTCAGCAATATAAAACCGTGCAAATCCAGCTTCGTGAGTGGATGGCGCGTGCTAGCGACCTAGATCCTGAAGTCGCGGCACGTGAGTGCTTTTTGCTGGGAGGACAAGCGATTCGCCATGTAATTTTTGATCCGCTGCTGCCTGAGCCTTTAGTGAACGCCAAAGATCGCCAAGCCTTTGTGCAAACCGTGCGTGAGTTTGATCAGCTCGGCCATAGCATTTGGCGCAAGCTGTACGATATCGCTGAATAATCGCACCGCTCATCGCACGATAAAAACAACTTTTGTCGGACTGACTATGCGATATAGTCTAAGCGCCGCTGCGCATCTAGCCAGCATTCAATATTCGAGGTCTTTATGACACCACTATCCCCGGCCATCTGCGCCCTTCTGTGTTTTACCGCACTCACTGTTGTCTTAGCGCTAGGCTATGTCGGCTATAGAGTGGCATTGGTACTGAGCTTTAAAGTTGCTGCCAACTCATGGACTCGTGGCGCTGCTAGCCATGTCGATCCAGCCATCGTGACTCGTGTTCAGCACGCACACATGAATTGCTTAGAAAACCTGCCGGTGTTTGCCGCAGTGGTATTTATAGCCTATGCCATGGGCCAGCTTGCGCTTATCGATGAGCTAGCCATGGTCTTTATCGGCCTGCGGGTGGCACAAAGCGCGGTGCATATAATCAATACTAGTGCTGCCATGGTCTTTATCCGAGGCAATCTCTGGCTCGCGCAAATGGGCATCATTGTGTTCTGGCTATATCAGCTCTACGCCGCTCACTAACGATGCACAGCGCTGCTAAATATTAGTAACGTTGCTTTCGCCAAGACGTAAAAAAGCCCGGGCTAGCCGGGCTTTTTTATTGCGCTGTTTTGATAACTGAAGCTTACGCTGTCAGTTCCAAAATTTGCTTGAACAGGTTTTTCTGTTCTTCGCTAGGACGAGCAGATTGCAAAGTCATGAGTTTGCTCATGTCACCTTCCACTTTGATCTGGCCAGTCATAAAACCTTGCATGCCAGCGGCAGCATCACCTTCAAGGAAGATTTTGCGCAGCAAGTCGGCGGGCAAAATCAGTTTAGTGCCGGCGCTGGCATTGTGGCCACGCTCAAACTTGCCGCCATTCAGCGCTAGGTCTACGGAACCATCTGGTGCGCCGTTTACTGTAACGTTCATTACCATGCCTGCTACAGCAGCAGGGATATTCAAGTCGCCAGCGGCAGCGGTTAGAGCATCTACTTTATCGAACCATTCTTGTGACAGGAAAGCGGCCATCGTTGCAATCTCCTAAAGCGACTCAGCGCTATAAATTCAGGGTTAATATCGGAAAACAAAACCGAAGGCTGAAACTACACGATGGCTTAGCGGCGCGCAACAGCGTGCCGCTAAGCCATGCGGTGATATTTAAAGCCTATAAGTCGTAGCCACGCTCATCATGCAGTGCTAAATCCAAGCCGGTTGTTTCTTGCTCACTTGTGACACGTAAGCCGCGAGTCATTAAGCCTGTTAGTTTAAGCAAACCCCAAGTGACCACTGCGGTATAGGCAATCGTAATCACAACACCTAAAGCCTGCACGCCGAACTGACTCAAAATGCTGTCATTCGCACCTGAAAAACCTTGGCCTGAAAAGATGCCTAAGTTTGGGCTAGCAAGTATGCCGACCATGAGCGTACCCAAAATACCGCCAATGCCGTGCACTGGGAAAACATCGAGTGAGTCATCAATCTCCCAACGGCGCTTAACGATTTGCGTCATGTTGAAACAGACCAAACCAGCTAACAAACCAATAAGCAGTGCGCCCATTGGGCCAACGTTGCCCGATGCCGGCGTGATAGTGCCGAGACCTGCCACCATGCCGGTGACAATACCCAGCACTGAAGGCTTGCCGAAACGCTTCCACTCGCAAGCCATCCACGTCAATGCTCCAGCTGAGGCAGAAATATGCGTCACCAATAAAGCCATACCTGCCGAACCATTGGCAGCGAGTGCAGAGCCGGCATTAAAGCCAAACCAACCAACCCAGAGCATGCCAGCACCTGTCACGGTCATGGTCAGATTGTGCGGCGGCATGGCTTGCTTCGGGAAGCCACGGCGCGGACCAATCACCAGCGCGGCGACTAATGCCGCAACGCCGGCGGTGATGTGCACAGTAATGCCGCCAGCAAAATCGATGACGCCGAGCTGACTTAAAAAGCCGCCCCCCCAAACCCAGTGCGCAACTGGCACATAGACGGCTGCGGTCCATAGCAGCGAAAAGATCAGCATCGCCGAGAATTTCATGCGCTCAGCAAAGGCACCAATGATGAGTGCTGGCGTAATGATGGCAAAGGTCATCTGAAAGGCGACAAATAGTATCTCAGGGATATCACCCTGCATGGAGTCGGTGCTAATGCCCTGAAAAAAGGCTTTAGACAGACCACCTATTATTGGCTGAAGGCTACCGCCGTCACCAAACGTCAGCGAGTACAACCCAAGCAACCATAAAATACTGACACCGCCGGCAATGGCAAAGCACGCCATGAGCACTGACAGAACGTTTTTGGTACGCACCAAGCCGCCATAAAATAAGGCCAAGCCCGGCAGCGTCATGAATAGCACTAAGGCCGTGGCGGTTAAAATCCACGCGGTATTGCCTGAGCTAAGCGCCGCATCGGCCGCGAATGCTGGGCTGACGCAAGCCACCGTAGTTAGGCCTATGGCCAATTTGCGAAAATGCATCATGCTCACCTCAATACACGAGCCTTAAATAGCGTCGTCGTTGGTTTCACCTGTGCGAATGCGCACAACATGCTCTAAATTGCTCACAAAAATTTTGCCATCACCGATTTTTCCAGTTCCAGCAGCTTGCGTAATAACTTCAATCACACTGTCGACTTGCTCATCACTTACTGCTAAATCCAGACGAACTTTAGGAACAAAATCAACCACATACTCAGCACCACGATACAGCTCAGTATGACCTTTTTGGCGACCGAAGCCCTTTACTTCAGTGACAGTTAGACCAGTAATACCTATGCCTGATAATGCTTCACGTACATCATCAAGTTTGAACGGCTTAATCACGGCAGAGATCATTTTCATAAGTGAGTCCTTGAAATTACAATCGGGTTGATGGGTAATTCGTTAAGAAGAGCATCCTTAAATCGTGGGATAGCATACCCAGAGTTGAGGATTTCTCCCATCACGTATTTTCAAATGTGCTTTCTGGGGCATCTGCAAAAAAACGACAAACATGTAGATAAAAAGCACATTAACGCTGCTGATTTGCAAATAAAAGCAAAAAAAGGCCATTTAGCTGCATTTTGTCGGTGCACCAAAACGCTATTGGCACTAAAATGCGCCCGTCTAAATATACCCTCTGATGTTGAAAGGGTATTTAGCAGCATGTCCGACACTTGCCGAGTTGCCCAAAAGCCACTGCGACTGCATGCTTAGTGCGCACCCGCTGACGTGTTCGTCTGACGTTCTAATCTGTTAAACAGGAAGCAGCTATGTCCCACGCACAGACAGTCGCCCATCCGCAATACCACATGAAGGTCGTTAGGCAGCTTGCCATCATGACTATTTTCTGGGGCATTCTTGGTATGAGTGTTGGGGTGATCATCGCCTCGCAACTCGCTTGGCCGGCTTTAAACTTCGATACCGCTTGGTTCTCATTCGGTCGCCTACGCCCATTGCACACCAACTTGGTGATCTTCGCTTTTGGCGGCACGGCATTGATGGCAACGTCACTGTATGTGGTGCAGCGCACCTGTATGGCGCCGCTATATTTGCCGCGACTCGCAAGTTTTGTCATGTGGGGCTGGCAGCTCGTCATCATTTTGATGTTCATTACGCTACCCATGGGCCTGACCTCAACAAAAGAATATGCCGAAGCCGAATGGCCAATCGACATTCTCATTGCCGTGGTCTGGGTTGCCTACGCCACGGTGTTCTTCGGCACCATTGTTAAGCGTCAAACGTCGCACATCTATGTTGCTAACTGGTTCTATGGTGGCTTCATTATCACCATCGCAGTTCTGCACATCGTTAACTCGATGGCCGTCCCCATCTCGGGCTTCAAGTCTTACTCCATGTATGGCGGCGCGATGGATGCGATGATTCAGTGGTGGTATGGCCATAACGCTGTAGGCTTCCTACTTACCGCTGGCTTCCTCGGCATGATGTACTACTTCGTGCCCGTGCAAGCTGGCCGCCCGGTGTACTCATACCGCCTATCGATTGTTCACTTCTGGGCCTTGATCTCAGTTTATATGTGGGTCGGCGCGCACCATTTGCACTACTCGGCACTGCCTGACTGGACGCAATCACTGGGCATGGCGTTCTCGATCATCCTCATCGCTCCAAGCTGGGGCGGCATGCTCAACGGCGTACTCACGCTCTCAGGCGCTTGGGATAAATTACGCTCTGATCCCATCATCCGCTTCCTAGTCGTTGCCTTGTCGTTCTACGCCATGGCTACCTTTGAAGGCCCGATGATGTCGATCAAAACCGTGAACTCACTGTCTCACAACACGGACTGGACCATTGGCCACGTGCATTCAGGTGCTCTCGGCTGGGTTGCAATGATTACCATCGGCTCGCTGTATGTGCTGATACCACGCCTATTTGATCGTAAAGCGATGTACTCCATACCGCTGATCAATTTGCACTTCTGGCTCGCCACCATTGGTACCGTGTTCTACATTGTTTCCATGTGGATCTCCGGTATCACACAAGGTCTGATGTGGCGCGCAGTTAACGCCGACGGCACGCTGACTTACAGTTTTATCGAAAGCGTAGTGGCCAGCCACCCGATGTATGTTGGTCGTTTAATCGGTGGTCTGCTATTCCTCACCGGTATGTTGATCATGGCCTATAACGTTGCCATGACCATCTATAACGATTCGCCAAAAGATCAGCCGGCCACGGCGTAAGGAGTTCGATCATGGCATCTTCAAAACATGAGTTAGTTGAAACAAACGTAGGCTTACTGATTTTCTTTATTGTCATTGCCATTAGTTTCGCCACCTTGGTGGAGCTAGTTCCGCAATTCTTTCAAAAAGAAACTACTGAGCCAGTTAGCAGCCAAGTGCCGCTAAGCCCATTGGCGATGGAAGGCCGCGATGTTTATATTCGCGAAGGCTGCCACGTTTGCCACACTCAGATGGTGCGCCCTTTACGTGCAGAAACAGCACGTTACGGCCATTACTCGGTCGCTGGTGAATCAGTTTGGGAGCATCCTTTCCTGTGGGGTTCCAAGCGTACTGGCCCAGATTTGGCTCGCGTTGGCGGCCGCTACTCTGATGAATGGCACCGTGCTCACTTGATCAACCCACGTGATGTGGTGCCTGAGTCCATCATGCCGTCATACCCATGGCTTGAAACCACTCTGCTCGATGGCAAGATGACCGCGAAAAAACTGGAAACATTCCGCGGTTTTGGCGTGCCTTACACCGATGCAGACATTGCTGGTGCCGCCGATGCCGTCAAGGGCCATAGTGAGCTCGATGCAGTTGTGGTGTATCTGCAACAACTCGGCCACGCCTTTAAAGACCGGGGGATTCGCTAATCATGGATAAAGGCACATTGCATGGCATTGCCACCATCATGGCAATGGTCGCCTTTCTATCGATTTGCTGGTGGGCGTTTAAACCCTCTAACCGCAAACGTTTTGAGGCTGATGGACAACTGGCTATCGATACCGATCCTATTCACGGTATCGATGCCAAGCAGACCCTTAAGGGAGATAAAAAATGAGTGACTTTTGGAGCGGTTACATCATCGTTCTGTCGCTAGCAAACATCATTGGTGTGAGCTGGCTACTCCTATGGACCCGTAAAATGGATCTGTCGGACTTGGCAGAAGATGGCACAACGGGTCATGAATACGATGGCATTAAGGAATACAACAATCCGCTACCACGCTGGTGGCTGATTTGCTTTTGGCTCTCAATCGCATTCTCTTTGGGTTATCTCGCGCTCTATCCTGGCCTGGGTAAGTTTCCAGGCTACTTAGGTTGGACATCACATGGTGAGCACAGCCAAGACCAAGCCAAATACGACACTGAGTTTGGCCCACTGTACAAGTCGTTTGCTGCCACTCCGATTCCTGAGCTAGCCAAAGATGATCGTGCCATGCGCATTGCCGGCCGTATCTTCGCCAACAATTGCGCGCTCTGCCATGGCTCTAACGCCCGTGGCGGCCAAGGCTATCCTAACCTAACCGACAATGATTGGTTGTACGGTGGTGAGCCTGACAAACTAGTGGAAACACTGACTCATGGTCGTCACGGCGTGATGCCAGCGTGGAAAGACGCTATGGGCGAGCAAGGCGTGAAAGAAGTAGTTGCCTATACCCTGTCACTGTCTGGTCGTACTGTTGATAGTGAACTTGCCGATGCCGGCAAACCACGCTTTGCCGTCTGCGCTGGCTGCCACGGTGCCGATGGTCGCGGCAACCAAGCCATTGGTGCACCGAACTTGACCGATACCATTTGGCTGCATGGCGGCGCTGAGCGTCACGTGCTCGACACCGTGTATTACGGCCGCAACAGCCGTATGCCTAACTTCGATAAAACACTAGGTTCGGACCGTGTGCATTTAATGGCTGCTTACGTTTATTCGCTGAGCCATAAATAGGCTAGTTGTTGTGAGATTGGCGGGCTGCGGCAATATGTCGCAGCCCGCCAGCAACACCCCCGCGTATAATCTACGCTCCGCTGACCTTAGGACACCGGTGCCATGAGTAATCAGATTCCCACTCGCGACTTATCGCCAGACCCCGTGCGTGTGGTGCAGCCGAAAACAGCGGACCTTTATGCCAAGCGTGAAAAAATTCATGCCCGCGCCATTACTGGTTTATTCCAAAATATTCGCCTCGTTACCCTCTACCTCACCATGGCTGTTTTCTTTTTGCTGCCATGGATTGACTGGGAGGGCCGCCAAGCGGTGCTTTTCGATCTAGCCAATCGTCATTTCTATATTTTCTGGTGGACTTTCTTGCCAGAAGACTTCTTCTTTCTCTCTTGGCTATTCATCATTGCCGCCTTCGCGCTTTTTGCTGTAACTGTGCTTGCCGGCCGAGTTTGGTGTGGCTATGCCTGCCCGCAAACCGTGTGGACAAAGGTCTTTATGTGGATAGAGGAAGTCGCTGAGGGCAACCGTAATGCCCGCATGCGCCTCGACAAAGCCCCAATGAGCCTGCGCAAATTTATCAAGCGCATCATCAAACACTCGGGCTGGTTCGTCGTCTCAATCGGCACTGGCATCGCCTTTATTGGCTATTTCACCCCAATGCGCGACCTCTGGGAGCAGTTCACCACATTCAGCATGGATCCATGGATGCTGTTTTGGATGCTGTTCTTTGCCGGCGCCACCTATCTCAATGCGGGCTGGATGCGCGAGCAAGTCTGCCTGCACATCTGCCCTTACGGTCGCTTCCAAAGCGTGATGTTTGACCGCGACACCTTGATTATTTCCTATGACAACTATCGCGGCGACCCACGCGGCTCACGTGGCCGCCATCAAAGCAGTGAAGAGGTTGGCTTAGGCGACTGCATCGACTGCAAACTCTGCGTACAAGTCTGCCCTACCGGCATCGATATTCGCGATGGCCTGCAGTTTGAGTGCATTCAATGCGCCGCCTGTATCGATGCTTGCGACAGCGTCATGGATCAGATGGGCTACGCCCGTGGCTTGGTGAAATACACCACCGAAAATCTGTTAGAAAACACCGGTGACGGCAAATATCACTTCCTGCGTCCAAGCCTGATTATTTATAGCTTGGCGCTCACCGTGATGATTTCGGCACTGCTTTTTGCTCTCTTCATGCGCACTCCGCTGTCCATCGAGGCCATGCGCGACCGAGGCGCACTCTTTAGCGAAAGCTACGATGGCAAAATCGAAAACAGCTACACACTTAAAGTGCAAAATAAATCGCAGAAAGACTACCAATACCGCATTGAGGTTCGCTGTAACTCCATTCCCGTCACGCTAGAAGGTGGCACGAAATACCTGACCTTGCTGGCTGGCGAACTCGCCACGGTGCCATTAACCGTAACGTTGCAAGACACCGACATGAAAGGTCGCAGCGCCGAGATTGAGTTTGTCGTTACTCGTATCGATGACGAGTCGATACAGGACTCGACCGAAAGCACCTTCATGATGCCACGCCGCTAAACAGAGGATAAGTTGCATGAGCACGACCGCACAACGCCCTTGGTACCGCCAATTTTGGGTATGGTTCATCATTGTTCTTCCGCTCATCTCGATTATTGGCTCGCTATATTTTGTCTATACCGCGGTGGTCAATAGAGATGACGTGGTATCGGGCGACTGGTATCAAGACGGCAAAGCAATTAATGAAGACTTCGCGCGTGTGGACGTCGCGCGTGACCTAAACATGCATGCAAATATTATCCTTGATGATATTTCTGGCGAGGTCTTGGTCAGCATGCAGGGCAGCAAGGATGTGCAGTGGCCCGCCAGCCTGACGCTGAACTTATATCATGTGACGCAAAAAGTGCGTGATCAAACACTGAATCTGACAGCGACATCGCCCGGTGAGTATCGTGGCCAGCTGGAAAAAGTGCCTGTCGGACACTACACGCTAGACCTCAGCACCAGCGATTGGCATATGAGCAAAGACATCAACCTGCCCGCCGAAGGCAATATTGATTTATCCGCGCAATAGATCGTTGATTACTCACTCACTGTGACTCTCTCCTGCTATCACTGCGGCCTGCCTAATCCCGAGCGCATTGGTCCGTTTCAAGCGATTGTGCTTGGCGAAACGCGAGCATTTTGCTGCCTCGGCTGTTTGGCCGTGGCGGAAAGTATCGAAAGTAGCGGCCTCAGTGACTACTATTTAAGTCGTGATAGTCAGCCCGGCGCGGCCTTTGCCGCCGCACCGGCAGAGCTCTTGGCGCGCTTCGATCACGCGGCCGTACAGCGCGAGTTTGTTAGCCACCAAGGTGAGCTCACGATTGCCGAGCTGAGCATCGAAAACTTAAGCTGCGCGGCCTGCGCATGGCTTATTGAGCGCCGCTTACAGCAGGCACCAGGCATTGTTGAGGCCAGCGTTAACTTCAGTAATCATCGACTCCGTGTGCGCTGGCACGACGACAGCATTCAACTCAGTCAAGTATTGGCTGAACTTGAACATATTGGCTATAAGGCCCGCCCATTCCAGCGCGATACGCATGCCGCCGCACTAAAGCAACAGGCGCGCACCCAACTCTTTCGCGTTGCTCTCGCCGGCCTCGGCACCATGCAGGCGATGATGCTTGGCATTGGCCTGTACTTGGGCGCGTTTCAAGGCATCGACACCGAATACCGCGACTACATGCGATATATCTCAGGCCTCGTCACCATTCCGGTATTTGCCTGGGCTGGTTGGCCGTTTTATCGCTCAGCGTGGCTTGCATTAAAAGCTCGGCACTTGACCATGGATGTGCCAGTGTCGATTGCACTCATTGGTGCCTTCTTCGCCAGCTGGTACGCCACAATCATCGGCCAAGGCGAGACGTACTTTGACTCAGTTTGCATGTTTATTTTCTTCTTACAAACTAGTCGATTTATCGAGCTAAAAGCCCGCCAGCGCGCTGGTGAACGCGCCGCCGACTTACTCACCATTAATCCACGCTTAGTAAAGCGTTGGCACCATGGGCAATGGCAGTCAACGCCAAGCGATGAGCTAGTCGCCGGTGAGCGCATTCTCATCGATGCAGGCGATACCGTGCCCGTGGATGCGCAGCTTGAGCAAGACACAGGCTATGTCAGCGAAGCCATGCTCAGTGGCGAACCGATGGCACTGCGCAAGCGCCAAGGCGAGATGATATTAGCCGGCAGCATTGCTGGTGAGCAGGCTTTAATCGCCACTGTCGTGCGCAGCGGCAATGACTCCGTGCTGGCAACTTTGCATCAGTTGATGTCACGCGCGCTCGCGGAAAAGCCAGCGATCGCTCAACGTGCTGATAGTCTCGCGCACTGGTTTGTCGCTCGCGTACTAGTGCTAGCTGTCTTTGTTTATATTGGATGGCAATTTGTCGACCCTTCTCAGGCCTTCTGGGCAACGCTCGCGGTATTGGTAGCCACCTGCCCTTGCGCGCTTTCGCTGGCAACGCCAACCGCCTTAACTGTCGCCACTCAGCGTTTAGCTGAGCTAGGCTTTCTGGTGACTCGCGGCCACGTGCTGAGCACCTTACCTGAAGCCACACACATCGTATTTGATAAAACCGGCACACTAACCGTTGGTGCGCTGCAAGTCAGTGCTTGCGACTTAGTCGAGCCCCGCCTGTCACTTGAGCAAGCGTTGAGTTTTGTAGCAGCCATGGAAACTGGCGCAAGCCATCCAATAGCTCGTGCCTTATGTCGCTATGTTGCCGCGCAGGATATTTCGCCCATGGCACTTGACGCTGAGGCCCAAGCGCATGCTGGCCTCGGCATGTCGGTACTACACGGTGACGCGTGTTATCGCATAGGCCATGCGGCCTTTGCCTTGGCGCACGCACCACAGCAGGCCGACGACACATTGGTGGTTTGGTTGAGCAAAGACCATCAGCCGCTGTTGCGCATTGCCCTTAGCGACCAATTGCGCCCCGAGGCGGCCAATGTTGTCGCCAATTGCCGCGCCGTGGGCTTAACCACGGTTTTACTCTCGGGCGATGCCTCGGCGCTGCCGATGCGCATCGGCGAAGAGCTAGGCATAGACATTGTTTATGGCCAGCAAAGCCCTGAGCAAAAGCAAACACGAATTGCAGCTTGGCAGGCCGAAGGCGCTGTCGTTGTCATGGTTGGCGACGGCATTAATGATGCCGCCAGCCTCGCGCAAGCGCATTGTGGTGTGGCTATGGGTTCGGGCACGGACTGGGCGCAAACCAGTGCCGATGCCGTGCTCCTAGGCGATAGACTGGCGGCATTAACGCCTGCCCTTGCCCTTGCTCAGCGCACAGCCATTACCGTGAAGCAAAATATGCGCTGGGCGGTGACCTATAATTTGGCCATTTTGCCGCCTGCCGCCTTAGGTTTTGTGCCGCCATGGGCTGCTGCTTTAGGCATGTCGCTAAGCTCATTGGTTGTGGTCTTTAATGCGCTGCGTTTACGCCGCGCCAAGCTTCACTAAAGGGTTGTTATGGAAGTTATTTATCTGCTGGTGCCGCTGAGTTTGGTGTTTATCAGCATCGCTGTTTATGTATTTTTCTGGGCCATCAAAAGCGAGCAATTCGATGATATGGAAGGCCCCGCGCATCGCATTTTGATGGATGATCAAAGCCAACGTCGTCGCGACTTAGCAACACAAGAGCAGCGCCATGCGGAGCGAGCAGCGCAAACCTCAAAGCCCAAGGACGATAGCAATGACTGATTTTGCTTGGCTGTTTACGGCGGCCACCATGGGCCTGCTCGGCGGCACCCATTGCGTGGGCATGTGTGGCGGCTTAAGTGGCGCCTTCACCTTCGCCTTGCCTGCCGATCAGCGCCAAGGCTGGCGTCTTTTGCTCTGGCAATTAGTATTCAATAGCGGTCGCTTACTGACTTACACCTTGCTCGGCTTAACTTCCGGCTACTTACTTGCCGACTTGCAGAACCTTGGCCCTGCGAAGCAAATCATCCGCATCATTGCTGGCGTTTTTATGATGTTGATGGGCGCTTATATGGCCGGATGGTTTTTGGCCTTAGCGCATATTGAGCGACTAGGCGGGCCACTGTGGAAGGCGCTAGCACCGATACGCCAACGCATGTTTCCGGTGCGTCATCCTGGTCATGCCATTGCCGCCGGCATGATTTGGGGCTTGCTGCCCTGCGGCCTCGTCTATAGCGCGATGACTTTGGCCATTACCCGTGCCGATCCAAGCCAATCAGCCTTAGTGATGCTGGCCTTCGGTCTGGGCACACTGCCCACGCTGCTACTAACTGGCACTGCCGCCGGCCAAATCAAACGCGTATTGCAGCGGCCTGGCACGCGTAAAACCGCTGGCCTGTTGATTATTCTCTTCGGTCTGTGGACACTGTTGGGCACACAGATACATAGCGGCCATCAGCACAGTGGCCATGCATCAGGCGCTATGGATCACGATATGCCAGCAATGAATCATGATATGTCGGGCATGGATCACGACATGCATCACCACCAATAAGAACTTAGCAACGAGAAATCAGTCATGACACTACAATCACTACGCCTAAGCTCACTGCTATTTAGCCTAATAGCGTTTGCCAGCCCAGCCCAAGCCTCCATCGGCGGATGGGTACAAGAAACTGCGCTAGGTCTGGAACAACATATGGCTGGCCTCGAACGCAGCAGCTATCGCATCGACAACCATGACATCGACGTGTTTAGCCGCCACACCGACAGCCCTGCACCGTGCATCGTGATGATCCACGGCTTTACTGCGCGCGCCGCGCATTGGTTCCGCATGGCCAAGTCGCTGCCGAAAGACCGCTGCATTATTGCCATGGATCTACCCGGCTTCGGCCAGTCTAGCTTTCTGCCCACAGCAGCTTATGACCCAGCGACCCAGGCCGATCGCGTGAGCGACTTAATCAAGGCCATGGCGCCGAAAAACCCGCAAGTTGATCTTATCGGAAACTCCATGGGCGGCGAGATCTCAGCACAATTTGCACTGCGCCATCCCGAGCAAACACACAGCCTAGCGTTGATGAACGCCGCGGGTGTTAGCAGCCCAACCTTGAGCACGCTGCGCAAGCAAATCGCGGCCGGCAAAAATGGCTTTTTCGCCACCACGATTGATGGCTGGAAGCGTTTCTACGATATGACCATGACAGAGCCACCCTTTATTCCTGGCTTTGTCCTCGATACTGTGGCCGCAGAGGCCATCGCGCGGGTGCCGCGCCATGAGTATATTTTTAAGCAGCTAGGCGGCGTGATGGATGCTGAGCTTGGCAATATTCACACGCCAACGCTGATCATCTGGGGTGATCAAGACCAGTTGCTCGATGTCAGCATGGTCAGTGTTTGGCAGCGTATTGCTGGCTCCAAAGCCTATGTTTATAAGGATATTGGCCATATGCCGCAGCTCGAACGCCCCAAGCAAACCGCAGCGCTCTATCAGCGCTTTTTAGCCGGTGAACTGAACTAAGCTGCGCAAATGCCTGATGCCGAGCGCTGCATAGGCTTTGCCCCTGTCGTCAACATTGACACTCGGCTGCTGATTTTAGGCAGCATGCCGGGAGTCGCATCGCTTGCTGCTAGCGCGTACTACGCACATCCTCGCAATGGTTTTTGGCCTATCGCGGCAGAGTATCTCGCTGCAACACACGGCCTAGAAGCACTTCCTGATGACTTCGATGCGCGTTACGCGCTACTTTTACAAGCTAACTGCGGCCTGTGGGATGTGCTTGCAGAGGCGCAACGCAAAGGCAGCCTAGACGCAAGCATTCGCAGTAAAAGCCTACAGATAAACGATTTTAGCTACCTATTCGAGGAATTTAACCGAATATCGCATATAGCGCTTAATGGCCAAGCCGCCAGTAAATGGTTTCATCGCTTGGTGTGGCCAACTCTCTCAATAGCGCAGCAGCAACGCCTGCATTGTCATACCTTGCCATCGACCAGCCCAGCGCATGCCGCCATGTCATTGCCTAAAAAATCACAGCAATGGCAAGCTATGTTTCAGCTGGCGCTGCGGCAGGCTTGAGTCTAGCGGCATTAACGCTTAGCTTTAGCCAGTCCAAAATAGCTAAAACACTACTCACTAACGACAATTAAGAGAGAAGATTTATGATGCTTACTCGCACTCTGATGGCCAGCGCGCTGATACTCACTTCAACAGCAGTATTCGCTAGTAAACCTGCTGATATCGTCGTTGAAATGCACCAAGTGAACGATGCCGGCGTTGCCGATAGCGTCGGCACTATCACGCTCAGCCACAACCGTTTCGGCACAGTCATCACTCCAGACTTAAAAAATCTTACGCCCGGCCAACATGGCTTCCATATGCACAGCAACCCAAGCTGCGAGGCTGCTGAAAAAGACGGCAAGATGGTGCCTGGCTTAGCCGCAGGCGGCCACTTCGACCCGAAAAATAGCGGCAAGCACGGCTCGCCCTGGGGTGATGGCCATTTAGGCGACCTGCCTGTGCTATTCGTTGATGCCGATGGCACCTCGACAAATCCAGTACTGGCACCACGACTCACGCTTAACGATATGCGCGATCACTCCTTGATGATGCATGTCGGCGGCGACAACCATCACGATCATCCCACGGCACTTGGTGGCGGCGGTGCTCGCATGGCCTGCGGTGTGGTTGCTGCACCCGCGAAATAAGCGCAAATGATCACATCTCTCGCAGCTGCCGAAACCCAAGCTTCGGCAGTGCTGGTAATCAATGCCGGCAGCTCGTCGATTAAATTTGCCTTGATCGCTTACGACGCTCCACAGCCCATTGTGCAGGGTGAAATTGAGCGTTTGGGCAGTGCCGAAGCCACGCTCAACTGGCGCATTGGGGATGATAAGCAAGCCCAACAGAGTTTGGCGCACGCCTCACATCAGCAAGGCTTTGCCGCCATCGTGGCCTGCATAGCGCCTTATCAGTCCATACTGAAAGCTATCGGCCATCGCGTCGTGCATGGTGGCGAAGACCTGCAAAATGCCGCGCTCATCGATGCCGAATGCTTGGCCACACTTGAAGCCAATAGTGCCTTAGCGCCACTGCACAACCCGGCCAATATTGCCGGCATTGAAGCCGCCAAGGCGGCGTGGCCAGCGCTGCCGCATGTTGCCGTCTGCGACACCGCATTCCACCAAACGCTGCCAGAAATGGCCTATCGCTATGCCATCCCAAATGCGCTGTATCGTGACCATGGCGTGCGCCGTTATGGCTTTCATGGCACCAGTCATCGCTACGTGACTGAGCGCGCTGCCGAAGCTGCTGACCTGAGCTATCAAAACAGTAGCTGGTTGGTTGCGCACTTAGGTAACGGCGTATCCACCTGCGCTGTGCACAATGGCGAAAGCGTCGACACCAGCATGGGATTAACGCCGCTAGAAGGCACCGTCATGGGCACACGCAGCGGCGATGTTGATCCCAATTTGCATGGCCATTTGCAGCGTAGTTTGGGCTGGAGCTTGGAGCGTATCGACACCATGCTTAACCGCGAAAGTGGCTTGCTGGGCTTATCCGGACTGTCCAACGATATGCGCACCTTGCTAGAAGCACGAGCCAATGGCCACGATGGCGCGCGCTTAGCCATCGCCGTATTTTGCTACCGCTTGGCGAAATCTTTGGCGGCTATGCGCTGTGCCTTACCCGCACTCGATGGCCTGATTTTCACTGGCGGTATCGGCGAACATGCGCCAGACATTCGCCGCGAAACCATGGTGCACTTAAGCTGGCTCGGCGCCACATTAGATGAAGAGCTCAATCAGCAAACCGTTGGCGGAAAATCAGGCCGTATCAGCTCTACCACGAGCACGGCTATTTGGGTAATTCCCACTAATGAAGAGCGCCAAATTGTGCTCGAAACTCTCGCCGTATTGGCTGCTGCCCACTAAATCGAACCATAAGGACTGCCATGCACGCGTTTTTATTAGCTCCGACTAGCACTCGCGTTGGTCTTACCTCTACCAGCCTAGGCATGGTGCGTGCGCTTTCTCGCGCCGGCCTTAGCGTTGGATTTTTCAAGGCTGTCGCGCAACATCATTACAGCGATGTTGGCCCAGAACGCTCCACCGGCTTGGTGAAACTAACACACAATATCGACTCGCCAGAACCTTTGGCCTTAAGCGACACCGAGCGCTATATTGCGGAGCACAACCTCGACGATTTACTCGAAGCCTTATTGACACGCTTTCATGTCGCGGCTGAAGGCCACGATGTGGTCATTATTGAGGGCATGGTGCCCACTCAGCAGTCAAGCTATGCCACACAAGTAAACGTGGCACTTGCCAATAGCCTCAACGCAGAAGCCATTATTGTTAGCGCGCCGCATGAGGAAAGCGCCGAAGCCTTTGCCGACCGCATTGCGCTCAATGTTCAGCAATTTGGCGGCCCTGACCAAGCCTGCATTGTTGGTGCGGTAGTCAATAAGCTGCCTAGCACAGAATATGCCCTCGCCTTACGCGCCGCTTCGCCACTTTTTGCCCGCGATGATTTCCATCTCATCGGCTGCATCCCCTGGGATGAGTCATTAAATACGCCGCGCGTAGCCGATATCATGGGACTGATGCAGGCCAGCCCCATTTCCGTTGGCGATGCCGCTCGCCGTCGCGTGAAAAAAACCGTGCTCTGTGCGCGCGCCATGCCCAATACCGTGCAGCTGCTGCAGCCCGGCGTGCTCATCGTCACTCCCGGCGATCGCGACGACATCATCGTGGCTAGCTGCTTGGCGGCAATGAATGGTGTGCCGCTCGCCGGGCTTTTACTCTGCACCGACTTTCAGCCCGATGAGCGCGTATTTACACTTTGCCGCCCCGCCATCGATGCCGGCTTGCCAGTATTTACCGTGGCCACTGGCTCCTATGACACTGCGCGCGCCTTAGCAAAAATAAACCCAGAAATTCCACTCGATGACGCCGAACGTGCCGAGTCCATCACCGAGTTTATGGCCAGCCATTTAGACCAAACCTGGCTGCAATCACGCTGCGGGCAAGCCCCGGTCATTCGCATGACACCGGCGGCATTTCGCTATCAGTTAGTCAGTCGCGCCAAAGCAGCGAAAAAGCGCATTGTTTTACCCGAAGGCGCCGAACCTCGCACCGTGCAGGCAGCAGCCATCTGCCAAACACGAGGCATTGCCGATTGTGTGCTACTGGCCAAACCCAGCGAGGTGCAGGAAGTGGCACGCACGCATGGCATCACATTGCCTACTGAGCTCACTATTATCGACCCCGATGGTGTGCGCGAGCACTACGTTGAGGCCATGGTCAAGCTGCGTGCGCACAAAGGGCTCAACGCCCCGATGGCCCTGGCACAACTCGAAGACACCGTAGTTCTTGGCACCATGATGCTCGCTGAAAACGAAGTCGACGGCTTGGTATCCGGCGCCGTGCACACCACTGCCAACACCATACGCCCAGCGCTACAGCTGATCAAAACCGCCCCTGGCTATAAGCTGGTGTCATCGGTGTTTTTTATGCTGCTACCGCAACAAGTCTTGGTCTATGGCGACTGCGCGGTAAATCCTGACCCCAATGCGCAAGAGCTGGCCGACATCGCGCTGCAAAGCGCCGCTTCGGCGGAAGCCTTTGGCATCCCCGCTCGCGTGGCGCTGCTCAGCTACTCCACTGGCGACTCAGGCACCGGCGATGAGGTCGAAAAGGTGCGCGAAGCCACACGCTTAGCCAAGCTTGCGCGCCCCGACCTCGCCATCGACGGCCCACTGCAATACGACGCGGCGGCGATTGCCAGTGTCGGCAAGCAAAAGGCACCCAATAGCCCAGTTGCTGGCCGCGCCACGGTGTTTGTTTTCCCCGACTTAAACACCGGCAACACCACTTATAAAGCCGTGCAGCGTAGCGCCAATTGCGTCAGCGTTGGGCCCATGTTGCAAGGCTTAAATAAGCCAGTGAATGATTTGTCACGCGGCGCACTGGTCGATGACATCGTCTTTACCATCGCGCTCACGGCGATCCAAGCGGCGACAGCTTAGCAAGCTAAGCTGTACGCCCCATTGCCGAAATACACTCGCTACCCGCGCTTAATATTCACACAGGCGGTGGCGCTTGGTTTGCGGTGCTACTCGCATTTAGGTAAGGTCAGGACTAATAAAAATACAGCCTCGACCCATGCCTTCATCACTTCTAAATCGCACACTCGACCGCTTTGAGCGCCTCGGCAACCGACTACCGCACCCAACCTGGCTATTTGTTTGGCTGTGCTTTGGCGTCGCCGTGCTTTCGGCCATTGCTAGCGGTTTAGGCTGGCAAGCGCCTTGGCCCGATGGCAGCCGCGTGGTCACCGCCGCCAACTTAATATCGCTCGATGGTCTGCGTTATGTGCTGGCCAGCAGCGTTACTAACTTCACTCAATTCGCGCCCGTCGGCAGCGTTATGATCGCCATGCTGGGCCTTGGCCTAGCCGAGCGCTCGGGACTGCTCGGC